>CBIGPF010000031.1:0-42948 GCA_966191535.1 uncultured Pseudomonas sp. | reverse complement strand
CGGCCACTGGTGGCAGCCGGGCAACGTCGAGACCCCACTGATCGTCAACGCCACCCAGGACGAGAGCAATACCTGGAGCGACTACAGCTGGGACCTGACGCCGGAGTACCGCCTCTCCGACAACGCCCGCGTCTACTTCCGCTATGCCCGCGGCTTCCGCTCCGGCGGCTACAACGCCGGTGTCACCAGCCAGGCCACGGTGGCCAAGGTCGACCCGGAATACCTCACCTCCTATGAGCTGGGCCTGAAGTCGGAATGGTTCGACGGTCGTCTGAACGCCAACGCCAGCGTCTTCTACTACGACTACGAGGACATCCAGCTCAACATCGTCACCGCGGTGAACAACCAGACCGTCTCGCGCCTGGCCAACGGTGCACAAGGCGAGGCCTACGGCGCCGAGTTCGAGCTCGAAGCCATCCCGGTGCAGAACCTGCACCTGAATCTCGGCCTGGGCCTGCTGCACACCGAGTTCACCGACTACACCTCGGGCAACGACGACTACTCCGGCAACCACTTCGTCCGCGCGCCCAGCGTCTCGGCGGTGATCGGCGCCGACTACCGCATCCCGCTGAACGTCGGCGGCGCGGTGGTGCTGGGCACCGACTGGAACACCCGCAGCCGCCAGTACTTCTTCACCAACGACCAGAGCGCCAACATGCGCACCGGCGGCTACACCCTGGGCAACGCGCGGGTGACCTACGAGCTGCCGGGCGAGACCACGCGCATCACCGCCTATGTGAACAACCTCACCGACAAGGAGTACCGCAACCACACCCTGCCCACCGGCTACCAGACGGCAGCCGTCATGTACGGCGACCCGCGCACCTTCGGCGTCTCGGTCACCACCGACTTCTGAGCGAGGTAATCCCCATGAACCTTCTGCATCGCGCGTTGCGCCGGTTGCTGCCGGCCGCCGCCGTGCTGCTTGCGGGCCACGCCCTGGCCACCGAGCAGCCCACCACCCTGCGCATCGCCACGGTGGCCTATGCCAACGCCGGGGAGATCACCTTCAACGGCCCGTCCTACGTGATCGACCGCGACAAGTGGCTGGAGCAGCAACTGGCCCAGCGCGGCATCAAGCTGGAATGGGTGCCCGCCGCCACTGGCTCGGTGGGAACCTTCGTCAACGAGGAGTTCGCCAACAAGCGCATCGACTTCGCCTTCTACGGCGACCTGCCATCGATCATCGCCAACGCCTCGGGCGTGCAGACCCAGCTGATCGTCCCCGGCGGCATCGGCAACAACGTCTACCTCGTGGTGCCACCGGGCTCCACGGCGAAATCCATCGCCGACCTCAAGGGCAAGCGCATCGCGCTGCACCGCGGCCGGCCGTGGGAGCTGTCGTTCGCCAAGCTGCTGGAAGCCAACCACCTGGGCTTCGAAGACTTCCGCATCTTCAACCTCAATCCCCAGGCCGGTGCCGCTGCCTTGAGCGCCGGGCGGGTGGATGCGTTCTTCACCCTGAGCGATGCCTTCCTGCTGGAGGACAAGCAGGTCGGACGCATCATCTGGTCGAGCAAGGAAGCCCCGGCAGACTGGAAGATGCGTGCCGAAGTATGGGGCGCACGGGACTTCGTGAAGGCGCATCCCGACCTCACCCAACTGGTGGTGGACGCCTACCTGAAAGCCGCGTGGTGGGTCTCCCAGGACGCCAATCAGGCGGCCTACCAGCAAGCCCAGAGCCGCTCCGGCGTGCCACTGAGCGTGCTGCAACGCGAAGTCTCCGGCGAGCCCTGGTCCGCGCACTTCTCGCCGCTCTACGACGACGCCCTGCGCCAGCACTACACCGACGGCATCGCCTACAGCCTCAAGGCGAAACTGATCCGCAAACCGGTGACGGTGGACGACCTGCTGGAGCCGAAGTTCGTCGAGCAGGGATTGAAGAACCAGCAACTCCAGGGCTACTGGAAAGAGCAGAAGAAAACCGTCGCGAGCCAGCCCTGATTCGTCCCGTTATCCACGCGAACCATAAAGCCCCGTTATCGGGGCTTTATGGTTTTCACGGCCACCTTCTCAAGCAACTGATCATGACAAGTAGCTGCCCCAGCACCACTGCAAAAGCAGTTGCTGCGGCAACAGCAGAAAAACACTGAAAACCCGCCTGAAACCGCTCTAAAACGCATGGCACAGTGCTTGCTCTGGCTCACTCAGAACCAATTAAAAGCCCCGAGTGACTGCCATGAAACATGCAAGAGAGTTCCGTCTTAAACCGCTGGCGATAGCGTTATCCAGCACCTTGTTATTCAACGCGGAAGTTGCACTTTCCGATGACTCGAAATCTCCCGAAGGCATCACGCTCAGTACCGTGACCGTCGAGGGCCAGAGCCAGGAAACCCAGGTTGGCGACGCCCGCAAGGAAGTGGCGCCGGTTTCCAAGGGCACCCTGACCAAATCCCAGCTGGAGAAATTCGTCGGCCTCGACAGTGCCGTCACCGGCGCCCTCAAGTACCTGCCCGGCGTCCACGTCAGCGGCGGCGACAACAGCGGCATCACCGAAGGCGGATTGAACATCCGCGGCTTCTCCCAGGACCAGATCGGCTTCGTCCGCGACGGCATCCCGCTCAACGACCCGCAGTTCCTCACCCCCCACGCCGACTTCATGGGCGACCCAGAGAACTACGAGTCGGTCTCGGTGCTCTACGGCTCCTCCTCGATCAACGCCCCGACCCTCACCGCCAGTGGCGGCAGCGTGCTGATCAGGTCCGTGGCGCCAACAAAGGAAAGCGGCCTGCTGGTCAAGCAGAACGTCGGCAGCGACAGCCTGTTCCGCACCTTCGCACGGGTCAACACCGGCGAAGTGAACGGCTTCTCCGCCTGGCTCTCGGCCTCGCGCACCACCGCCGACCTCTGGGACAACAGCGGCGGCGAACTGTCCTCCAACCGCTACGAAGGCAACCTGCAGTACGAGTGGGGCAACGGCAACCGCATCAACGGGCTGTTCTCCAGCTTCCTGATGCGCACCAACAGCTACAACCACCCGACGCTCGCCGAGTACCGCGCCGACAAGTACGACCAGGGCTACCCGCGGGACATCTATCCCACCAAGGGCAACGGCACCAACGGCGTACCCGACGTCACCATTCCCGGCCAGAGCGCGGCGGCTTCGCGCGCCGACTTCAAGATCCAGACCTACGCGCTCAACGGGCTGTTCAACCTGTCCGACAGGGTCCAGCTGAAGGTCGATCCATACTTCGTCCGCGTCACCGATGGCACCGCCGCGGTCGCCGTGGTGCCGGTCAACGAGAACAAGGTCAACGCGGACCTCAATGGCGACGGTGACAGGATCGACCCGCTGGTGACCGGCGCGCTGAGCGTCTACCCGACGCAGTACCGCATCGGCTCGACCAACACGCTGGACGTCCTGGTCAACGACGATCACACCCTGCAACTGGGCCTGTGGACCGACTACACCCACGCACGCAACCAGTTCCCGGTCGTCGAGATCAAGGGCAACGGCAAACCCGCCGGCATCGACGGCAGCCACAAACTGCGCGACGGCAATGGCAATGCCATCTACTTCACCGACCAGCGCAACGAGATCACCACCCAGAAGCTCTGGCTGCAGGACACCTGGGACATCACCTCGCAGCTCGTCCTCACCGGTGGCCTGGCCTGGCAGCACACGCAGAACAAGGGCGACGACCGCCTCAGCGGCTACACCGGCAGCGCCGACTACAACCGCTTCCTGCCCAGCCTCAGCCTGAGCTACCAGCTCGACCCGCAACAGCAGCTCTACTACAACACCACCTCGAACATGCGCACCCCGGCGGTGGCCTCGGTCTACGGCCAGGCAGACGGCGGCGACAAGCAGAAGCCGGAAGTCACCTGGAACCAGGAGATCGGCTGGCGCTACAGCACCGATGACGTGCTGCTCAGCGCCGCGCTGTTCTACGACAAGTTCAAGGATCGCCAGGCGGCATTCGAGGAAGTCTCCGGCGTCACCTCCTACTTCAACGCCGGCGACGTCACCACCAAGGGCCTGGAGCTGTCGCTCAACGGGCTGCTGCCGTCGAACTTCAACTACTTCGCCTCCTGGACCTACCTGCGCTCCACCCAGGACGACGACTACAGCGCCGGTGGCACCCGCCTGGACACCAAGGGCAACCAGCTCTACGACACCCCGCGCAACCTGTTCAGCGCCGGCATCGGCTACGACAACCAGACCTTCTACGCCAACTTCCTCGGCCGCCACACCGGCAGCTTCTACGGCGACCTGGCCAACAACGAGAAGATCGGCGGCTACACCGTGTTCGACGCCAACCTGGGCTACCGCCTCAAGGACCTGGGCAGCGCGCTGAAGGAAACCACCCTGACGCTCAACCTCAACAACGTCTTCGACAAGCACTACCTGTCGGGCGTGAACTCGGGGACGGTCTCCGCCGACCCGGCCGACGGCGATTTCTACGGCGCGCCCAAGTACTTCAAGGGCGCCCCCCGCGCCCTGGTCGCCGGCATCTCCGTCGGCTTCTGATCACCCAGCGTGAGCCCGGCGCGGGAGCGTCGGGCCCGGAGGCCCCATGACCACAGTCCACTACGACCACATCATCGTCGGCGGCGGCAGCGCCGGCAGCGTTCTCGCCAGCCGGCTGTCCGCCGAACCGCAACGCCGCGTCCTGCTCATCGAAGCCGGCCCGGATACCCCACCGCACGCCACGCCGGCGGAAATCCTCGACGGCCACAATCCCTTCCGCCTGCGCCTGGAACTGCGCGACCGCTACTTCTGGCCGGACCTGAGCGTGCGCCACGGCGCGCAGCCCGAAGGTGTCGAGCGCCCCGAGCGCTACCTCGAGCAGGCCCGTGTGCTCGGCGGCGGCTCCAGCGTCAACGTGCTGGTGGCCAACCGCGGCCTGCCGCGCGACTACGACCAGTGGGCGGCACAGGGAGCAGAAGGCTGGGGCTGGGACGACGTGCTGCCCTACTTCCGCAAGCTCGAGCGCGACACCGACTACGCCGGCCCGCTGCATGGCCACGACGGGCCGATCCCGATCAGCCGTATCTCCAGCCGCGACTGGACGCCCTTCACCCGCTCCGTGGTCTCGGCGCTGGATGCCGAAGGCCTGCGCGACATCGGCGACCAGAACGGCGTGTTCGAGGACGGCTATTTCGCCCCGGCCGTGAACCTGGAGCACGGCCAGCGCGTCTCCGCTGCCCGTGGCTACCTCGACGAACAGGTGCGCGCGCGTCCCAACCTGACACTGTGGACGGACAGCCAGGTGCTCGGCCTGCAGCGCGACGGCCAGCGCATCACCGGCGTCGACCTGCTGCGCAACGGCGCTCGACTTTCCATCCAGGCCGACGAAGTCATCCTCGCCGCCGGCGCCCTGCACTCCCCGGCCTTCCTGCTGCGCAGCGGCATCGGACCGGCGAGCCAATTGCAGGACCTGGGCATCGAGGTGATCGTCGACCGCCCCGGTGTCGGCGGCAACCTGTGGGAACACAGCTCGCTGGGCACCTTCGCCACACTCAGCGACCCGGCCCGTTCCGACGCGGTACTGGCGTGCCCCGGCACCTCGCACCAGCTGGGCATCCGCGTGTCATCGGGCGTCGATCCGGAGACCCCATCGGACCTCTACCTAGCAGTAGGCGCGGATGCCGAGCGCGGTGTCGCCCACGCGCTGTTCTGGATCAACAAGCCCAGTTCCAGCGGCCGCCTGACCCTGCGCGACCGCGACCCGGCGAGCCCGCCCCAGGTCGACTTCAACCTGCTCTCCGACCCCCGCGACCTGCAACGCGCCCGCATCGCACTGCGCACCATCCAGAGGCTGTTCAAGCACCCGGTGCTGGCGCGCTACGACCTCCAACTCGCGCTCACGCCCTTCGCTGTCCCGCAGCCGGGTGGTCCGTCACTAGACGCGCTGCTCAATGACGACACCGCGCTGGAAGCCTACCTGCGCCGGCACATCGGCGGCGTGTGGCATCCCAGTGGCACCTGCCGCATCGGCGCCGCCGACGATCCGCAAGCGGTGGTCGACAGCGCCGGACGCGTCTACGGCGTCGAGGGCCTGCGGGTCGTCGACGCCTCGATCATCCCGGTGATCCCCACCGCCAACACCAACCTGCCGACCCTGATGCTCGCCGAGAAGATCGCCGACGCCATCCTGGCCGGCGCCTGAGGAGACCGCCATGTCCCGTCATGAACTGCTGATCGATGGCCGCCCACAGGCCGCCACGCACTACGACAAGGTCATCGACCCGGCCAACGAAGAGCTGGTCGGCGAGGCGGCCCGCGCCACCCCGGACCAGGTCGACCAGGCGGTGGAGGCTGCGCGCCGCGCCTTCCCGGCCTGGGCTGCTGACCTCGACGCCCGCCGCCAGCGCCTCGCCCACGCAGCCGGGCGGGTGCGCGAGAACGCCCAGGCGCTGGCCGAACTCATCACCCGCGAACAGGGCCGTCCGTTGCGCTCGACCCTGGAGGAAGTGGCCGGCGTCGCCGCCACCTTCGAGCATCACGCCCACCTCGACCTGCCCACCGACACCTCGCTGCGCGACGACGGCGAGCGCCTGGTGCGGATCAGTCGCCGCCCGCTCGGAGTGGTCGCCGCCATCACGCCATGGAACGTCCCGCTGATCCTGCTGGTGCTGAAAATCGCCCCGGCCCTGCATGCCGGCAATACCGTGGTCGCCAAGCCATCGGAGCACACACCGCTGTCTACCCTGCTGCTGGCGCACCTGCTGGCCGACGTCTTCCCGGCCGGCGTGCTGAACGTGGTCGCCGGTGCCGGTGAGGTCGGCGAACACCTCGTGCGTCATCCCGGCGTGCGCCACGTGACCTTCACCGGCAGCGTCGCCACCGGCAAACATCTGTATGCCCGCGCCGCGGACGACCTCAAGCGCCTGACCCTGGAGCTGGGCGGCAACGACGCGGCGCTGGTGCTGGACGACGCCGACCTCGACGCCATCGTCGAACCGCTGTTCTGGGGCGCCTTCTGGAACAGCGGCCAGGTGTGCTTCGCGATCAAGCGCCTGTACGTCCACGAACACCTGTTCGAGCCCCTGCTCGCCGCCCTCGCGGAACGCGCGCAGCGCACCCGCCTCGGCCATGGCCTGGATCCACAGACCGAGCTCGGTCCGCTGACCAATGCGCAGCAACTGGAGCGGGTCATCGCCCTGGTGGAAGACGCCCGAGCGCGTGGCGCGCGCATCCACAGCGGTGGCGCACCAGCGGATGGCCCCGGCTACTTCTACCCGCCGACCCTGGTCAGCGGCATCGACGCAGGTGTCGCGCTGGTGGACGAGGAACAGTTCGGCCCGGTACTGCCGGTCATCCCGTTCCGCGACGTGGAAGACGCCATTGCCCAGGCCAACGCCAGCTCGTACGGCCTCGGTGCCTCGGTCTGGACTCGCGACCTCGCACGCGGTGAAGCGATTGCCGCGCGGCTGGAGGCGGGGCTCGCCTGGGTCAACCAGCACGGTCATATCCAGCCCGGCGCACCCAAGGGCGGGCACAAGTCGAGCGGTCTCGGCTACGAGGGCGGACAGCGCGGCTATGACGCCTTCAGCGAGCTTCAGGTCCTGAACATTTCGCGGCGCTGAGGCGCCGCTTCTCCCTTCAAGAGGATTTCCCGATGCGTGCCGGAAGCTGGCCCTCGATACTGCTCACCCTGGCCTTCGCCGTGATCATCGCGGCGTGCCACGGCAAGACCATCCTGCTGGTCGCCGACGTCGCCAACGCCTTCTCGGTCAGCCCCTCGCGGGCCAGCTGGGTGGTGTCGGCGGTGGCGGTGGTCGCCGCCCTCGCCTCGCCCCTGGTCACCTGGGTCGTGGCGCGGGTCGGTGAACGCCGCGCCATTGTCTTCGGCCTGTTGCTGGCGGCGGCGTGCAGCTACGTGGCCAGCCGCAGCGACGATTTCACCACCCTGATCGCCCTGCGCGTGGTCGAAGGCGCCGGCTACATCAGCGTGGTGCTTGCCGCGCTGGCCCTGCTGGTGCACACCACCGAAGGCCGTCGACGCACCACGGCGCTGGCGTTCTGGTCGGTCGCCTCGCCGCTGGGCGGCGCCATCGCCATCTTCGCCGTGGCGCCCTACGTCGGCGGCCAGCACGGCGAATGGCGCACCGCGTTCAGCGGCCACGCGGCGGTGCTGCTGGTGCTCCTGCTGGCCACGCCGCTGCTGCCGGCGGTCAACCTCGCCAGCCGCAGCGAACGCCACTCCCTGCGCCAGACCCTGCGGCTCTACGCCGAACCCTCGGTGCTGCGCCTGGCGCTGGCCGTGGGCGCGCCGCTGACCGTCGCCCTGGGCCTGGTGACCATCACCCCGGACTACTTCATCCACAGCCTGGGCGTAGCACCCTCGACCATCGGCGTGATCTCCACCGTCGGTATCCTCTCCAGCGTGCTGGCCGGGCTGCTGGCCGGCTTCGTGCTCAACCTGCGTGTCCTTGGCCCGCTGGCGGTGGTCGGCGGCGCGCTGATCGGCGTGGTGCTGGAAGTCGTGGTGTTCATCCCCGGGATCGCACCGACCACGGCCATCGTGGCGAAGATCGTCCAGGGCTTCTTCGGCAGCTTCGTGGTCGCCTGGGTGTTCACCAGCATCCCGCGCATGAGCCGTGGCGGCGACGTGATGGGCGCCGGCGGCGTGGCCGAACAGGCGCTGTACCTGTCGATGTTCCTCGGTCCTGTGCTGCTGTTCCCGCTGTTCAGCCTGCCCTCGCGCCTGCCGTTCTTCGCCGTGCTGATCGTTGCCAGCCTGCTGCCGCTGTTCCTGCTGCCCCTGGGGCTGCGCTGGCGCGCGTCGACAGCGCAGGCAACGGTCGGCCAGGCCTGAACCATCGATTGCCGGAGCGCCCGATTAGCTCTTTCAGGAAGCGGCTCGCTCCTACACGACGGCGCGACGTTTCGAGCCGAAGCCGCGCGAGATGCCGACATTGAATGCTATCATTCAGAGATAGCATTCAATGGTGCAGAACCGCCACCACAAGACCCTCGCCATGATCTTTCGCACGCCAACCAGCGCAGGGATCGTGTTTGCCGACATCGAAGCCCTGATCCTGTATCTGGGCGGAGTCGTGGAGGAGCGAGAGGGCTCGCGAGTAAAGCTGACGCTGCAAGGACAGACCTGGCGCTGCCACCGCCCGCATCCGGGCAAGGAAGCCAAGCGCTACCAGGTCGAGGAAGCCCGCGAGTTCCTGCGCCGGGCCGGAGTGGAAACATGAGCCGCATGACCTACAAGGGTTACACCGCCCGCATCGACTTCGACGACCGCGACGACCTTTTTGTGGGGCGCCTGCTGGGTGTGCACGACATCATCAGCTTCCATTCCGACAGCGTCGGTGGTTTGCATGCGGCCTTGCAGGAGGCGGTCGAGGACTATCTCGCTGACTGCGCCGAGCGCGGCGTGGAGCCGGAGAAACCCGCATCCGGAAAGATCATGCTGCGCATCCGGCCGGAGGTTCACGCGGCCGCAGCCATCGCAGCGAAGGCCTCCGGCAAGAGCCTGAATCAATGGGCGGAGAATGTGTTCGAGCGCGCGGCGCGGAAGAACACAAGGAGCCCGTAGGAGCCAGATCCGCGCCCACAAAAAAGCCCTCGCAAGAGGGCTTTTTCATGCCGGGCAGCAAGTCAGGCAGCGGCCTCCAGCAGCTTCTGGCCCTGCTCCCAGAGGCCGGTCATCTTCCACTGCTGCTCCAGCACGCCGGGGCCGAACTCCTGGGAGCCACCGAGGCTTTCGGCGAGGCCCTGGAAGTAGGCGCCTTCCTCGATCAGCAGGATCAACTTCGACGCCTTGATCAGGTCGTCGCCCCAGAAGGTCGCGCCGCCGTTGGCTTCGAGGATCGCCGGGGTGTGCGGGTTCTCGGCCAGCCTGTCGAGGATGAACAGCGGCTCGGGCTGGCGGCGATCGATGTAGATCGGCAGTTCGCGGGCCAGGGTCACGCGCTGGGAAGCGGCGTAGCGGATCGGCAGCACGCGGTGCGCACTGGCCCAGCCGCCGAGGTAGGCGGTGTGCACGTGGATCACCACATTCACTTCCGGGCGCGCCTGGAAAATCGCTGCGTAGCGCTTGCCGTTGCCACCCGCGCCGCGGCCGCTGAGCGGGGTCGCGCCGGGGATGCTTTCGTCGAGGATCACATCGCCCTCGTAGGTAGCCACCACCGCGCGGATTTCCTGATCGTCGGCCCAGGGATTCGGCGCGTGGACGGCGATCACCTTGTCGCTGTCGGGTACTCGAACATAGGCCTGGTAGGTGTTGGTGGCAGTGAGGGTGCGGCTTTCCTTGAGCACGCGGAAGGCCTTGGCGAAGTCGCGGCGGACCTGTTCGAGCTGGCTGGCGAGTTGCGGGTCGAGGGTGGACATGGAATGCCTCCTGGCAGTCGGGGATGGATGAACCGCGTGGCGGTGTTCCAGTGACTGAGCAGGACTTGTGCCATTAAAAAAAATCTCTACGAATCAACAGGATATAAAAAACATAGGCAACGACAGGGCACCAGCCCTGGCCGATCGGGCGAAATTGCTGCCCGCCCAGCATCGCCTGCTGCCCCACTGCTGCTGTACAGACAAACGCCCTGCTGCCTGAGCAGCACGCCAGCTTGAAAGCCGCGCCGTGCCTGGCCTGCAGCCTTTGGGCACAGCCCTTGCTCAAGACCCTGCACGAGCAGCATGACGCTGCCCCCGCAACGCAAAGGAGCAAGGCCATGAGCACCGAATTCTTCTGGCGACTGCCGCTGGGCAGCGACGGTCCCTATCTCGCCTCGGACAAGAACAACCGAGGCAGCCATATCGAGCGCCCCGGCAACATCGCCCCGGGCCGACTGCCCAACGGCGAGCCGGACGGCTTCACCTACATCGACTACATCGCCCAGGTCGCCAAGGCCGCCGAGATCGCCGGCTTCGAGGGCGCGCTGCTGCCCACCGGGCCGGAGCCGTGGATCGCCGCGGCCGCGCTGGCCCGCGAGACCCGCCGGATCAAGTTCCTCATCGCCTTCCAGGCCGCGTGGACCTTGCCGGCCTACGCCGCGCAGCAGGCGGCGATCCTCCAGCACCTGTCCCGCGACCGCCTGGAGTGGAACATCATCACTGGCGGCAACCCCGCCAGCCAGCGTGCCAATGGGGACTTCCTCGAACACGACAAGCGCTACCAGCGCACCGGCGAGTTCCTCGACATCATCGACGGCCTGTGGAAGAACGAGCAGTTCTCCTACCAGGGCGAGGTCTACCAGCTGGAGAACGGCTCGCTGCCGGTCGCGCTGCGCAACGTGCGCAAGCCCGGCGTGTACTTCTCCGGCTTCTCCGACCCGGCGCTGGACGTCGCGGCGAAACACGCCGACGTCTACCTGAACTGGGCCGAGCCGATCGACAAGCTCAAGCCGCACCTGGAACGCGTGCGCGAGCTGGCCGACAAACAGGGCCGCGAGATCCGCTTCGGCATCCGCATCGACCTGTTCGCCCGCGAGACCGAAGAGGCCGCCTGGAGCGAACTGCGTCGCCAGTACGAACGCATCGACGCCCGCACCAGCGCCTTCATCAAGAACTTCGCCACCGGCTCGGATTCCGTCGGCGCCGCGCGGCAGACCGCCTACCACCAGAACGTCGAGCGCTTCGACGACCTGATCCTCGGGCCCAACCTCTGGGCCGGCTTCGGCAAGGCCAAGCCAGGACCGACCATCGGCCTGGTGGGCAGCCACGAGAACGTCGCCGAACGCCTCGCCGAATACCGCGACGCCGGCTTCTCCACCTTCATCCTCGCCGGCAACCCGCATCTGGAAGAAGCCCTGCGCATCGGCCAGGAAGTCCTGCCGCTGGTGCAGGGAAAACGTGCCGACGTCCACGAACTCAAGGCCCGCGCCTGAGCCACAAGGAGCTGAACATGTCCCGTCCCCTCGATACCCTCTGGTACACCCGCTGCCCGGTGCCCACCGGGCTCGGCATCGCCGTGCAGAAAGGCTGGCTGGAAGAATCCCTCGCCGAGCAGGGCACGCAGATCAAGTCGCTGCGCGAGTCCGCCGACCAGGCGGTGCGCGAGTCGCACTTCGACCACACGCTGCAGAACTCGGTGCGCCACGGCGGCAACATCCCGGCCATCTGGGCGCGCGCCAGCGGCCGCGAAACCCGTGTGATCGGCTTGTCCTGGGCCGATGAGGCGCAGCTGATCCTGACCACCGAGCAGAGCGGCATCCGCACCGTGCGCGATCTCAAGGGCCGGCGTTTCGGCCTGCCGGACTGGAGCGGCGCGCAGATCGACTTCACCCGCGCCCAGGCAATCCGCGGCCTGGAAAACGCCCTGCGCCTGGAAGGCCTGGAAGTACGCGATCTGGAGCTGGTGGACTTCGGCCTGAAGGGCACCTTCAGCGACGAGACGCCGGGCAACATCGTCGGCATCACCGGCCACGGCGGCAGCCGCCGCCGCAGCCAGAACCCGGAGCTGGTCGGCCTGCTGCGCGGCGAAGTGGACGCGATCTTCCTCAAGGGCGCCCACGCCGTGCAGCTGGCGCAGCAGTTCGGCCTGCACACGGTGATCGACACCGGCGCGCATCCGGAGCCGCTGATCCGCTCCAACAACGGCACCCCGCGCACCCTGAGCGTCGACCTCAACCTGCTGGAGCAGCACCCCGACGCCGCCACCGCGATCCTCGCCTCGGTGCTGCGCGCCGAGGACTGGGCGCATCAGCACCCGGACGACACACGCCGCTACCTGGCACGGGAAACCAATAGCAGCGAGTTCTGGGTCGCCACCGCCTACGGCGAGGACGCCCACCTGCGCCTGCGCACCAACCTCGACGAAGGCTCGATCCTAGCCCTGCAGGACTTCACCGACTTCCTGCAGCGCTGGAACTTCATCCCGGCACGCGTCGATGTGCGCGAGTGGATCGACCCGCGACCGCTGGAAGCCCTGCGCAGCCGCCTGGCACAGAAGACCGGCTGATCAACGTCACGAGGGCGATTCCCTCTGTTTCCGACCTGGGCCCCCGCGCGACGGCGCGGGGGCTTTCATCCCTGACGGACACCCATGAGCACACCGCTGGAAACCCTCTGGTACACCCACAGCCCCGTTCCCACGGGCCTCGGCATCGCCGTCGAATCCGGGCGCCTGGCCCAGGCCTTCCGCCCGTTCGGCACCCGCATCCAGTCGCTGCGCGAGTCGTCCGAACGCGAGGTGCGCGAGGCGCACTTCGACCATCACCTGCCCTACTCCGTCCGCCACGGCGGCAACATCCCGGCCATCTGGGCCCGCGCCAGCGGCGCGCGCACGCGGGTGGTCGGGCTGTCGTGGAGCGACGAGGTGCAGCTCATCGTCAGCGCGCCGGACAGCGGCGTGCGCAGCATCCGCGACCTGCGCCACCGGCGCTTCGGCCTGCCGAAGTGGGCCAACGTGCAGATCGACTTCACCCGCGCCCAGTCCCTGCGCGGCCTGGAAAACGCGCTGCACCTGGAAGGTCTGGAGGTGCGCGACGTCGAGCTGGTGGACTATCCCTACGGCGGCACCTTCAGCGACGATCCGGTACGCCACGTGTTCGGCGCCCAGGTCGCGCTCAAGGGCAACCGCGTGGTGCAGCGCAACAACGAGCTGATCGGCCTGCTGCGCGGCGACATCGACGCCATCTTCCTCAAGGGCGCCCACGGTCTGCAGCTGGCCCACGAATTCGGCCTGCACGTGGTGATGGATGTCGGCTCCCACCCCGAGCCGCTGGTGCGCGCGAACATCGGCACACCTCGCACCCTGACGGTCGACCAGCAACTGCTGGACGAGCATTTCGATGCCGCCGTGCTGGTGCTCGATACCGTGCTGCGCGCGGAGCAGTGGGCCTGGGCGCATCCCGAAGAGACCCGGCGCTTCCTCGCCCGCGAGCTGAACACCAGCGAGTTCTGGGTCGCCAGCGCCTATGGCGAAGACGCCCACCTGCGCCTGCAGACCAACCTGGCGGAGCGCTCGGTCAACGCCCTGCGCGACCTCACCGCCTTCCTCCAGCGCTGGGCGTTCATCGGTGACCACTTCAGCGTCGACGACTGGATCGACCCGCGTCCGCTGGAAGCCCTGCTGGGGAAGATCGATGTCGCCATCTAGCCCGGCGCGGCCCGGCGCCTTCCTGTTCAACTTCATGCTGCTGGCGGCGTTCAGCGGCGCCACCATCGGCATGGCGAAGATCGTCACCACGCTCTACGCCATCAGTATCGGCGCCAACGCCATGCAGATCGGCATCATCTCGGCCATGGAGGCCCTGGGCATGGTGATCCTCACCTTGCCTGCCGGCTTCGTCATCGCCCGCTTAGGCGCGCGCCGGGTGTACTTCCTCGCCAGCCTCGGGCCGATGCTGCTGAACCTGGCCATCCCGCTGTTCGGCGGCTGGCTGTGGCTGGCCTTCGCCCGGTTGTTGATCGGCCTGTGCATCCCCTTCCGTATCGTCGCCATGAACAGCGCCTTCCTGCGCCAGCTCAAGCGCATCGGCAACGACAAGGCCGGCTGGTACCGCGGCTCGCTGACCCTGGGCATGGGCCTGCTCGGCCCGCTGCTGGGCAACTGGCTGAGCGGCGCGGCGAGCTTCACCTGGGGGTTTGCCGCCATCGGCCTGTGCTTCGGCCTGATGGCCTTCTACAGCCTCGGCTTCTGGGAGGGCGAAGCCCCCGCCGAGGATGTACCGGTGGCCGTCGCCAGCGGCGGATTGCTGCAACAGGTCAGCGCCATGCTCGCCAATGTCGAGATCGCCGAAAGCTGCCTGGTCGAGCTGCTCAGCGCCGCCACCAGCGCGCTGTTCGGCACCTTCATCCTGCTGCTGGCGATGGACGTCGCCGGCCTTTCGCAAGGCCAGGCGGTGAGCCTGGTGATGATCCAGGGCCTCGCCTCGGTGCTCGGCCTGTTCGGCTTCGGCTACCTGATCGAACGCAGCGGCCGGCGCCTGGCCTACATCGGCAGCCTCACGGCGGCGCTGGCCGCCCTGCTGCTGCTCGGCGTCGCCCGCGACTACTGGCTGCTGGCCCTGGGCGGCGTGCTGCTCAGCGCGGCGGCGGCGCTCATCCACCTGGTGAACATGGCCCAGCTGGGCGAGCACGCCATGGACAAGAGCAAGATTTCCGGACTGTTCAACCTCGCCTCCATGTCCGGCAGCTTTTCCGGCGCGCTGCTGGGCGGGGCGATCAGCCACTTCGTCGGGCTGGGCAACCTGTTCCTCTGCTGGATTCCCCTGGTGCTGCTGGCCGCGCTGTTCTGCTGGCAACGCAAGCTGCGCCGTCAGAGCGCCGGGCCGCTGCTCGGCCAGGAGGGCTGACGCATGATCCGCACACTGGACCGCCTGAGCTGGTTCGCCTCACCCCTGCTCCTGCTGCTGGCCTGGTTCGTCGCCGCCCGCGCCGGCTGGTTCCCGCCGCAACTGCTGGTGCCGCCAGCGGAAGTCTGGGCCAGCTTCCAGGACCTCCTGGCCAGCGGCGAGCTGCGCGAACACGTGGTCAACAGCCTGTCGCGCCTGGCCATCGGCTTCTCCATCGGCGCCATCGGCGGGCTGCTGTTCGGCACCGCCATGGCCCTGTCGAAGAACGTGGAAGCCTACTGTTCCCCGCTGTTCCACACCCTGCGCCAGGTGCCGTCCATCGCGCTGATCCCGATGTTCATCCTGTTCTTCGGCGTGGAGGAAACCTTCAAGGTGCTGATCGTCACCAAGGCCGCCTTCTTCCCCGTGGCCCTGGCGGCGAGCGAGGGTGTGAAGGGCATTCCGCGTGGCTACTTCGAGGTCGCCAGCGTGTACCGCCTGCCACTCTGGAGCCTGCTGCGCGACGTCGCCTTTCCCGCCGCCGCCCCGCCCATCGTCACCGGCCTGCGCATCAGCCTGAGCCGCGCCTGGATGGTGCTGGTGGCCGCCGAACTGCTCGCCGCCGACAGCGGCCTGGGGCAGATGATCGAACTGAGCCGGCAGATGCTGCGCATCGACATCGTGATGGTCGGCGTGGTGGTCACCGGAGCCATCGGCTTCGTCCTGGACTTCGCCTTCCGCCTGCTGGAGAAGCGCCTGCTGCGCTGGAGACCGACACCATGATCCACGCTCTCAAGCGTCTTCGTGGACTGCTGTTGCCGGCGCTGCTGATCGCCGCCTGGCACTGGCAGTCGCAACAGGGCGCCAGCGCCGCGTATGCCTTCGTACCGCTGGAGCGCATCGGCGCCGGCTTCGTCGAGCTGATCCGAACCGGCGAGCTGTGGCTGAGCGTCGCCGCCAGCCTGCAACGCACCTGCCTCGGTCTGCTGCTGGGCGTACTCGCCGGTTTTGCGCTGGGCGCCGGCATGGCGCTGTCACCGCCGCTGGAGCGGCTGTTCGCGCCGCTCTACCACACGATCCGCCAAGTGCCGATCCTCGGCCTGATCCCGCTGATCGCCCTGTGGTTCGGCAGCGGCGAGCCGTCCAAGGTGCTGATCGTCAGCCTCGCCGCCTTCTACCCGATGACGCTGAACGCCTTCGAGGGCTTCCGCGATGTGGAGAAGCGCTACCGCGAGGTTGGCCGCCTGTATGCCTTCGGCCCCTGGCAGCAGTTCCGCGAAGTGCTGCTGCCCGGCGCGCTGCCCAGCCTGAGCAACGGCGTGCTGCACGCGCTGGCCTTCGCCTGGGTCAGCTCGGTGGGCTGTGAGCTGTTCCTTTCCACCGGCATGGGCCTGGGCAACCTGATGATGAACGCCGAGACCGGCTCGCGCATGGAGATCGTGGTGATCGGCGTGCTCAGCATCGGCCTGCTCGGCTACGCCATGAACCAGCTGTTCGCCCGCGCCGCGCGCCACCTGCTGCGCTGGCGCAACCTGCGCTAGCGCTTTTTCGAATTCGGCCTATCTGCCATGAGTGCCCAGACCATGAACGCGATCCTCGATCCCGCCCTCCTCCCGGCCCAGCAGGCGCAACACGGCGCGCTGGCCATCCAGGGCCTGAGCAAGGCCTATTCCATCGACGGCCGCAGCCTGCCGGTGCTGGAGAACATCGATCTGACCGTGCGCCCCGGCGAGTTCGTCAGCATCGTCGGCGCCAGCGGCTGCGGCAAATCCTCGCTGCTGCGGCTGATCGTCGGCCTGGAGAACGACTACCGCGGGCGCATCCTGCTCGACGGCGAGGCCGTGACCGGTACCAGCCTGGAGCGCGGCATCGTGTTCCAGGACCACCGCCTGTTCCCCTGGAAGACGGTGGAAGAGAACGTCGCCCTGGCGCTGAAGCAGCAGAAACTCAGCCGCGCCGAGAAGCGCGAACGGGTCGCCGATCATCTGGAACTGGTGGGCCTGACCGGCTTCGAGCAGGCGTACCCGCACCAGCTCTCCGGCGGCATGGCACAGCGCGCCGCCATCGCCCGTGCGCTGATCACCCGGCCCAAGGTATTGCTGCTGGACGAACCCTTCGGCGCCCTCGACGCGCTCACCCGCGTGCGCCTGCAGCATGAGCTGCAGCGCATCTGGGTGCAGCAGCGCAGCACCATGATCATGGTCACCCACGATGTGGAAGAGGCGCTGTACCTGGGCGATCGGGTGATCGTCATGGACGCCCGGCCGGGGCGGATTCGCCATGAGGTGCGGGTCGATCTGCCGCATCCGCGGGAGCGCGGGCATGCGCGGCTGGCGAGGCTCAAGGATGAACTGCTGGCAGAGCTGATGCAGGGCTGACCCACGTGTAGGGCAACTGTGTGCTCCGCCCGCAACCATTGCATCAGGAGAGCACAGCCGTCCGAGCCACTCGGAAACTCCCTCTCCCTTCAGGGAGAGGGCTGGGGAGAGGGTACTCGCACAAGCACCCAAGCTCGATCAGGGCTCGAAACTCGCGCTCAGCGCCGCCGGGAAATCCGGGTGATACCCCGCGCCGATCTCCTCCAGCACGCCCGCCTTGCGCAGCTTGCCGAGCACCCGCGCATTGGCCTCGCACAGGCGCACTTCGATGCCGCGCCGCTGCAGTTGCTCGATCACTTCCTGCAGGGTCTGCAGACCGGTGATGTCCATGAACGGCACGTGGCGCAGGCGGATGATCAGTACCTTCGGGTCGGTGTGGGTCTTGGCCAGGGCGCGCTCGAAGGTTTCCGCCGCACCGAAGAACAGCGGCCCCTCGATGCTGTAGACCAGTACGCCGGGCGGTAGCTCGCCAAGGCCGCGGCCGCGCAGTTCCACGTCCAGCTCCGGGCCATCGTCAGCGTGCACTTCCACCGAGGACGCCATGCGCCGCAGGAAGTGCAGCATGGCGAGGATCACGCCGATGTTCACCGCGATCACCAGGTCGCTGAACACGGTGAGCAGGAAGGTCACCAGCAGGATGGCCACATCGGCGCGCGGCGCGCGCTTGAGCATGAACAGGAAGTGCCGCGCCTCGCTCATGTTCCAGGCGACCACGAAGAGGATCGCCGCCAGTGCGCAGAGCGGGATGTTCGAAGCCAGCGGCGCGAGGAACAGCAGGATCAGTACCAGGGTCGCCGCGTGGGTGATGCCGGCCAGCGGGCTGTTGCCGCCGTTGCGGATGTTGGTCGCGGTGCGCGCGATGGCCCCGGTGGCGGCAATGCCACCGAACAGCGGGGTGACCAGGTTGGCGATGCCCTGGCCGATCAGCTCCTGGTTGGAGTCGTGGCGGGTGCCGGCCATGCCGTCGGCAACCACCGCCGAGAGCAGCGATTCGATGGCGCCGAGCATGGCGATGGCGAAGGCCGGGCCGATCAGTTCCAGCACCCGCGGCAAGGTCACTTCCGGCAGGCTGAAGCTGGGCAGGCCCTGGGGAATGCCGCCGAAGGCACTGCCGATGGTGGCCACGCCGTCGAAATGGAACAGCGACTGGATGGCTGTCACCACCACCATCGCCACCAGCGGACCGGGCACCCGGCGCAGCGCAGCGATGCGTGGAGTGAACAGCACCAGCACGAGGCTCAGCAGCGCCAGCAACGTCGTCGCCAGGTGCAGTTGCGGCAGCGCCTGGATCAGGTGCCAGAGTTTCTGGTGGAAGTGCTCGCCCGTCACGGCCGGCAGGCCGAAGAAGTCCTTCCACTGGCCAACCCAGATGATCACGCCGATCCCGGCGGTGAAGCCGACGATCACCGGCGCGGGGATGAAGCGGATGATGCTGCCCAGGCGGCTGACGCCCAGCAGCACGAGGATCGCACCGGCCATCAGCGTGGCGATCTGCAGGCCGTCCACGCCGTACTTGGCGGTAACGCCGGCTAGGATGACGATGAAAGCACCGGTGGGCCCGGCGATCTGCACGCGGCTACCCCCCAGCAGCGAGACCAGCGCACCGGCGAAGATCGCCGTGTAGATCCCCTGCTCCGGCTTCACCCCACTGGCGATGGCGAAGGCCATCGCCAGCGGTAGCGCGACGACCCCGACGATGACCCCGGCCACCAGGTTGCGCGTCCAGTGCTCGCGGCCGAACAGTCCGGCCTTCCAGGCTTCTCGCAGGGCGATCATCGCAGTCTCCGACAGGATTTCGAGTCAGGATGCTAGCAGGAACAGCCCTTCGGCAACCCGGCGCAGGTCATACCTGTGGCGCGCTGTCGCAGGGCGAACACACTGAACAGAATATTGCACAGAGCTGATGGCACGCAGGGTCCAACAGGATTCACAGGCGCCTGTTCATGGGCATTCATGACTCAAATCAACGGGGCCGATTTGCCAGCGAAGCGGAAAATTGGCACAATGTGTTCATTATGTTGAACATCAAGGCTCTACCTCTCCCCACTTCCCGCCTGGTTTCGCGCGAGCGTCACTGGACCGGCGACCTCTAGCTCCTCCCTTCGGCCGTCACCTGTTGGTGGCGCCAGGCGCGGCGAACGCTCAACGCTGATTGCCGCCCGAGTCGGCGCCGCCGAACCCGAACCGAAACCGCCGCAAGGATGCTCTTAGCGAGACTGCGCGCGGCTGCCCGTGGGAGGGCTTTACCATGCGTTCCTGGATCTACCTGCTAGCTGCCATCGGCTTCGAAGTCGTTGGCACCACCTCGATGAAATTCACCCACGCGCTGTTCCCGATCGCCGGGCTGCTGCTGATGTACGTGATGATCGGCCTGTCGTACTACTTCCTGTCGCTGGCCATCAAGCGCGTGCCGGTCGGCGTGGCCTACGCCCTGTGGGAAGGCATCGGCATCGTGCTGATCACCCTGGTCAGCGCCTTCTTCCTCGGCGAGCACCTGAGCCTGGACAAGGCCCTGGGCCTGGCCGTGATGATCGCCGGCATCCTGCTGGTGAAGTCCGGTACCCGCACCGGCCAGCGTGAGGACAGCCGCACGTCGAATGGGGAGGCCGTGACATGCTGAACCATGACCTGATTCCGATGGCCTGGCTGGGCCTGGCCATCGTCCTGGAAGTGATCGCCAACCTGCTGCTCAAGTACTCGGACGGCTTCCGCAAGCGCCTGATCGGCGCGGCCTCGATCCTCTGCGTACTGGGTGCGTTCACCGCGCTGGCGCAGGCGGTACGCGGCATCGAACTGTCGGTGGCCTACGCCATCTGGGGCGGCTTCGGCATCCTCGCCACCGTCGCCATGGGCTGGGCCCTGTTCGGCCAGCGCCTGGTGTGGCGCGGCTGGGTCGGCCTGGCGATGCTGGTACTGGGCATGGGCCTGCTGAAGCTGGCGTGATCAGCGAAAGAAACGACAAAGGCGGAGCTGGGCTCCGCCTTTTTTATTGCCTGGAATCAGATGCCGTGCGGTTCGCGGGCATGGCCCGCTCCTACAAGGAGCCAATCACCACCCCTGTGGGTGCGAACTTCCTCGCGAACTGTCCTTGCATATTGGCTGAGCTGGAACTGTCGACGTCGCGGGCATGGCCCGCTCCTACAAGGAGCCAATCACCACCCCCTGTGGGTGCGAACTTCCTCGCGAACTGTCTTTGCACAGTGGCTGAGCTGGAACTGTCGACGTCGCGGGCATGGCCCGCTCCTACAAGGAGCCAATCACCACCCCCTATGGGCGCGGGCTTCCTCGCGAACTGTCCTTGCACAGTGGCTCAGCTGGAACTGTCGACGTCGCGGGCATGACCCGCTCCTACAAGAAGCCAATCACCACCCCTGTGGGTGCGAACTTCCTCGCGAACTGTCTTTGCACAGTGGCTGACCTGGAACTGTCGACGTCGCGGGCATGGCCCGCTCCTACAAGGAGCCAATCACCGCCCCTGTGGGTGCGGGCTTCCTCGCGAACTGTCCTTGCACAGTGGCTGAGCTGGCACTGTCGACGTCGCGGGCATGGCCCGCCCCCACACTGGCGTATCCCTGTAGGAGCGGGCCATGCCCGCGATCGGCGTCCGCAGGACGCCCTTCGATCTGGCGGTAGGGTGGAAAGCCTGCGGACGCCTCAGGCCAGCAGACTGACCACCGCGAAGCGACTCAGGTTGGCCTGGGCCACCACCGTCTGCGCCGCCGCGCTGTAGTGCGTGGCGCTGCGCCCCATGCGGTCGAGCATGGACGCGGCGAAGGTATGCGCCCACTCGCGCTCGTCTTCGCTGGCGTGGCGGTCGAGGAAGTCGCGGATATCGTCCTGGCGATGGCGCAGCTGGTCGCGCAGCCCGCCGATGCGGTCCAGCGCCGAGACCACCGAGTCCAGCAATTGGCGCTGCTCGCGGAAGGCGTCGGTCTTGATCTCGGTGGGAAACGCCAGCAGGCCGTCTTCCTGGCTTTTCAGCCGGGTGTTCTTGCCCTTGGCGAACAGCTTGCCTTCGCCCTGCACCGCCAACTGGCCCTTGAGCTGCTGCCAGTCGGCCTCGGGAGCGGAAAACTTCAGCGCACCGTCGCTATCGAGCTCGGCGCGGATGCCGGCCTGGCCGAGTGTCGCATTGAAACGACGCAGCACCTGCTCGGTACTCATGCCATCGTCCAGCACGACCGCCGCCGGCTCGGCGAGCTGGCGGCCCGCGCTGAACAGCAGGGTTTCCTTGCCCGAGCGCTGGATTGCGTCCACCGACTCCAGTCCTTCCAGGGTGAAGCGGCTGCGAACCGGCTCGTTCAGGCGCAGGCGGAAGTTGGCGTCGAGGCTGCCATCCGAGCGCTGGGCGCGCTGCTCCAGCAGTTCGTTGACCTGCCGGGTGGCCTGGCGCACGCCTTCGCGGTCCTGGGACTGCGGCGCGCTGAGCTCGCGGCTGAGGTTGAGCTTGAGGCCGCCAAGGCGGTCCTGCAGGTCGCCCAGGTAGCTGTCGGCCGACTGCATGGACGACAACTGCTGGTTCAGCTGCAGGTTGAAGCTGCCGCTCTTCTGCGCGCCACGCGCCATCTGCGCAGCGTTCTCGCCCTTCTCCTCGCCCTTGCGCAGGGCATTCTGCCGCTCGCCGGCGGCCGGCAGGATGACATCGCGGCGGGCGCTGGGATCGAAGACGGCAGCGGCCGGCAGTTGCTTGATGACCTTCATGGTGACCTCTGCACCGGATGTGCTTGCGCCCGGCACGTGGGGCCGGGCGGAAGCGGGATAAAAAGTAGGGGAACCGGGCGGTGCACCGCCGATTGGCGTCCAGACCTCCTTGCGGTGCGGCCCGGCGCCCCTACGAAGAAACTTACAGGCGGCTGAACAGCGACAGGTCGTTGAGCTTCAGATAGGTCTTCTGCGTGGCCTGCAGCGCCAGCTGGTAGGTGTTCAGGTCGATGCTCGCACCGGCGTAGTCCAGTTGCGACAGCTCGCCGTTGATCTTCTGGTTCACCAGCGAGACTTCCTCGTTGCTCGAGTTGAGCATGGTCAGGGTGTTCTGCCGGCCGCCCAGCTCGGTGATCGCGCCGAGCACACCATCGTGGCCGCTATCGAGGCTGTCGATGGTCGCGGCGATCTGCGCCTGCACCGCAGGGTCGGTGGTATCCAGAGCCGGGTCCTTGAGCATCTTCACGGTGGCGTGAAGCTGGTTGAGAAAGTCCATGCCAGTGCCGAACACACCGATGGCAGTGACGTTCTCCTCGACCTGCACGCCATTGGCCACGGCGGCCTGGCGCGACTTGTCGTTACCGGTGGAGACGTAGGTATCGGTCAGCGGCTCGTAGGTCACCGCGGCGGTGTCGCTCAGGGTGCCGGAGAACAGGTAGCGGCCCTCTTCGTCACGTACGTTGACGAAGCTGACGATGGTCTTCTCGATACTTTCCAGCTCGCCGGCCATGGCGTTGAGGTCCTTGGGCGTGTTCGAACCGTTGGCCGCCCAGAGCAGCAGGTCGCGCACGTTGAGCATCGAGTCCGAGGCGGCCTGCAGGTTGGCCTCCTGGGTGGAGAGATTGCCCGAGACGTTGCTGATGTTGGTGCGGTACTGCGCCAGGCTCGCTTCCTCACGCTGGATGCGCAGCATGCGCACGCTGGCGATGGGGTCGTCGGAAGGCTGGAGGATGCGCTTGCCGGTGGACATCTGCTGCATCAACTTGCCCAGGGAGGCCGAGTTGCTGTTCATCGAGCCGCTCATCAGCGCGGTGATCTGTGCATTGGTAATGCGCATGCTGCTTTCCTTCACAATGGCCCTCAGGGCCTGTTCGCGCCTGGTTCTGCTCTTGCTCGCAGGGTCGTAAACAGGCCCTTAGAAGGCCGCGAGCATCGAGTCGAACAGCTCCTTGGCGGTGCTGATGACTTTCATGTTGGCCTGGTAGGCCTGCTGGTAGGTGATCAGGTTGACCGCCTCTTCATCCAGGCTCACCGCGCTGACGCTGTCGCGCTGGGCCTGCGCCTGGGTGGCCACGGTGGTGGCGGTCTTCTGGTCGGCCTGGTTCTGCCGGCTGGCGCTGGCGACCTTGCCGAGCAGGCCGGCAAAGGCATCGTTGAGGGTCACCTGGCTACCGCCAACCGTAATGCTCTGGCCCTTGAGGTCCAGCAGCTCCAGCAGGTTCTTGTTGTTGCCGCTCTCGCCAGCGGTATCCGACAGGGCCAGCTCCTCGGGCTTGAGATCGTTCAGCGTGAGCATCGCCGTGGTGCTGCCGGCGTTATAGGTCAGCAGCGCCTGGCCGGCGTTGCCCTTGAGGTCAAAGCCGTTGGCCAAGGTGTCGTTGACCATCTGCGCGAACTGCCCGGCCATTTCGTGCAGCGCGGTCTGGTTCGGCCGCAGGGTGTCGTATTCGGTGTCGTACAGCGCGCCGAGGGAACCGCCCATGCCGTCCTGGGACAGCGGGAAGCTGGTGCCGGCGAAGGTCAGGGCGATTTCCTGCTCGCCGCTGGCGCTACGGCTGATCGCCAGCTGGCCGGCGGAGTTGCCCGCCACCAGCGGCTGGCCGTTGGCCAGGGAAACCGTGAGGGAGCCATCGGCCACTTCGTTGACACGAATCGAGGCGTACTTGGACAGGTCCTGCACCAGGCTTTCGCGGTGGTCGCGCAGCGCAGTGGTGTCGCCACCGGAGGAACCGACTTCGACAATCTGCTTGTTCAGCGCGGCAAGGTTGGCGGTCAGGCCATTGATCTCGCCGACCATGGAGCCGCGCTGTTCCTGCAGGGCGCGCAGCTGGCTGTCGATATTGCCGGACAGGCCGTTGAAGCGCTGGGCGAGGTTCTTGGTCTCGTTGATGATCTGCTGGCGCAGCGCAACGGAGCCCGGCGTGGCGGTGGCTTCGCTGAGCGCGGCGAAGAAGTTGTCCAGGCCGACGCTGATGCTCGATCCGTCACCGCTCATCAGGCCTTCCAGCGCAGAAAGGTACTGCTGGCCACTGTCGTAGTAGCTCTGCTCGGTGGTGGCGCGCCACAGCTGCTGGTTCTGGAAGTCGTTGGCCATCCGGCGGATGCTGGTCACCACCACGCCGCCGCCGACGTTCAGGCCACCTTCACCGGCCAGCGAGGCGAGCACCGGGCTCAGCCGGCTGAAACCGGGGGTATTGGCGTTGGCGACGTTCTGGCCGGAGGTGGCCAGGGCGATCTGCGCCGCGCGCAGGCCGCTGTAGCCGATCTGGCTCAACATACTCAAGAGGCACTCTCCTTCGACTCTAGGCGGATCGGCTGGGCGAACGCCGCCGAGGCCGGTCGGGAAACAAATTCAGGCTGTTGTCCCTGATAGGCGACGGAATCGGCGTGGCGCTTAAATCCGTCCTGTGGCGCGTGCTTCAGGCCGCTCTCCGGCGACAGGCCGCTACCGGGGATGCGCGCCGGCGCCTGGGCCTCACGCACGCGGCGCAGCACGCCGAGGGTGTAGTCGCGGGTTTCCTCGTAGGGAATGCTGCGTACCCAGTCGGCCATGCCGATCTGCCCGGTGCGCGGGTCGCCATTGTTCTTCAGCCACTCGTCCACCTTGCCCGGGCCGGCGTTGTAGGCCGCCAGGGCGAGCACGTGCTGGCCGTCGTAGCGGTCGAGCATCTTGCCCAGGTAGGCGCTGCCCAACGCCTTGTTGTACGCGGGATCACTGGTCAGGCGCTGCTCGTCGTAGGGCAGGCCAAGTTCGCCGGCGACTTCGCGGGCGGTGTCGGGCATCAGCTGCATCAGGCCGCGTGCGCCCTTGGGCGAGACGGCAGACGCATCACCGCCGGACTCCTGGCCAATCACGCTGTCCACCAGGGTACGGAAGCCCGCCGTGCCCTGCTGCCAGGCGTGGGCGAGGCGGTCGACGCCGCGCTGCCAGGTGTCCACCAGTGGGTTGCGGCTGGAGACCGAGGGGCGACGCAGTGCTTCGCCGCCATCGGCGAGTGCCACCGGCTCGGCAGTATCGGGCGGGTCACCGGCGAGCTGACGCACCAGCAGGTCGGCGATGCCGGTCTGCTTGCGCGACGCCAGGTGCTCGGCCAGCGCTTCGTCGTAGAAGTCGCGCATGGTGTCGAGATCGCGGCTGCGCATCGGGCTGCCGGCGGACAGCACGTCGCCGGCCTTGCGCATCTGCTTGAGGATCTGTTGCAGGAACATCGCCTCGAACTGTTCGGAGGCGGCCTGCAGTTGCTCGCGGCGAACCTGCTCGGGCGATTCCCCGGGCTGGCCGGTGGGCACGATGGGGCGATTGAGGGACGTGATGCTCATCAGATGACGACCAGCTCTGCGTTCAGCGCGCCGGCCTGTTCCAGCGCCTGGAGGATGCTCATCACGTCATCCGGCGTGGCACCCAGGCTGTTCACCGTGTTGATGATGCTTTCCAGGCTGGTGCCTTCTGGCCACTTGAACATCGGTTTCTTGTCCTGGCTGACCGAGACGTCCGACTGCGGGGTGACCGCCGTGGTGCCGTTGGAGAAGGGCCCCGGCTGACTGACCTGGGGATTCTCGCTGATGGTCACGGTGAGCGTGCCATGGGCCACGGCGGCGGCTTTCACGCGCACGCCCTGGCCGACCACCACGGTGCCGGTGCGGCTGTTGAACACCACCTTGGGCCGGGTGCGGCCTTCCTGCACGTCCATGCCTTCGAGCATGGCCATGAAGCTGGTGCGCTGGGCCAGGCTGACCGGAGCGCGGACGGACACCTTGGTGCCGTCCAGGGCCGTCGCGGTGCCGGAGCCGAAGCGTTCGTTCACTGCGTTCATCACCTGGGTGGCGGTCTGGAAGCTCGGCTTGCGTACGTTGAGCATCACGTCCGGGCGCTGGGCGAAGTCGCTGGGAATCATCCGTTCGATGGTCGCGCCATTGGGAATCAGGCCGCTGTTGGCGCTGTTGATCGACACGCTGGAGCCGCTCTGGCCCTGGGCGTGCAGGCCGCCTACCACGAGGTTGCCCTGGGCGAGCGCATAGACTTCGCCGTCAACGCCCTGCAGCGGTGTCATCAGCAGCAGGCCACCACGCAGGCTCTTGGCGTCGCCCAGCGAGGACACGGTGACGTCGATGGTCTGCCCGGCGCTGTAGGACGGCGGCACGCTGGCGGTGACGCTCACCGCGGCGACATTCTTGAGTTTCGGGTCGACGTTCGGCGGCAGGTTCACACCGAACTGCTTGAGCATGTTGGCCACCGACTGGTTGGTGAACTTCACCTGGTTCTTGTCGCCGGTGCCGTCCAGGCCGACGACGAGGCCGTAGCCGATCAGCTGGTTCTCGCGCACGCCTTCGATGTCGACGAGATCCAGCAGCGGGATGGCCAGCGCCTGCGCCTGCCAGAACAGACAGACGATCGCCAGCAGGCGGGAAAGGGTTCTACGCATGGAGTGCTCGCCTGCTTACATCGGGAACAGCGGGTGGGTGAAGAAGCGCGTCAGCCAGCCGGCCGAGTTGCTGTCGTTGAGCACGCCGCGCCCGGCGTAGGAGATCTTGGCGTTGGCGACGTTCTGCGAGGACACCTGGTTGGAACGGTTGATGTCGTCGATGCGTACCAGCCCCGTGAGGCGGATGAACTCGTCGCCCTGGTTCAGGCGTAGCGACTTCTCGCCCTTCACCAGCAGCACGCCGCCTGGCAGCACCTTGTGCACGGTCACCGCGATGGAGCCGGAGAGGGTGTTCTGCTGCGAGCTTTTCGCCGAGCCGGTGAAGTCGCGGTTGGCCGTGGCGGAGGTCTCCAGGCCGCCGTAGTCCTTGGTCAGGATGGTCGGCACCGGCACGTCCAGGCTGGACTTCTTGCCGAAGCTGGTGCCCGCGCTCTTGCTCGACTGGGTGGACTCGCTGAGCACCACCGTGACGATGTCGCCGACGCCGATGGCGCGCTTGTCGCGAATCAGCGAGCCGCCGTAGCCGGAACGGTACAGGCCGCCGCTGGTGGTCGGCGGCAGGCTGTAGTCGAGCTCCGGCGGCTGGTAGACCGAGGAGTCCTCGTCCGGCAGCATCTCGTCGAAGCTCTGGCAACCGGCGAGCAGCGCCAGGGCAAGCAGCAGGGCAAGGCGCGTCATCATCAGACCGTCTGGTTGAGGAACTGCTGCATGCCCGACGCGGCGTCGAGCACCTTGGCGTTGGCCTCGTAGGCGCGCTGGATGGCGATCATGTTCACCATGGCTTCCACGACCTGCACATTGGAGCCTTCCAGCACACCCTGCTTGAGATTGCCCAGGCCTTCTTCGCCCGGCGTGCCTTCCTGCGGCTCGCCGCTGGCGGCGGTTTCCTTGTAGAGGTTGCCGCCGATGGCTTCCAGGCCCGCCGGGTTGGTGAAGTTGACCAGGGTGATCTGGCCCAGCTCGGTGGGCAGGGTCTCGCCCGGCAGCACGGCAGTGACGATGCCGTCGCTGCCGACGGTGAAGCGGCTGGCGCCCGCCGGCACTTCGATGTTCGGCGTCAGCGGCAGGCCCTGGGCGTTGACCACGATGCCCTCGTTGTTGAGCTGCAGCTGGCCGTTCTCGGTGTAGTAGGTGTCGCCGTTGGGCGCTTCGACCTGGAAGAAGCCGCTGCCGACAATGGCCAGGTCCATGGGCTGGCCGGTGGTCTGCATGCTGCCTTCGGTGAACACCTTCTGCGTGCCAACGACGCGCACGCCGCTGCCCAGCTGGATGCCCGAGGGCACGGTGTTGACCTGGTCAGCCTGGGCGCCGGGTTGCAGCTGCACCTGGTAGAACAGGTCCTCGAAGACCGCGCGGTCGCTCTTGAAGCCGACGGTGTTCACGTTGGCCAGGTTGTTGGCCACGGTGGACATCGCGGTGTCCTGGGCCGCCAGGCCGGTCTTGCTGACCCAAAGTGCCGAACTCATGTTGTGCTCCTGTCTGCGCGCCGCGCGTTAGCCGCCACGGATCATGCGGTCGCCGGCCTCGGCAAGATCCGAGGCGGCTTTCATCATCTTCACCTGGGCCTCGAACCGACGGTTCAGGCTCATGGTTCCCACCAGCTGGTCGATGGCCGAGACGTTGCTCTGCTCCAGATGCCCGGAGACCAGTCGTACCTCTTCGCTGGCGGCGACGTTCTGGCCGTCCTTGCTCACCAGCAGGCCCTGGGCGTTCTTCACCAGGGAGGACGCCGGGGCGTCCACCAGCTTCAGGCGGTCGACGTCGGTCATCATGAAATCGCCGCGCGGCATCACCGAGAGGGTGCCGTCGCTGCCGATGGCGATGGCGTCGTACTCGGGCAGGGTGATCGGGCCGCCTTCACCGAGCACGGCACGGCCGTTGATCATCAGTTGGCGGTCGGCGTCGATCGTGAGGTTGCCCTGGCGCGTGTACGCCTCGCCGTTGCCGCTCTGCACGGCGAGCAGCCCGGCGCCCTGGATGGCGACGTCGAGGTCGCGCCCGGTTGCCATCAGGGTGCCGGCGGTCATGTCCACGCCACTGCTCTCGATGCGCGCGAGGTGGCGGCTGTCATAGCCGGCACCGCTCACGTCGACCGCGGTGGCGTGTTCCAGGTCGGCGCGGAAGCCAGGCGTGTTGACGTTGGCGAGGTTGTTCGCGCGCACGTCCAGGGACGCCATGCTGCGGCTGGCGGCGGTCATTGCGGTATAGCCGAGGCGATCCATGACGAATCCTTAGATGGCCGAGAACAGGACCTGGGTGAGTTCCTTGTCGGTGGTCATCACCTTGGTGTTCGCCTGGTAGTTGCGCTGGCCTTCCATGAGGCCCACCAGTTGCTGGGTGATGTCGACGTTGGAGCCTTCCAGATTGCCGGCCGACAGCGAGCCGAACTGGCCGATGCCGGGCACGCCGATCAGCGGGGCGCCGGAGGCGGAAGTCTCGGTCCAGGCCGTACCGCTCTGGTTCTGCAGACCACCGGTGTTGATGAAGTTCGCCAGGGCGACCTGGCCCTGCAGCATGCGCTGGCCGTTGCTGTAGTTGACGTAGACCTTGCCGTCGTTCTCTACCGCGATGCCGGTCTGCTCGCCGGCGGCGTAGCCGGTGGTGCGGTTGGTGGTAACGACGAAGTCAGAGCCGTACTGGCTGGTGCCGGTGTAGTCGAGGGAGATGTTCATCGGATCGACGCCCGGCAGGGTGAAGCTGACCGGGACGGAGGCGATCGGCGAGGACAGCGAGCCATCCGGGGCGAAGGTCAGCGCCTGGGTGGCGCCGACGGCGTTGCCGTCCACGGCGTAATGGGCATCCCAGGTATTGGTGCCGGTCAGTACGAAGTACTGGGTCAGGGTGTGCTCCTTGCCCTGGGAGTCATAGATCTTGCTGGTGTAGGTGGAGTTGTAGGTCTCCACCTTCTGCGGGTCGAACGGCGAGACGGTCGGCACCTTCTCGTTGGAGTCGAGGTTGGCGACGAACTCCAGCTTGTCGGTGGCCTTGGCCGGCAGGTTGGCGGTCTTCACCTGCAGGTCGGAAACGGTCCCCACCAGCAGGTTGCCGGCGGCGTCGGTCGGGTAGCCCTGGAGGCGCTGGCCGGTAGCGTTGATCAGGTAGTTGGCGTTGTCCTGGCTGAACACGCCGGCGCGGGTGTACTGCGTATCACCGTTGCCGCTCTTGACCACGAAGAAACCGCCGCCGGAGATGGCGAGGTCCAGAGCGCGGTTGGTGGAGACCAGCGAACCGCCCTGGCTGATGCTCTGGGTGGTGCCGGTGACTTCCACGCCCATGCCCTTACTGTCGGCATAGACGCTGCCGAACTCGGTGCGCGAGGACTTGAAGCCCACGGTGCCGGAGTTGGCGATGTTGTTGCTGATGGTGTCCAGCTGCTGGGTGACGGCGTTCAGGCCGGTCAGGGCGATGTTGAAGCTCATGGCGTTATCTCATCCTAAGAGGGGGGAAGCAGGCACTCAGGCGGCCTGGCCCTGACTGAATTCGACGATCTTGTAGAAGGGCACCGAACCTGCGCCCTCGACGTCCAGCACTGGACCGTCGGCGCTGACACGGACGTTGTGCACCAGGCCGGATACTTCGATGCCCGGCGTCTCGCCACTCTCGGTCTTGACTGCCAGGCTGTACTTGCCAGGCTTCAGGCCCAGGGCCTGCGGGTCCACGGTGAACGGCACGGCACCGGCTTCCTGCGGGCCGAGGGCGATGTCGGTGCGCACGCCGTTGGCGTCGGTGAGCTGCAGCACGGTGGTGGCCGAGGCGTGTTCCAGGGTGATCTGCCCGCTGACCTTGTCGCCGTCCAGCTGCAGGCTGTCGGCGCTGACCTTCACTTCCTGGCCCACCAGGCCGGCGGCGGTGAGGGTCTGCAGGTTGTCCATCAGCACCAGGTTGTTCTGCTGCAGGGTGGTCATGTTCTGCATGCTCTTCACCTGCGCCATGGCCGAGTACTGGTTGATGAACTCGGTGCTGTCCACCGGCTTGGTCGGGTCCTGGTATTGCACCTGGGCGACCAGCAGGGTGATGAAGCTGTTCTCCATGTCACCCAGATCGCTGAGGTTGACCGCCTGCGTGGGTGTGTCCGACGAGGTGCCGCTGGTGCTGGTGGAGCGGGTGTCGTTGTTGACTGTGCTCATCAGGCTTCTCCCAGTTTCAGCAGGCTGGACTGCATGCTCTTCACGCGGTTGAGTACTTCCACGCCGGTCTCGAAGCTGCGGGTCGCGGACATCATGTCGGTCATTTCCTCGATCTCGTTGACGTCGGGGTAGTAGACGTAGCCGGTGGCATCGGCCAACGGGCTGCCCGGTTCGTAGCGGCGCTGGGGGGAGCGGCCGGAGGTCACCACGTCGAGCACCTGCACGTGGGCACCGCCCATGCCGGCGCCGCGGGTGAGCTGGTCGTTCTCGTAGACGGCCGCGAACATCGGCTTGCGCGCCTGGTACACGGTGTCCGGGCTGTTGGCCGCGGAATCGGCGTTGGCCAGGTTGCTGGCCACGGTGTTCAGGCGCACGGTCTGCGCGTTCATCGACGAGCCGGCGATGCGGTAGATGGAATCGAATGCCATGGCGTCAACGTCCCTCGATGGCCTGCTTGAGGCCGCGGAATTTCATGGTCAGGAAGGTCAGGCTGGTCTGGAAGTCCATCGCGTTGCGCGAGAATTCCGCCTGCTCGGTGGACAGCTCCACGCTGTTGCCGTCCTGCGAAGGCTGGTTGGGGATGCGGTACTTCAGGTCCGGGCGCGCGGTGCTGGTGCTGGCCAGCAGCACGCTGGAGCTGTCCTGGCGCTGCATCTCGGCGGCGAAGTCGATGTCCCGCGCCTTGAAGCCGGGGGTGTCTTCGTTGGCCAGGTTGGATGCCAGGATTTCGCTGCGCTGCATGTGCAGCGAGAGGGCTCTCTCGTGGATACCCAGGGTCTCGTCAAACCGTATACTCATTCGCGCAACCCGCTCTCGTCATTCGGCCATCTTTCGGTGTGCGCAGCGACAGAGCACAAAGCATGCCTACCCCGGAATTTCGCTTCATGTCGTTGATCTACAAGGCTTTACGAGAAGACACGAGGCGCGTGCGCAACGCGGCTTTTCCGCTTTCGACGCGCCGTACGACGGGATGCGGAAAGGCCCTTTCCGCCTGCTTCCTCCTCCTGCTTCCCGTCCTCGCCCACGCGCAGGACGCCCGCACGCAAGTCGATGCCGCAGCGAAGCAGCAGGTTGCCGCCGAACTGAAAAGCGCCGCGCAGAACGCTGGCTGGAAAGGCATGACCTTCACGGTGACCAACAACCTGCCCAACAGCCTGGGCAAGCTCGCCGCCTGCCCTGGCGGGCCGCAGCTGCGCGCGCTCGAAACACCCGCCGCGGTCACCGCGCGACGGCGCTTCGAAGCCGCCTGCGCGGGGCAATCCGGCTGGCCGGTAACCTTCATCAGCCAACCCACGGTGTACCTGCCGACCGTGGTCGCCAGCGGCGAGATCGAGCGCGGCCAGACGCTGGACGCGGCGCAGCTCAAGCTCGCGCCGATCGAGCTCGGCAAGAGCTCGCGGGGCTATTTCACCGACATCGCCGAGGTGGCCGGCAAGACGGCCCGCCGCCGCATCCGCGCCGACCAGCCGCTGACGCCGGCGCTGCTCGATGGCGCGATGCTGATTCGTCGCGGCCAGCAGGTGAAGATCGTCGCCAGCCAGGACGGCATCCAGGCCAGCGCCGTCGGCGAAGCCCTGGCCAACGGCAAGCAGGACGACGTGATCCGCGTGAAGAACCTGCGCAGCCAGAAGATCATCGAGGCGAAGGTGACGGCGTCAGGCGAGGTGAGCAGCATCTTCTGACGCGGCTCACGCTCACTGCCGAACGCCCCTGTAGCAGCGCGCCATGCGCGCGATCGCGGGCATGGCCCGTTCCTACAGTGATGCGCTGCAGTCACCGCTACCCAGCAAGCCCGGCAGCGCAACGAGGGATCCGGGCGTAGCAGCCGGCGCGGTGAACGTGGTCACCTCCACCAGCCGCCGCGCGTGGATGCTCGGTGCGGGCAGCCGCGGCTCATCCAGCGGCGCCTCGCGGAAACAGCGCAGGTGGTTGGCCACCATGTCGTAGCCGGACAGGTGGCTGAAGGCGATGCCACCGGAAAAGCGCGGGTTGACGTCCATCAGCAGCGCCTCGCCGTCCTGCACCAGGAACTCCATGTTGATGCAGCCGTTTACCCCCAGTACGCGGGCGACCTGTCCCGCCATCTCGACCAGCCCGGCGTCGGCCAGCATCCGTACCGTCAGCCCCGCACCATTGGGTGTGCGCACCAGCTCCTGGCGCGCCATCGCCGCCCATGCGCCGGTGCTCTGCTGGCGCACCACGTCGACCACGCAGACATCACCCGGCAGCAGCGGCTGCACGATGTAGTCACGGTCGCAGAAGCGCTTGCGCACGTAGTGCAGGAAGTCCGCGTCGCGCACCTGCATCAGCCCTTCGCAATTGCGCCCGTCGCGCGGCTTGGCAATCAGCGGCAGGTCCAACCCCGACACAGGCAGATCCTCCAGGCGCCAGGTGGGGATGGTGCGAATCAGCGGATCATTGCGGAAGGCCTGGTGCACCAGCCACTTGTCGCGAGCGACGCGGATGGTCTCCAGCGGCTGCATGCACAGGGTGATGCCACGCTCGGCGAACACCTCGTGATGCAACGCGAAGGCATCGACCTCGGGGTCGATCAGCGGTAGCACGTGGGTGACCTGCTCGATCTCGCAGATGTCCAGGACACGCTCGACATACTCGGTAACATTTCGCGCTGCAGGAACCCGATGAAAGGCATCCAGCAGGGCCGAAGTCGTGCACCAGTCGTGGGGTTGGGTATTCGTCCCCACCACCCTTGCGCCCCAGTGCTCGCGCAACGAGGAGATCACCGATTCGGCGGAGTACGAACCGATCGCGGTGACCAGGCAGGTAAACCGGAAAGCGCCCGCCGAGCCGCTCAAGATGCGGCCCCGCGAGCGATGCGCGGAAAGAGAGTGTTCATGCTTCATGGCCCCGTGAAGATTCGACCGCCTACGCCCAAAACACTCCGTTGCCATACGACGTTCCGCCAGGGAACAGAGCAAGCGTAGCCGCGAACCGGCGCTCCGGGATGGCTACCCCGGAGCGCCCGGCCGATTTCCGACGGGAGTCAGGCCCACCCGTAACGGACGAAGTGGCAGAACACCGGCGCCGCGAAGCACACCGAGTCCAGGCGGTCGAGCATGCCGCCGTGGCCCTCGATCATGTGGCCCCAGTCCTTCACCCCGCGGTCGCGCTTGATCGCCGACATCACCAGTCCACCGAAGAAGCCGAGGATGTTGATCATCAGGGCGATCAGCAGCGCCTGCCAGAAGGTGAAGGGCGTGATCCACCAGAGCGCGCCACCGATCAGCGTGGCCAGTGTCACCCCGCCGACGAAGCCTTCGAGCGTCTTGGACGGCGACAGGTTGGGCGCGATCTTGCGCTTGCCCATGAGCTTGCCGCAGACGTACTGCAACACGTCGGAGAGCTGCACGACGATCACCAGGAAGGCGATCAGCAGCAGGTTGCGTCCCTCGTAGCCGGCGATTTCCAGGGTCAGCAGCGCCGGCACGAAGGAGATGCAGAACACCGCCAGCATCAGCGCCCACTGCACCTTCGAGGCGCGCTCGAGGAAGTGCTTGGAGTCACCGCCCAGCGAGGCGAGGATCGGCAGCAGCAGGAACACGTACACCGGGATGAAGATGGAGAACAGCCCGTACCAGCCGATGCCGATCAGCAGGTACTGCATCGGCAGCACGAAGTAGAAGGCCGCCACCAGCGCCGGGTAATCGCTGCGGCGCGTCGGCATCAGGGTGAGGAACTCGCGCAGGGCATAGAAGGACACCCCGTAGAACAGCAGGATCACCGCCCAGTAGCCGAGCGCGAAGGCGCAGCCAATTACCGCGACCATCACCCACCAGGCATTGATTCGCGCGTTGAGGTTGTCGATCACCGCATGCGGCCCGGGCGGGGCCTTCCAGCGCAGCACAGCGCCGACCAGCGACGCGAGGATGAGAATGGCGCCAATGCCACCAAAGAGCAGCCAGGTCTGGTTCATCTCAACGGCCCTCCTGTGCAGCCAGCGTCAGCAATGCCTCGCGGGCGCGTTCGAGGAAGACGTCCTTGGCTTCGCCCTCCTCGACCGCCAGTGGCGCACCGAAGCTCAGGGTGCACAGCAGCGGCAATGGCAGCGCACGCCCCTTGGGCATCACGCGGTTGAGGTTGTCCAGCCACACCGGCACCAGTTCTACCTGCGGATGGGCTTTCGACAGGTGATAGATACCGCTCTTGAACGGCAGCAGACGCACTTCCTCGTCGAGGTTGCGGGTGCCTTCGGGGAAGAGGATCAGCGAGTCGCCGTCGGCCAGGGCGCGCTCCACCGGCTCCAACGGGTTGCCACCCTCTGCACCGCGCGCGCGGTCGATCAGTACGCCGTGGAACACCCGGTTGATGATGAAGCCACGCAGGCCTCCCTTGCCCCAGTAATCCATGCCCGCTACCGGTCGCGTGCGCGCGCGCAGCGCCGGCGGCAACGAGGCCCAGAGCAGGACGAAATCGCCATGGCTGCTGTGGTTGGCGTAGTAGATGCGTTGCACCGGGGTCGGCGTCGTGCCGATCCACAGGCTGCGCAGGCCGGTCACCGCGCGGGCGCCGGCGATGATGGCGTAAGCGAAGAGTCGTTCCAGCATTCGGGTTACGTTCCTCAGGATTGGAAGGTCAGGGTGATCAGGCACAGCAGCGCAATGAGCCACTGCGCCGCACAGAGCTGCACCTGCCGGCGCAACAGGGCGAGCGCGCCACGGCTGCGCTCGCTCCAGGGGCGGCCGGACTGGTCGGCCGGCACACCGGCGTAGGTGGCCAGCGCCTCGTCCAGCTGCCGGGTCTTCTCCGGCAGTGCCTCTCCGGCATTGGCCATGGCCTCGAACAGGTCAGCGTCCAGCGCCACGCGCATCGCGTAGAACTTCTGCACCAGGCCGAGCAGTACCAACAGCGCCATGCTCAGGCTGAACGCCAGCGTGGCGCTGGCCATCAGCACGCCGTAGAACCCCAGCGCCAGCGCCAGCACCGTGAGCGCGGAGGACAGACCATTGAGACTGCTGCCGCGCCGCAGCAGGCTCGCCACCAGGATCAGGCCTGGATCAACCGACATGACTCACCTCCTGCGATACGTTGGGCTGGCCGGCGATCTGCGCCAGCACGGTCAGTTGGTCTGCCTTGAGCACGATCCGCGGCCGCGCCTGGCGGATCAGTTGGACGGTCGACTCGACATTGCTGGTGCGACCGGACAGCAGCAGCCACGCCGCCAGTACCGTGGCGCTGCGCGAGTAGCCGAGCGCGCAGCAGACCAGCAGCGGGCCGCCGGCGCGAAGCTGGTCGACCAGCTCGGCCCCGCGCCGGCACTGCTCGACGCTGGGGGTCACCAGGTCCAGTAACGGCAGCGATGCATAACGCTCGACACGGACCGTACAGGGCAGCTCCGCGCACAGGTCGAGCACGCCCAGATCCGAGTGTGCGGAGCGGTCGGACGTCCCCGGCAGGCGTCCCAGCCAGAGGCCGGGCAGCACCTCATCCGGCTGCGGATGCCGACGGGTCCAGCTGCGCGAGTTGACCCACGCGCCCAGCCGATAAGGCGCCAACAGCCATGACACCGCCAGCGACTGCCTGCCGTCCGGGCCCTTCTGGAAACCCTCCGCTCCCAGCCCCAGGTAGCACAGCGCAACCAGCGCCAGGGACAGCGCGGGCCAGAGCAGCCAGAGCCAGGCTCCACTGCCGGACAGCGCCAGCCAGGTGCACACCGACGCGCCGACGCCATAGATCGCCGCCAGGCGCAGCCGGCGCGGATCACCACTCGACTGCCAGGCGGCGCAAGGCGAACGTGCGCTCCTGGGCCACAACCATAAGCACAGGAATCCCACCAGCGCGCCGGTCGGCACATCGATGAAATGGTGTTGCCAGGTGGTCAGCACCGACAGGCCGATGAGTGCGAACCAGCCGTGCATCAGCCAGCGCCAGGCGCCGCTGGCATAGCGCCCGTAGGCGGCCCAGAGGATCACCAGCAACGCGATGTGCAGCGACGGCGCCTGGTTGAACGGTTTGTCGAAGCCCATCAGCAGGTCGAACAGCAGACCGAAGAAGCCGTCCAGCGGCGGCCGCTCGAAGCTGAAACGCAGCGGGAAGAGCAGGAAGCAGCTCACCGCGATGACTTGTGCACTGAGCAGGCGCCAGGCATGGCTGTCCAGCTCGCGGCGGTTGCGCGGCAACAGGAAGGACAAGCCGTAGAGCAGGTCGATGGACCAGTACGGAATGATCGTCCAGGGCCACAGCGGCATGCCGTGCTCCCAGTCGAACACCAGCACACCGACCGACTCGCGCTGCGCCGCCACCCCATTGGCGAAGCCGTAACTCAGGAAGAAGAACGGCGCGAGGAACAGCAGCCAGATCACTGCTCGGCGCAGGACGCCGGGATCGCGCGCCGGCATCGCTGCCATCAACTGCGCTCCCGGCGGGCCAGGGAGACGGTGAAGATACCGTCCTCGTCGATTCGCTGGGCCAGCTTGCGGAAGCCGGCGGCGGCGACCAGCTGGTCCATCTCCCGCTGCGTGCGGCGGCGCATGACCCAGGCCTGCCCGGCGCGGTGGCTGGTCAGCGCACGAGCGATCAGTTCCAGCTGCGGATGCCAGGGCTGCCCGGTGTAGATCAGGTAGCCGCCTTCTTCCACGGCGTCGCCCAGCCCCGCCAGCGAGCCGCTGACCATGGCGTTGTCGGCGAACAGCTCATAGAGACCGGAGACCACCGCCAGGCTCGGCTTCGGCTCCACGGCCGCGAGGTCTGCGCCATCGAAGGCGTCGCCCTGCACGAAGCGCGCACGCTCCTTCAGGCCGAGGCGCTCGATCAGCGCCGAGCCCTCGCGCACGTTGAGTTCGCTGTAGTCGCGCAGCAGCACGCTTTCGGGCAACGGTTCGACGCCCTGCAGCGCTTCAAGGATGTAGCGTCCGTGGCCGGCGGCGATATCGAGGATGCGCACGTCGCGGCCCTGCTCGCGCAGGCTGGCCATGGCCAGGCGCAGCAGCTCCTCGATGTGTACCTTGCGCTGGCGAATGCCCCGCCAGCCGGCAGACTCCAGGTAGGTGCGGTCGATCATCCGGCCCACCGGGCCTGCTCCCGCGGGCTGGTTGCGATAGACGTAATCCAGGGTGCTGCCGGAGTCGAAACCGGTCTGGAAGCCCAGGTTGATGCCGTCGGACAGCAGCCGACCGAGGCGCATGTTGGCGCGAGTGGCACGCCAGTAGAGGTCGCGGATCGACCAGGCCGGCAGCGGCGTGGACAGCGCTTCCGCCTCCGCGCAGGTGTAGCCGAAACGGTCGGCATCGCGCAGGTCCGGGCGCTCCGCCTCGTGCGCGAAGCATTCGAGGATGAAGCGCCGGGCGCGGGTCACCGCCTGCTCGCGGTTCAGCTCGCCGAGGGTGTCGTGGAAGAAACCGGGCAGCACGTGCAGTTCCTTGCGCGCCGTGCCGAGGTTGTCGAAGAAGCGCTGTTGCGGCTTGCGGTGCACCACGAAATCGGAGCCGGAGATCAGCAGCTGGGTCGGCACCTGGATCGCCTGGGCGTCGGCCACTACGCGGTCAGCCGCGTCATACAGGCCCAGCAGCACGTTCACCGAGATGGCCTTGGCAATCAGCGGGTCGCTGTCGTAGGAGGCGATGCGCTCGGGATCGTGGGAGAGGAACTTCGCCTTCACGTAGCTGTTGACGAAGAAATTGCCGCGCCACCAGCGGGCAAGCTTCAGCCCCGGCCGGGCGAAGGGGACATACAGCTTGACCTTGAACGCCGGCGAGGCGAGCACCAGGCTGCGAATCGACGGTGCGTAGTCGTGCACCCAGGTGGAGGCGACCACGGCACCGACGCTCTGCGCCACCACCGCCATGTCGCTGACGGCGATGCCGTGGCTGGCGGTGATGTGCTCGATGAAGGTCTGCACGTCGCGCACGCTGGTGCCGAAGCTCGGGCTGTCACCGCGCGCACCGGGCGACTGGCCGTGGCCACGGGCGTCCCAGGCGAAGACGTCGAAGCCGGGCAGGTCCAGCTCGTCGGCCAGATGACCGATGCGCCCGGAATGCTCGTGGCCCCGGTGGAACAGCACGATGGCGCGGCGTGGCGAGTCGGTCGTTGCCGCCGGCCAATGGCGATAGAACAGCTCGACGCCGTCGTGGGTAATGAAGTGGTGATTCGAAGACTCGCGCATAACTTCCTCTGTTCGATGGCTGATGGGACGCTCCGGTCCCTGTCCTGAAAAATGCCTGTCCTGCTCAGCCGGGCTGCTGGTTCTGCTCGGCCAGCCCCTGGCGCACCCGGTTGACGATAGTCAGCACCAGCAGCAGCGCCAGCAGGCCCAGCAACGGGTCCAGCCAGGCCAGCGGCAGCAGCCCGCTCGCCACGCCGGCGCCCAACACGCCGAAGCACAGCGCACGGTCGCTCTTGCCCATGGGCCCGTCATACCGCCGCGAGGCGCCGACCATCACGCCGAGCACGCCGGTGTATTCGCTGATCACCGCCAGCAGCACCACCAGCACCACCAGCGCCGGCGTCACGCCCGGCAGCAGGGCGAACGGCAGGTACAGCGCGCTGTCGGCGATCACGTCGGTCAGTTCGTTGAGGTAGGCGCCCAGCTTCGACTGCTGGCCGAATTCGCGGGCGAGCATCCCGTCCATGGCGTTCAGCGCCATGCGCAGGAACATCCACAGCGGGATCAGCAGGAATACCCAGGCGTGGCCGGCGAGCAGCGCAACGGCGAGCGCGACCAGCAGGGACAGGCCGCAGGCCGCCAGCGTCACCTGGTTGGCGGTGACGCCACGCTCGTAGAGGCGGGTGACCTGCGGACGGAGCAGGTTCTGGAAACGGGACTTGAGCTGGTAGACGGAGATCATGAGGTTCCTTTCTCAAGGTTCGGAGCGGAGAGCTCGGAACGAACAGTTCGGTCGAACGATCCACAGCCTTGTGGACCCAGGGAGCTTAGCCTTACCCCGGCGCCAGGGCTGTCAGACAGGTCTCAACAACATAGATGTCCGATCCCTGGCAGCAGGACACATGACACAGGCCGGCGATACCCGAACGCGCATCCCGACCTCGCCGGAATCCCCGCGCCAAATTTTTTTCATCCGCCCTTAATCCTTCCCATCGAGCTGTCGCCTTACCTCTTCAGCAGGCACAACGCCGGCTTCATTCAGCTCATACAGGAAGTCCAACATGGCCTTGTCGATTCAAACCAACTACTCCTCCCTGATCACCCAGACCAGCCTGAGCAAGACCAACAGCCAGCTGGCTACTTCCCAGCAGCGCCTGGGCACCGGTCTGCGCATCAACTCCGCTGCCGACGACGCCGCCGGCCTGCAGATCGCTACCCGCCTGAATGCCCAGACCCGCGGCATGAACGTGGCCATGCGCAACACCAGCGACGCCGTTTCCATGCTGCAGACCGGCGAAGGCGCGTTCAGCGAAGCCACCGACATCCTGCAACGCATGAAGGACCTGGCCACCCAGTCCGCCAACGGCACCAACTCCGACAAGGACCTGGACGCCCTGAAGTCCGAGTTCGACGAGCTGGGCAAAGAGCTGACCAACATCGTTACCAACACCAAGTACGCCGGCGACAGCCTGTTCGGTACTGGCGGCAAGCTGGCAGCCGACATCAAGTTCCAGATCGGTTCCGACTCCGCTGAAGTGATGACCGTTGCCGCTGCCGACACCGACATCGCCGCCACCGTCACCTCGCTGGGCACCACCGTCCAGGCCCTGGACCCGAAAACCGCCGCCGCAGCCGCCATCGACGGTCTGAACGATGCCCTGGACCAGGTCGGCAAGACCCGCGCTGCCTTCGGTGCCGCGATCAACCGTCTGGGCCACACCTCCAACAACCTGGCCAACATGAAGGACAACACCGACATGGCCAAGGGCCGCATCATGGACGCCGACTTCGCCAGCGAAACCGCCAGCATGACCAAGAGCTCCATGCTGATGCAGTCCGGCATCTCCATGCTCAAGCAAGCTGGCCAGATGCCCAGCATGATCATGGGTCTGCTGGGCTAAGGCCCGGCCCGAGCGAGGCGTCCCCCGCCTCGCGCGCCGTGATTCGACATCGCCCCGCCCGTGCGGGGCGTTGTGCTGTCTGCGGGTACGCTGACAAACGGCATTGCGACTCTCGGTCGCGGTGCGGCCTCTCTGCGTCAGTGCTTTCAAGGCTTGTGTGAAAATTGCAAGCACGAGTGTGCAAAATTCAGAACTTGCACCCACATTTTTCTGACGTCAAAATAATGCCTCTGCCTCCATGGATAAATGGAGTTTCCCCGCGACCGTCCAGGGAGCGGCTCGCAAGGGCAAGATGAACACACTCACTTCCACGCCAGCGGACAGTCGGCCGATCGCCTGCCTGACCCTCCGTACCGGGCGTTCCGATTGCGTCGCGCAGTTCTACCCCGCGCTGTATCAACTCGACCTCGACCGTGACGGCCAGGTGGAGCGTATCGACCTGGGCTTTTCCGGCAGCAGGGTACTCGAACGCCTGCTACAAAGCCCGGGAGACGTGGTGGCACGCGACGAACTGCTGACCCATGCATGGTCCGACCGCGTGGTCGGCCAGGGCAGTCTCAATCAGCAGATCTACACCCTGCGCCAGGTGCTGGCGGACGAGAAGCAACGGCAGATCATCCAGACGCTGCCCCGCCGCGGCTACATGTTCAACCCGCAGTACCTGATCGGCCAGGCCAGCGAGCCGGACGAGGAAGTCGCCGATGCCACCCCGGAAGTCATTCCGCTGGAGGCCGTACCCCCTGTTCTCGTGCCGCGAACGCCGAATCTACGGCGCCTGAAACTCGCCGCCGCCAGCCTCTGCATTCTCGGCCTGCTCGTCCTCTCCGGCACCTTCTACTACACCCAGGTGCGCAGCCCGGTCCTCACTGCCGAACAGAACGTCGGCTCCCTGCAGATCACCTACGTCGAAGACAACGAACAGGACCTGCAGCGACTGATCAACACCACCCGGCCGCTGGCGCACCAGCTGGCCGACCTGGCCTCCCGCCCCATCGGCCTCATGCTGCACATGACCTCGGGCTTCTACGAGCTGGTCTGCGTGCAACCCGAAGGCACATCCAACTGGCTGCTGATCCATGAAAGCCAGGTCGCCCGGATTTCCCAGGAGCAGCTGCGCAAGTGCCTGAACTGAACCTACGCCGCCAAGCCGGCGTGGCCCGCCGCTGCCTGGTGATCTCGCTGTTCGGGGTCGTCTGCCTGGCGCTGGCGCTGAGCATGCTGTGGAAGCACGCCCACAACACCTCGGCCATCGACGGGCGCTACGCCTCTTCCGGCCAGGTGGTACTGGGCAACGGCAGGGTGCTGGAGATCGCTCAGACCACCATGTTCCACGAGGGGCGCTTCTACTCGATGATCCAGCAGGACGCCAACATCCTCGAAGTCTCCGGCCTGGTCGGCAGCGACCTGGGCGGGCGCTACCAGTTGCAGGTGGAAGAGAACAGCATCAGCAACCTGCAGGCCGACAGCGGCCTGGACAGCGAGCTGATCTTCAACCTGCTCTACGGACGCCAGCGCGGCGCCCGCATCACCCTCGAACCCCTGGGCGGCTGTCTCTATGGCGTGGAAACGCGCCAGGTGTTCTGCCCGCGCCATCTGCGCAACCGCTGACCGGCTCACAGCTTCAACGTCGGTTCTGCCGCCGCGGCGGGTGCCGCAGGCTCGGCCGTCGTTGAAGCAGGCGCCTCCTGCGGCTGCGGCTGGGGATGCGGCTGCGGGTGTACGCGCCGGTGGGCGAGCTGGTGCCGGGGATGGCCTACCTGGTGCGGCGGCTGCTGGAGAACACGTCGAACGAGTCGTTCGTGCGCCACCGGTTCGCGGAGGGGCGCGCCCTCGACGAGCTGCTGGCTCCGCCCGCCGTGGCCCATCTGCCCGACCTCGGGCCGCCGGCCCGGCGCGCCGCCACCGACACCGCCGCGCCCGGTCCGTACGAGCCGGAGCCGCCGGCGGAGTGGCGCCGGGGCCAGG
>CBIGPF010000030.1:0-43478 GCA_966191535.1 uncultured Pseudomonas sp. | reverse complement strand
CGGATTCTGCTTAGCGCCTGTCACCTAACAATCATCGCTTTTAATTGGGCGCGCCCCCGCGCGCCGGGACACTGCGAGCATGACCACGACTCCCCTGCGCATTGCGCTGATCAGCGAAACCTTTCCGCCGGAAATCAACGGCGTCGCCAACACCCTGGGCCGGCTGGCTTCGGGGCTGTTGCGCCTCGGACACCAGATCCAGATCGTGCGCCCGCGCCAGCAGGGCGACGAAGGCCGTCACAGCGACGGCGAACTCGTCCTCACTCGTGGATGGCCGCTGCCCGGCTACCCCGGCCTGCAATGGGGCCAGTCGTGCCTGCACAAGCTGCTGCGTCACTGGAAGAGCATCCGCCCGGACGTGCTGTACATTGCTACCGAAGGCCCGCTTGGCCTTGCCGCCCTGCGCGCCGCGCGGCGGTTGCGGATCCCGGTGATCAGCGGCTTCCACACGAACTTCCAGCAGTACAGCGCACACTACGGTTTCGGCCCGCTGATGCGCCTGGTGACGCTGTACCTGCGCTGGTTCCACAACCGCACCCAGCAGACCCTGGTCCCCAGCGCCAGCCAGTCCATGGAGCTGCAACGACGCGGTTTCGAGCGCCTCGCGCAGCTCGCGCGCGGCGTGGACAGCAAGCTGTTCAACCCCGCGCGGCGCGACGAGGCCTTGCGCCGCGAATGGGGCCTGGGTCAGCACGACATCGCCGTGCTGCATGTCGGTCGGCTGGCGGCGGAGAAGAACCTGTCGCTGCTGGGCAGCAGCTTCCGCGCGCTGTGCGCTGCGCACCCGCAGCTCAAGCTGCGCCTGGTGATCGTCGGCGACGGCCCGCAGCGTGCGCACCTGCAGAAGGAGCTGCCCGAAGCGGTGTTCTGCGGCCTGCAGCGCGGCGAAGAACTGGCCCGGCACTACGCCAGCGGCGACCTGTTCCTCTTCCCCAGCCTGTCGGAAACCTTCGGCAACGTGGTGCTGGAAGCACTGGCTTCAGGGCTGGCGGTGGTGGCGTTCGACCAGGCGGCGGCCGGCCAGCACATTCGCCACGGGCACAACGGCGTGCTCGGCGTACCGGGTGAGGACCAGAGCTTCTTCGAAGCGGCGAGCTGGCTGCTGGGCGACCCGGAGCGCCTGCGCCGGGTGCGCCTCAACGCGCGTCACCACGCCATCCACCAGGCGTGGGACACGGTGGTCGAGCGCTTCGAAGGGTATCTGCAGGAAGCCTGTCGCACGGCCCTGCCGGGAAAGAATCCCGGGCTGGGCCATGCAGAGGTACACAAGTAGGAATCAGGCGAAGGGCTTGGGCTCGGCGGCGAACGACAGGCTCATGGCGCCAGCGCCAAGGTTGATGCCGCCGGTGGGGCTGAGCATCGCCAGGTGCACCTGCACGCCCTTGGCCTGGCAGGCGGCCTCCAGCGCAGCGAAGCCGGGCAGGTCGCGCAGGGCGGAAGGATCGCCGGCGTAGCTCAGGCACATCTGCGGCGCCAGCAGCTCGCCCGCCTCGACCCGCGCACGGGCGAAGTTGAGCAGGCGTTCGGCGGATTTCTCGTAGTTCGGCGACACCGATACCGGCTTGTCTTCGCCCTGCACCAGGCTCAGCACCGGCTTCATGTCGAGCATCGATCCGAGGCCGAGGAAGGCGCCACGCAGGCGGTCGCCGATGCTGCTGCGGTCGCCCTTCTGGAAGCCACGGCGGCGGATGTGCCCCAGGTCGCTGGCGACCAGGAAGGTGTTCATCTGCTGGCTGAGCTGCTCCAGGCGGGTGCGCACGGCGTTGGGGTGCTGGTCTTCGCCGAGCAGGCGCACGCCTTCGGCGGCCAGTACGGCGAGGCCGGCAAACACGGTCTGGCTGTCGATCACCCGCAGCGCGAACGGCCCTGCGATGCCCGCGGAAGCACGGCGTTCCTTGTAGCTCTGCAGCAGGCTGAAGGACGCCTGGGTCGCGTGCTCGAAGATCGGGCTGCGCTGACTGGTCACGGTCAGGCAGATCACGTAGTCGAAGTCGGTGACCAGGTGCTCCAGGAACCAGTCGTGGGTCTGCGCCGGCGTCAGCGGTTCGCTGCCGTCCTCGGGGCCGACCTTGGGCAGGTCCTGGGAATAGAACCGGAGGGTAGTCTCGGGATCGCGGTCATCGACGATGCGCCGCTCGCCCACACGGATGCCGATAGGCAGCACGCGAATGTTGTTGGCAGCAAGGAATTCCGGGGGAAGGTCACAGGTTGCATCGACCACCAAGCCGATCCGCATGTCTTACTCCTATGGCCGTATACCGGCCTATTTTTGTGTGAACGCGGTCATACTCTGCCCGTTTCGGACTGGGAAGTCAGCATGCGGAAAGGTGGGTCTCGGAAAAGATTTGTAAACGCCTAGGACGGTGCTTTCAGACCATTCAGGCTATTTATGGATCGCCATAAGTAGAGTGCAATTTACCGATGGCGGAGCTGGCCTGACGAGCGCACCCTGCGCGCAATCGCGGGCAGGGTGCGCTCCTACAGAGGATTCCGCACAAAGGGTTAAGCAAACGAAAAAGCCCCTGGCACCTTGGGCGCCAGGGGCTTTTCACATCCGCTCGCGGATCAGGCCAGCGACATCAGCGCGTCGCGACTGAAGGGCTTGATATCCTCCAGGCGGCCATCACGGACTTTCACCGCCCAGTCCGGGTCGACCAACAGTGCGCGACCAACGGCAACCAGGTCGAACTCTTCCTTGTTCAGGCGCTCCAGCAGGCCATCGATGCCCGACGGCTGGGCGACTTCCTCGGTGTTGCCGAAGAAGGCCAGGAACTCGCTGCCATCCAGGCCGACGTTACCGACAGTGATGGTCGGCTTGCCAGTGAGCTGGCGGGTCCAGCCGGCGAGGTTGAGATCGGAGCCTTCGAATTCCGGAATCCAGAAGCGGCGGGTCGAGCAGTGGAAGATATCCACGCCGGCATCCGACAACGGCTTGAGGAAGGCCTCCAGCTCTTCGGCGGTCTCCACCAGGCGGGCGCTGTAGTCCTGCTGCTTCCACTGGGAGAAACGGAAGATGATCGGGTAGTCGGGGCCAACGGCAGCGCGCACGGCCTGGATCAGCTCGATGGCGAAGCGCGAACGGTTGGCCAGGCTGCCACCGTACTCGTCGGTGCGCTTGTTGCTGCCGTCCCAGAAGAACTGGTCGAGCAGGTAGCCGTGGGCGCCGTGGATTTCCACGCCGTCCATGCCGATGGCCTTGGCGTCGACGGCAGCCTGGGCGAAGGCGGCGATGACGTCCTGGATGTCCTGCCTGGTCATCTCATGGACCAGCACGGTGCCGTCCTTTTCCTTGCCGCTGGGGCCATAGCCCGGAACGCTGGCATCCGGCTCAGTGCCCAGGCGGCGCACGGCGCCAACGTGCCACAGCTGCGGGACGATCTTGCCGCCTTCGGCATGCACGGCGTCGACCACCTGCTTCCAACCGGCCAGGGCGTCTTCACCGTAGAAGCGCGGCACGTTCGGGTAGCCATTGGCAGCCTTGTGGTTGACCGTGGTGCCTTCGGTAACGATCAGGCCAACACCGGCGGCAGCGCGGCGACGGTAGTACTCGACCACCTGGGCGTGGGGTACGCCGCCCGGGGTGAAGTTGCGGGTCATCGGCGCCATCACGATGCGCGTGGGCAGTTCCAGGCTGCCCAGGCGGAAGGGCGAGAACAGGGTGTCTACGGAAGCGGTCATTGAAGTCTCCATGACGACCAAGCGACCGGTCGTCTCGTTCTTTGGTGAAAGAGTTGAGAGAAGGGGTGATGACTCAGGCAGTTCAGGCCTGAAGCAGGTGCTCCAGGCGTTCGATAAAGCGTTCCACCGGTTTGAGCGAGGCGCTGACCTTCATCCGCGCCAGCACGCCCTGCCAGGCATTGCCGATGAACTCCGCCAGGGATTCGGCGCTCTCGGATGCGGGCAGCTCGCCGGCGCGCTGGGCATCGGCCAGGCAGCCAGCCAGGGTGTCGATGGACTGCTGCAGGATGCCGTCGACGCGCTCGGCGATGGCCGGCGACAGCTCGGCCATCTCGAAGCTCAGGCTGCCGATGAAGCAGTGGTATTCGAGCTTCTCCTGGCGGGCGAAGTGCGCCAGGAGTTCGCGGTAATAGGTGAGGATGCGCGCACGCGGGCCCAGCGCGGGATTGCCCAGCGCCTCGGCGTAACGGGCCAGGCGCGGTGCGTACAAGTGCTCCAGGGCCTGCAGGGCAAAGTCTTCCTTGCTCTCGAAGTAGTGATAGAAGGAGCCCTTGGGGATGCCGGCGGCCTGGACGATGTCCTGCACGCCAGTGCCGTGGTAGCCGCTGCGGGTCATCGCCAGGGAGCCCTTGGCGAGGATCAGGTCGCGCTTGTCGAGTCGAATGCTGTTCATGGGCGCAAGAATATGACCGGTCGTCTCGCTTTTTCCAGCACCATTGATCGCAGTGATTTTCCCTCAGAAACAGGTCAGCGAATCGTCGGGCTCTCCAGCAGCTCCTCCACGCCTTCCTGCAGCAGTTCCCGCAGGCGCTCCACCAGCGCTTCCGGCTCGGCTTCGCTGCGATGCAGGCACAGGCCCAGCGGCGCCATCGCCGGCAACCCGGTACGCTCGGCATCCAGGCGCTCGACGCTGGCCGGCAGGCCGATCGGCGTGCGCAGGCCGACGCCCAATCCGGCCCCGACTGCCGCCCAGATGCCGGACAACCCGGCACTGGTGAACGCCACGCGCCAGGCGATGCCGGCCCGATCCAGCGCAGCCGTCGCCGCGCTGCGCAGCAGGCACGGCGCTTCGAGCATCACCAGCGGCAGCGGCTCCGTCCCGGGAGACAGTGCGGCATCCGGCGCACCGATCCAGCACTGTGCGACCGCGCCAATGCGCTCCATGTGCGGCGTGCGCTCGCCGGTTTCCCAGGCCAGCGCAAGGTCCAGTTCGCCGGTGCGCACCCCATCGATGAGCTGCTGATTACGTGCCGTGCGCACCTCGATGCGAACCTTGGGGTGGGCACGGGCGAAGCGCGCCAGCACGGCGGGCAGCAGCGTTTCGCCGAAGTCTTCCTGCAGGCCGAGGCGCACCCGGCCTTCCAGCGAACCGCCGCGCAAGGCGCCGGCGGCTTCGTCGTTCAACTCCAGCAGCCGGCGGGCGTAAGCCAACAGCGTCTCGCCCGCTTCGGTCAACGCCATGCCACGCCCTTCGCGGCGCAGCACCGGCGTGCCGGCCTGCTCTTCGAGCTTCTTCAACTGCGCGCTGACGGCAGAGGTGGAGCGCCCCAGGCGATCTGCCGCGCGGGCGAAGCTGCCCAGTTCGATACCGGTGACGAAGGTGCGCAGCACGTCCAGGTCGAAGTTGATGCGAGCCATGGCAACCATCCCGATTAATCGAACTATTTGTCAAATATTTCCCGATTTTCAGGACAAACATGCCGGGCTAGCCTGAACGCGTCAATCACTCACCGAGGAACGGCGCCATGCCTACCGTCCGCATCTCCCTGCTCAAGGGCAAGCAACCCGAGTACCTGCGTGAACTCGCCGATACCGTCTACGACGCCATGCACGACGCCTTCAATGTGCCGGAGGGCGACCAGTTCGTGATGATTCACCAGCACGAGGCGGAAGAATTCGTCTTCAACCGCCACTACCTGGGTGGGCCTCGCAGCGCCGACTTCGTGCTGATCGCCATCACCATCGGCCGCCCTCGCGACTCGCAGACCAAACAGGCGTTCTACCGCCGGTTGAACGCACTGCTGGGCGAGCGACTGCGAATAGCCAGCGAGGACGTGATGGTGCAGATCACCACCAGCGAAGCGGACGACTGGTCCTTCGGCGGCGGGCGCATGGGCGTGCTGACCCGTCCGGACGCGGTCAGTGCCAGCTGACGCGCTGCTCCAGCGGGAAGCGCAGGCGCGGGTTGTAGACGCCATTGTCGGCAGCCCGCCCAACCGCCAGCAGCATGATCGGCACCGCGCGACGGGGAATCGGCAGCACCTTGCGCAGCCGCACCTCATCGAAGCCCTCCATCGGGCAGGTGGCGTAGCCGTGGCTCTGCAGGGCGAGCATCAGATTCTGCGCCGCCAGCGCGGTGGACTTCACCGACCACAGGCACATTTCGGCGTGGCTGTTGGGTTGGCGCATCAATGCGCGACGGCGGCCCACCACCGCATAGAGCGCGCGCTTGAACAGCCCGCGCAGGCCGAACGCACCCTGGTTGTACTGGAAGGGTGCGGTTCGCTCATAGAAGTCGCGCACCTTCGCCGGCACCTGCGGCTCAGGCCACTGTTCGAGGAGCGCCGTGCAGGACTCGCGCCAGGTGTCCGGCCGCGCCAGCACCGCGATCAGCACGGGCGCGGTGCGCGCCGCATTCTGGCCCAGGCACACCGGCGCCAGCTTGCGCCGTAGCTCGGCATCGCGGATCACCTGGAAACTCCACGGCTGCAGGTTGCAGGCGTTGGGCGCGAGTACCGCCTGTTCGAGGCAATCTCGAAGCACCGCGTCCGGCACCGGCTCATCGAGGAAACGACGCACCGCACGACGTTGTTCGATCAACGCGCGCAAGGCATCGGGCGTAGCGGGCAGGCAGGCGGACTCGGCGGCAAAACGGCTCATGGCGGGCTCCGGAAGCAGGTCGCCCGATTAAGCCGCCAGCGCCTGCGCGCAGCAAGATGAAGGGAAGAAATGCCGGCGGGATTGGCGCATGCGCCCTCTCCCGCCGGGGAGGATCAGGCGCCCAGCGCCTTCTCGATAGCGTGAATCAGCGCCGGATCATCCGGCGCTGTGCGCGGACTGAATCGGGCGAGCACGCGGCCATCCGGGCCGAGGAGGAACTTCTCGAAGTTCCAGGTGATGTCGCCGGGGAACTCGGCGCCCTCGCCCGCCAGCAGGCGATACAGCGGATGACGCTCGTTGCCGTTGACCTCGAGCTTGCTCGACATGGGGAAACTGACCCCGTAGTTGAGCGAGCAGAACGACTGGATCTCGGATTCGCTGCCCGGCTCCTGCCCGGCGAACTGGTTGCATGGCAGGCCCAGCACCACGAACCCCTGATCCTTGTACTGCTGGTAGAGCTTCTCCAGACCGGCGTACTGCGGAGTCAGGCCGCATTTCGAGGCGACGTTGACCACCAGCACGACCTTGCCCTTGAGCGGGGCCAGCGGCAGATCCTGGCCGTCGAGACCATGCAGCGTCAGATCGTGAAAAGCGCTCATTGCTTGCTCCTTGAAGAGGTAGGCACGAAGTGCCCGCGCAGGGGCCGGACAACGCGTCCGTCGTGCTGCGCAATCCCAGTCGATACGGGAAAAATGCCCTGGCATTCTTTGCAGTTACAGCGACTTGCATGAGAAAGGCGCCCGAAGGCGCCTTTCACGATTGAGCGTAGCAGCTCAATGATGGCTGCACCCGGTCGATGGCGACCGGGTGACGGCAATCAGTGGTGGTGACCACCTTCGCCATGGACGTGGCCATGGGCAACTTCTTCGGCGGAAGCGTCGCGGATGTCGACCACTTTGACCTTGAAGTTCAGGCGCTGGCCGGCCAGCGGGTGGTTGCCGTCAACGGTCACGTCGTCGCCGTCGATGTCGCGGATGGTGACGATCTGCATGCCGCCGTCCGGAGCGGACGCGTGGAACTGCATGCCGACTTCCAGCTCGTCCACGCCTTCGAACATTTCGCGGGTCAGGGTGGCAACCAGCTCGGCGCTGTATTCGCCGTAGGCATCGGCCGGCTCGACGGTCACGTCCAGCTCGTCACCGACCTGCTTGCCTTCCAGGGCCTTTTCCAGGCCGCCGATGATGTTGTGGGCACCGTGCAGGTAGACCAGCGGAGCGCCGCCGGCGGAGCTGTCGATGACCTCACCCGCGTCGTTGGTCAGGGTATAGTCGATGGAAACCGCCTTGTTGGCCGCGATCTGCATGGTTCGAAACCTATCTGATATAGAAGTTGAGCGCGTAAGTTTACGCGGCGACGCCCCCGAATGCGACCCGAAGACGGACGGACGGGGTGACGCGGCCCCGCCGCGCCTGCTTGACTTTCATCAGGACGAAGACGGCCACTGGGTGGCAGTCTTGTCCTGCGGCCACACCCAGCACCTGCGCCACCAGCCGCCCTGGCAGTCGCGGCCCTGGGTGCTGGACCCGCAGCAGCGCATGGCGCAGATCGGCCGCTTGTTCCCCTGCGGCTGGTGCGCCAAGGAATCCGACAGCAACAAGGAGTAGGCATGCCGGCTCGCAATATCCTGGTGATCAACTGCGGCAGTTCTTCGATCAAGTTCGCCCTGGTTCGAGAGGGGCGCGAGGACTTCATCCTCCACGGCCTGGCCGAGCGCCTGGGCTCGAACGGCGCCAGCCTGCGCTGGCAGGGCGAAACCGACGACCAGCCGCAGACCCTGGAGCTTCCCGGCGCCGACCACAAGGCCGCCCTCGCCCGCCTGCTGCCGCTGGTGGCGCAAGCCGCACAGGGTGAGCTGCACGCCATCGGCCACCGCGTGGTACATGGCGGGGAGCGCTTCACCCAGGCCTCGCGCCTGACCGATGAGGTGCTCAGCGCCATCCGCGAGACCTCGCCCCTGGCGCCATTGCACAACCCGGCCAACCTGGTGGGCATCGACGCCGCCATGGCGCTCTACCCGGACCTGCCGCATATCGCCGTGTTCGACACCGCCTTCCACCAGAGCCTGCCCGAACGTGCCTACCGCTACGCCATCCCCGAGCCGCTGTACCGCGAGCAGCACGTGCGCCGCTATGGCTTCCACGGCACCAGTCACCGCTACGTCAGCCACCAGGCAGCCGAGATGAGCGGGCTGGCGGTGGGCGACAGCTACTGGCTGTCGGCGCACCTGGGCAACGGCAGTTCCACCTGCGCCGTCGCCAACGGACAGAGCCGCGACACCAGCATGGGCCTGACCCCGCTGGAGGGCCTGATGATGGGCACTCGCTCCGGCGACGTCGACCCGAACCTGCACAGCCACCTGGCGCGCACCCTGGGCTGGAGCCTGGAGAAGATCGACCACATGCTCAACCATGACAGCGGCCTGCTTGGCCTGTCAGGGCTCTCCAACGACATGCGCACCCTGGAGCATGCCCGTGAGCAGGGCCACGCCAATGCGGCGCTGGCCATCGAAGTATTCTGTTACCGATTGGCCAAGTCCCTCGCCTCGCTGACCTGTGCGCTGCCTCGGCTGGACGGCATCATCTTCACTGGCGGCATCGGCGAGAACTCCGCGCTGGTGCGCAACCTCACGGTCAAGCACCTGCATGTGCTCAACCTGGAGCTCGATGGCGAAGCCAACGCCCGCTGCGTGCGCGGTGTCGGCGGGCCGATCCACCTGCCCGGCCATCCCCGCGTCCTGGTGATCCCCACCAACGAGGAAAAGCAGATCGCGCTCGACACCCTGGCGGTGCTCGACTGAAGATTCATGGAACCTGATCGACGGCGCGGCCCCACAAGGGCAGCGCCCTCTCCCGCACGGCTTAAGGAGCCCGGATGCACACCTTCTTCCTCGCACCGACCGGTTTCGGTGTCGGCCTGACGTCCACCAGCCTGGGCCTGATTCGCGCCCTGCAACGCGCCGGCCTGAAAGTCGGCTTCTTCAAGCCCATCGCCCAACCCCACGCCGGAGACGACGGCCCGGAGCGCTCCAGCGAACTGGTCGCGCGCACCCATGGCCTCAATGCCCCCACGCCGCTGTCGCTGTCCAAGGTCGAGCGCATGCTCGGCGACGGCATGCTCGACGAACTGCTCGAGGACATCGTCGGCATGTACAACAGCGCCGCGGTGGACAAGGACGTGATGATCGTCGAGGGCATGGTGCCGACCAAGCACGCCAGCTACGCCGCCCGCATCAACGGCCACCTGGCGCGCAGCGTGGACGCCGAGGTGATCCTGGTCTCCGCCCCGGACAACGAAACGGTGAGCGAGCTGTCCGACCGCATCGAGATCCTCGCCCAGCTCTTCGGCGGCCCGCGCGACCCGCACCTGGCCGGCCTGATCGTGAACAAGATCCGCGGCGGTGAGAGCGATGACACGCCGCGCGACGCCGCCGAGGCCGCTCGCCTGTTCGGCAAACGCCTGAAAGAGCATTCCCCACTACTGCGCGACGGCGACGTACGCCTGCTCGGCTGCATTCCCTGGCAGGACGAGATGAACGCCCCGCGCACCCGCGACGTGGCCGACCTGCTGGACGCCAGCGTGCTCAACGCCGGCGACTACGAACAACGCCGCGTGCAGAAGATCATCCTCTGCGCGCCCTCGGCGCCGAACACCGTGCACCTGCTCAAGCCCGGCGTACTGGTGGTGGTGCCGGGCGACCGTGACGACATCATCCTCGCCGCCTGCCTCGCCGCCATGAACGGCGTGCCGCTGGCCGGCCTGCTGCTATGCTCGGGCCTGATGCCGGATGCACGGATCATGGAGCTGTGTCGCAGCGCCTTGCAGAGCGGCCTGCCGGTACTGACGGTGAAGACCGGCTCCTTCGACACCGCCGGCGACCTGTCGCGGATGAACAAGGAAATCCCGGTGGACGATCGCGAGCGCGCCGAGCGCGTCACCGAGTTCGTCGCCGGCCACATCGATTTCGAATGGCTGAAGGATCGCTGCGGCTCGCCCCACGAACTGCGTCTGTCGCCACCGGTGTTCCGCTATCAGCTGACCCAGCGCGCCAACCGCGCGGGCAAGCGCATCGTCCTGCCCGAAGGTAGCGAGCCGCGTACCGTACAGGCCGCCGCCATCTGCCACACCCGCGGCATCGCCCGCTGCGTGCTGCTGGCCAAGCCCGACGACGTGCAGGCCGTGGCGCAGATGCTGGGCATCGTACTGCCCGAGGACCTGGAGATCGTCGATCCGGACCTGGTGCGCAGCCGCTACGTCGAGCCCATGGTCGAACTGCGCAAGGGCAAGAGCCTGAACGCGCCAATGGCCGAGCAGCAACTGGAGGACAACGTGGTGCTGGGCACCATGATGCTCGCCCTGGACGAGGTGGACGGCCTGGTCTCCGGCGCCATCCACACCACCGCCAACACCATTCGCCCGGCCCTGCAGCTGATCAAGACGGCGCCCGGCTACAACCTGGTGTCCTCGGTGTTCTTCATGCTGCTGCCCGACCAGGTGGTGGTCTACGGCGACTGCGCGGTGAATCCCGATCCTTCGGCCAGTGACCTGGCGGAGATCGCCCTGCAGAGTGCCGCCTCGGCGCAGGCGTTCGGCATCACCCCGCGGGTGGCGATGATCAGCTACTCCACCGGCGACTCCGGAACTGGCGCAGATGTCGAGAAAGTCCGCGAAGCTACGCGTATCGCGCAGGAAAAACGCCCCGATCTGTTGATTGACGGCCCCTTGCAGTATGATGCCGCCGCCATCGCCAGCGTGGGCCGCCAGAAGGCACCCGACAGCCCGGTGGCCGGACGCGCCAACGTGTACGTGTTCCCCGACCTGAACACCGGGAACACCACCTACAAGGCAGTCCAGCGCAGTGCCGACTGCGTCAGCATCGGACCGATGCTGCAGGGCCTGCGCAAACCGGTGAACGACTTGTCGCGCGGCGCATTGGTGGACGACATCGTCTACACCATCGCGCTGACGGCGATCCAGGCGGACAGCGGCAAGGACGGCTGATAACCCCGGCACGAGGGATGTGCCCACGAACGCATCACGCGCCCGGCTGACCGGGCGCCTACGTACAAGGACCATTCCTCGATGTTGAGTTTCCTTCCGCACACCCTGCGCGGCATCCTCGCCACCCTGATCCTGGTGACGAGCACGCTGTGCTGGTGCATTCCGCTGCTGGGCATGTCGATCATCAAGCTGCTGCTGCCCTTCAATGCGGCGCAGCTGGCGCTCAGCAAGATCATGAGCGTGATCGCCGAAAGCTGGATCACCTGCAACAAGGGCTGGATGAACCTGGTCCGCAACACCGGCTGGGACGTAAAGGGCCTGCAGGGCCTGGAGTACGATCACTCCTACCTGGTCACCAGCAACCACCAGAGCTGGGTGGACATCCTCGTCCTGCAGTACCAGCTCAACCGCCGCATCCCGCTGCTGCGCTTCTTCCTCAAGCAGGAGCTGATCTGGGTCCCGGTGATCGGCCTGTGCTGGTGGGCGCTCGATTTCCCCTTCATGAAGCGCTACACCAAAGCCTACCTCGCCAAGCACCCGGAAAAGAAAGGCAAGGACCTGGAAACCACCCGCAAGGCGTGCGCCAAGTTCAGCCGCATCCCGGTGGCGATCTTCAACTTCCTCGAAGGCACCCGCTTCACCCAGGCCAAGCATGACGAGCAGAACTCCCAGTTCCAGCACCTGCTCAAGCCCAAGGCCGGCGGCATCGCCTTCGTCCTCGACGCCATGGGCGAGCAGCTGCGCACGCTGGTGAACGTCACCATCCACTACCCCGACGGTCGCCCGACCTTCTGGTGCCTGCTGTCCGGCCGCCTGCGCTCAGTAGTGGTGCGCTTCGAGGAAATGGAGATCCCCCGCCAGTTCGTCGGCAAGAGCTACGACCAGGACGAGGGCTACCGCGCCGAGTTCCAGCTGTGGGTCAACCAGCTGTGGGAGCGCAAGGACCAGTTGCTGACCCAGTTGCACCGCGAATTCCCCGCCGCCAAGGCCTGACTTTTTTGTAGGAGCGCGCCATGCGCGCGATCGCGGGCATGGCCCGCTCCTACAGGTCAGTCCCGGATGCCTGCAGCAACGAAAAAGCCCGCCAATCGGCGGGCTTTTTCATGGGTGAAGCTTACTGCTGGTACTGCTGGGTCTGAGCGCCCGGCAGCGCCTTCAGGTTCACTTCCACGCGGCGGTTCTGCGCGCGGCCGTTGACGTCGGCGTTGGACGCGACCGGCTGGTCCGGCCCCATGCCACGGGTGCTGACGCGCGACGCATCGACGCCCTGGGAGGTCAGGTAGCTGGCAACCGACTGCGCACGACGCTGGGACAGGTCCATGTTGTGCTGGCGGCTGCCGGTGCTGTCGGTGTAGCCGACGATCTCGATGCTGTTCTGGTTGAACTCCTTGAAGGAGTTGGCCAGGTTGTTCAGCGGGGTGTAGAAGGACGGCGCGATGTTCGCCGAATCGGTGGCGAAGGTGATGTTGCCCGGCATGATCAGCTTGATGTCATCACCCTGGCGCTCGACCTGCACACCGGTGCCCTGCATCTGCTGACGCAGCTTGGCTTCCTGCTTGTCGGCGTAGTAGCCGTAGCCCGCGGCAGCGGCGCCCACGGCGGCGGCGCCAATCATCGCGCCCTTGCCACGGTTGTTATGGTTGATCGCGGCACCGGCAACGGCACCGGCCAGCGCACCCAGGCCACCGTACTTGACGGTCTTGCTCACGCCACCTTCGGGCGGAACCTGGGTGTTGGGATCATAGGGATTCTGGGAGGCGCAACCGGCCATGAGGGCAAAGGCGGTGGCAGCCGCGACCATGGACAGACTACGTGCGGTGAACATGCGGATGACTCCTCGAATAGCGAAACACCCATTAGTGGGCGGCAGATTAGAGCTTAGGTCGTGCAAATAATTCCGTAGCAACCTTAAGCACGGATGAAGGGGTTCTCCCGCATCTCGTCACCCAGGTTGGTATCCGGGCCGTGGCCCGTGACCACGGTCGCCTCTTCGTCCAGCGAATAGAGGCGATCGCGGATCGAGCGCTCGATGGTGGCGTAATCGCCGCCCCACAGATCGGTGCGGCCGATGCTGCGGCGGAACAGCGTGTCGCCGGCGATCAGCAGCTTGTCCCTGGGAAACCAGAAGCTCATCGAACCCGGCGTGTGCCCCGGTGTGTGCAGCGCCACGCCACAGCCACAGGCCAGTTCCTCGTCATCGGCCAGCCACTGGTCCGGCGAGGGCACTGGCGTATAGGGAACGCCGAACATGCGGCACTGCATCTCCAGGTTATCCCAGAGGAACTGGTCATCCTTGTGCAGGTGCAGGGTCGCGCCGGTCTTCTCCTTCATCTGCCCGGAGGCGAGGAAGTGATCCAGGTGCGCGTGGGTATGGATAATGCTGACCACCTTCAATCCCAGTGCATCGAGGCGCTGCAGGATGAGTTCGTGGTTGCCGCCCGGATCGACGACGATGGCCTTCTTCGTCAACGGATCGCCGATGATGGTGCAGTTGCACTGCAAGGGGCCGACGGGGAAGGTTTCGCGGATGAGGGAAGGCTGATCGGTCATCGAGTACTCCGGAGCGGTGAGCGACCAGCGAAGCCAGCATGGCAATCGGCGGCCGAATGGCACCCATATTGCAGCAACTCCCCTGAAAAAGAACAAGATCGAATGCAGAGAGCCCTCCGATGCAACTGAGCAACCTGCTGGCAACCCAGGCCAGCGCCGACTGGAACCAGAGCCTCGCGCGGTTGCTGGAGCACAAGGGCCACCCGGACTTCCCGGTGCTGCTGTCGCACAGCCTGCAGCCCGTCCTGGCCCATGACAACGTGATCATCAAGGCGTACCGCGGCGACGGATGCCCGCGCATTCTCTACGAGGACTACCCCGACCAGCTCCACGCCGAGTACATCGAGCGCTACCTCGACGGCATGTACCGCCTGGATCCGGTGTCCAACTCGATTCGCGGCGGCATGAGCAGCGGCATCCTGCGCGTCAACCAGCGCACCAGCCAGTTGCACGGCAGCGACTACTACAAGCACTACTACCGCGAACTGCACCTGGACGATGAGATCGACATCCTCTTCGACGACTGCGACGACACCGTGCTGGTGATGTCCATCGGGCGCCGCCAGCGCAACCTGGCCAGCACCGCCGAGTTGCGCGCCCTGCGCAACCTGTACCCATTGCTGCAGCACCTGCTGGGCGGCTTCGCTCAGCACCGCGAAACCCTCGTCCAGCCTGCGGACGACGACAGCCTGTCGCGGGCCCTGGCGTCCTTCGCCGGCGGCCTGCTGACACCGCGCGAGCAGGAAATCGCCCGGCTGATGCTGCAGGGCAACTCCAGCAAGCTGATCGCTCGCCAGCTGAATATCAGCCAGGCAACCGTCAAGGTGCACCGGCGCAACCTCTATACACGGCTTGGCGTGCGCTCCGAGCTGCAACTCTGCGACCTGTTCCTCCGCCATTCCGCCAACGGACTGCTGCCCCTGCCGCGCTGATCCGCGCCTACCCACCCCGCATCAGCGCTGTTCCCGCTGGGAACACGGCTGCCTGTTGCCCGCCGCGAGCCCTACCCCCACGGGTGTATTTACCCTCCTCCGGCGCCTTCCTACTCTCGCCGTGCCTTGCCCAATCCGCCTGCGCACCTAGCAGCATCCCGAACAACAACAAGGATTTCGCCAATGACCACGGCCTTCGTCTGGCATGAACACTACATGTGGCACGACACCGGCAACTACGCCGGATTGTTCGCCCCCGGCCTGGGCATCCAGCCCGGCCTGCATTTCGAAAACGCGGAAACCAAACGCCGACTGAAGAACCTGCTGGACGTCAGCGGCCTGAGCGAGCACCTGCTGGCGGTCAAGCCGCTGGCGGCGACCGAGGAGCAGTTGCTGCGGGTGCACACCGCCAGCTACCTCGCACGCCTGCAGGAGCTCAGCGCGGGACGCGGCGGCGACGCCGGTGACAACACGCCCTTTGGCCATGGCAGCTATGACATTGCCCGGCTGTCCGCGGGCGGTGTGATCCAGGCAGTCAAGCACGTGCTGCGCGGCGACGCGCGCAACGCCTATGCGCTGGTGCGGCCGCCGGGCCACCACGCCGAAGCGGACCGTGGCCGCGGCTTCTGCCTGCTGGCCAATGCCGCACTGGCGGCCCAGGTCGCGATGACCGAACACGGCCTGGAGCGCATCGCCGTGGTGGACTGGGATGTGCACCACGGCAACGGCTCGCAGAGCATTTTCTGGGAAGACCCGCGCGTACTGACCCTCTCCCTGCACCAGGAGGGCAACTATCCACAGGACTCGGGTTTCGTCGAAGAACAGGGCGCTGGCGCCGGCCGCGGCTTCAACCTCAACGTGCCGCTGCCACCTGGCTGCGGCGAGGGCGCGTACCTGCATGCCTTCGACGAGATCGTGCTGCCGGCCCTGCGCGCCCATCGCCCGCAACTGATCCTGGTGCCTTGCGGCTTCGACGCCGGCGCCCACGACCCGCTGGGACGCATGATGCTCCACGGCGATGCCTACCGGGCACTGACCGCCCGGCTGATGGCGGTGGCCGACGAGCTCTGCGAGGGCCGCCTGGTGCTCTGTCACGAAGGCGGCTACGAGCCCAACTCGGTGCCCTACTTCGGCCTGGCGGTGATCGAAACGCTCAGCGGCATCACCACTGACATCCAGGACCCGCACCTTTCGGCAATGCGCGCCCTGTCCGGGCAGCCCCTGGCCGCGCACCAGCGGCAGTGGATCGCCAACCTGCGCGCCCGCTATGACAGCCCATTGCTCCCGGCTCGCCGGCAACAGGTGGAAGCATGAACACCCTGACCGCGCCCCTGGCGCTCAACCCGGTGCAGCAGCGCCTGCGCCTGTTGGCGGTGGTGCTGTTCTCCGCCATCGGCCCGCTGGTGCTGCTCACCGCGCCGGCCCTGGCCAGCCGTTACATCGCCGAACTGGGGCTGGACAATCGTCAGGTCGGCTTCCTGTTCAGCATGGAACTGGGGGCCATGGCGATCTCCACCATTCCCACCTACTTCTGGATGCGCCGCTACAACTGGCGCCGGATCGCCGCAGCCGCCGCCGGCCTGTTCCTGCTCGGCAACCTGCTCAGCGCCGTGCTGATGAGCACGCCGGCGCCGTCCTATCCGTTACTGGTAGCGCTGCGCTTCCTCACCGCGTTCTCCGAGGCATCCCTGGTGCTGGTCTGCCTGGGCACCGCCGGCACCCTGCCGAACGCAGCCCGGGCATTCGGCCTGTGGGTCACCGGCCAGTTGGTACTGGCAGCGCTGAGCCTGCAGTTCATGCCGTGGCTGTTCAGCCACTGGCAGGTCGCCAGCTTCTTCCTGCTGATAGCCCTGTTCACCGCCGCCTGCCTGCCGTTGATCCGCTCCCTGCCAGCGGGGAGTGACAATCAGGCCGAGGCCCTGCCACCCAGCCAGGCGCGCGCAGCACTGGGGAAGATCGCCCTGGGCATGACGGCGATCTTCCTGTTCTACCTCAGCCTCGCCGGCATCTGGACCTTCGTCGGCGAGCTGGCACGGACCCAGGGCATCAGTGCCCCGGATAGCTCCAGCGCGCTGGCCAGCGCCTCCCTGCTGGGTGTGGTCGGCGCATCGCTGGCCAGCTGGATCGGTATTCGCGGCCGGCGCGAATGGCTGCTCGCGCTGGGCTACCTGGCCATGGCGTCGAGCCTGATCGGCCTGCTGGGAGACATCTCGCTGCTGCGCTACGTGCTGGCGGCCTGCGCCTTCAAGTTCGCCTGGACCTTCGCCCTGCCGTTCCTGCTCGCAGCGATCAGCGACTACGACCGCCAGGGCGGCAAACTGGTCGTCCTGGCCAACCTGGCGATCTGCGGCGGGCTCGCCGTCGGTCCTTCGCTGGCGGCCTGGCTGCTCGGCGAGACGGAGAACTTCAGCCTGCTGCTGCAGGTCTCCGCGGTCATCTGCGCGCTGTCGTTCCTGGCGATCCTGCCACTGGCCCGCCGTCGCGCCTGACCCGCTCCACCACAACCTCGCGCCGCCCTCCGGTGTGCTTTCGGGCACGCCGCGAGCGGTTGCGCCCTGAACTCCTGCCATCCCAATAACAACAGCGCAGAGCTCCCTCATGAACAACCAACACCTGGGTTCCTTATCCACGCTCCTGCTCGCCTCCCTGACGAGCCTCGCCCATGCCGACGGCCACTACGAGAACGGCGACCTGCAGGCGGACTTCGGCCTGAGCAGCGGCGCCACCTTCATCGACAGCCACAACGTCAACTTCGGCGCCGGCCAACGCGACTATCGCAGCGGCGAGGTGAAAGGCGAGCGGGCCGTCTGGCAGGAAGCCTTCCTCAAACCCGAAGCGAACTTCCGCTACTCCCTGGACCAGGACCTGCGCCTGGTCGGAGGCGCTTCGCTGGTTGCCGCACACACTTTCGGCGACGGCGACGCCGGCGGTTATACCCGCAACTCGGACGGCAAGACGTCGCTCGAGGAACTGTATGTCGGCATCGAGCGCGGCCCCTGGCGCCTGACCCTGGGCAACCAGAACTTCCGCGTCGGCACGGGGTTCATCCTTGCCGACGGCAATCTCGACCTGCTCGGCGAAGGCGCGTACTGGTCCGGTCCACGCACTGCCTTCCGCGATGGCGCCATCCTTGCCTATCGCGGCGGCGCGTTGTCCGGCCAGGCCTTCAGCGTGCGCAACGACGACGACCTGGGTGGCGCCCGCTTCAGCGGCGCCAACCTCGACTACCCCTTCCTGCGCGGACAGCTCGGCCTGATGGCATTGAAGGTCAGCGACGTCGGCAGCCTGGCCAACCAGATAGCGCCACGCAATGGCATGCAGGTGTACAACCTGCGCTGGCTCGACGGCGGCTTTGACGCCCTGCCCGAACTGGCGATCAGCGCCGAGTACGGTCTCCAGACTGGCGAGGGCGAACAGGTGAATTTTTCCGCCCACGCCTGGTACGTGCGCCTGGACTACGGCTTCGCCAGCCTGCCCCTGCAGCCGCAGCTGACCTACCGCTATGCGCTGTTCTCCGGCGACGACGACCCCAGTGACAACCGCCGCAAGAGCTGGGACCCGCTGAGCAAGGCCTACACCGAGCGCGGCTCCTGGGTGATCGGAGATGTGGTCGGCAACTACCTGCTCAACGACAGCAACGAGCGCGTGCACATGTGGCGCCTGGCCGGCCAGGTCGCCCCAGGCCTGAGCGCGGGCACCGTCTACTACCAGTTCTCGCTGGATGAGAAGAACTACTACGGCCAGCCGGTCAGCGACCGGCGCTTCGCCGACGAGGCGGCGCTATACCTGGACTGGGCGGCGAGCAGCCAGCTGTTCGCCACCCTCTCGTACAACTGGGTGAAACCCAAGGCCGCGGCTCGCGAAGTGTTCGGCAACGACACTTTCGATGCCCTGCAACTGTACGTCGGCTATCGCTTCTGAGACCGACGGAGTCCCCGCAACCGGTGCGGCTGCCAGGCGGCAGCTGCACCGGTTGCGGGCTCAATCTTCGCGGTAGTCCGTAGGCAGCTTGCCGGTCCACTTGCGGAACGCCCGGCGGAAGTTCGACGGGTCGTTGAAGCCCAGCAGCAGTGCGATCTCGTAGAGCGGCAGGTGGGTCGTGGTGAGGTATTGCAGCGCCAGGCGCTTGCGCACGTCGTCGAGGACTTCCTGGTAGGTGGTACCCAGGTTTGAAAGATGGCGACGCAGACTGCGGCCGCTGGTGTGCAGGTCGGCGGCCACGCTTTCCAGATCGGGGAATTCGCCGGGACGCGCCAGCAGCAAGCGGCGGATGCGGGTCAGCAGACCTTCCTGCACGTCCAGCGTGGCCAGCAGCGCCTCGCACTGCTGCTCGCACATCTGCACCGTGGCGGGGTTGGCCAGGGCCATCGGCCGCGCCAGGTAGTCGCTGGGCAGGCCGATGAAATGGAACGGCTGGTCGAACAGTACCTCGCAGCCAAATACCTCGGCGTAGCGCTCGGCATAAGCCGGCTCGGCATGGGCGAAGCCGACGCTGACACCCTGCAAAGGCTCGCCCACCAGGAAGCGGGCGATGGTGTGCAGGCTGGTCATCAGGCCCTCGGCGGCGAAGCGACTGGTGGGGCCGAGGGGAATCGACTCGCTGGCGCGCAGGTAGGACACGCCGCCGTCTTCCACCATCTCCAGGTCATAGGCCAGGCCGAGCACGCGGTAGTACTTCAGGGCGAAGGCAATGGCGCGCCCGAGGTTGGCGCTGGACAGCACCGCGTAGCCAAGGATGCCATGGGTCGAGACGTTCAGCCGCTGCCCGAGCAGCAGGCCGAAGGCCGGCTCGTTGCAGTGCACCAGCGCGGTACTGGAAAGCTGGTGGAAGTCGATGAAGGACAGGCGGCCGTTGGGGCTCTGCAGCACCTCAGGGCGCACGCGAGCCAGTTCGAACAGGCGCGTGCGCGGCACGCCCAGCTCTTCGGCGAGATCGAGAAGTGCCTGCGCATAGGCGACCGGCACCAGTTCGGCGGTGAAGTTGAGCGGTTGTTTCATCATTTTTCTTATCGTGACCGCTGGCCGGATATGACCGGAAAGTTGGCAGACAATAACCTTGTGACGCTTTCCCTACAAGCCCAGAGTAATGACCATGGACAACCACAACAATGGAGCCGCCATGGCCAGCACCACCCCCGCAGGACTGGAGATCAAGCCCCGGCACATGGACTTCGATCTGCCCGATCCGCTGCCGCGTCACTGGCACGGCGGAGACGCCTTCAAGTCCCACCTGTTCGATGCCATGTCGGTGCTCTTCCCCGACGGCGAACGCTTCTTCATCGACTCGGTGCGGCAGTTCCGCGACCAGATCACCGACCCGGTGCTCAAGGAGCAGATCCGTGGCTTCATCGGCCAGGAAGGCCACCACAGCCGCGAGCACCTGACCTACAGCCAGCGCCTGCGCGACCAGGGCTACGACATCACCGCCATCGAGAAGCGCGCCCAGGCACGCATTCGCTTTACCCAGAAGAAATTCCCGGCCAAGCGCCAACTGGCCGCGACCGCCGCGCTGGAGCACATCACCGCGATCATGGCCAACGGGCTGCTGACCGACCCGCGCACCATGGAAGGCGCCGACCCAGTGATGCAGCGCCTGTGGCGCTGGCACGCGCTGGAGGAAACCGAGCACAAGGCAGTGGCCTTCGACGTCTACAACCAGGTCTGCGGCAGTCGCAAGCTGCTGCGCCGGGCGATGCGCATGGCGACCTTCTTCTTCGTGCTGGATACCTTCCGCGGACTGGTGCACATGCTCAAGGTGGACGGCCTGCTGTGGAACTGGCGCGTCTGGCGCGACGGTATCAAGTGGACCTGGGGCAAGCACGGCGTGTTCCGCCCGCTGCTGCGCGAATACATGGACTTCTTCAAGTCCGACTTCCACCCCTGGCAGCACAACAACCTCGACGTGCTGTACGAGGTGCGCAAGGAGTACGACGCGCAGCCACTGGCCCACGCGGGCTGATTCGTCCAGCGCACCGAGCACCGCCCCGCCCTGTCGGGGCGGTGTCGTTTATGGCGTCAGGTACGGGCTTCCCGCGTGCTCCGATTACCGTCAGAGCACGAAATGCAGGAGCGGGCCATGCCCGCGATCGCGCGCATGGCGCGCTCCAACACGGGAAGCCCGGTGGAGCGATCCGGCAGGACGAAAAAGCCCGGCACATGGCCGGGCTTTTCATCGAGCGATCACTGCTCAGGCATGCAGGAAACGCAGTGCATCCGCCGCCGACTCCTCGGGGATTTCCTCCATCGGGATGTGCCCCACGCCCGCGTAGACCTTCACCTCGATCCCCGGCACGTCGCGCTGCCACATCGGCACGTGGCGTGGCGAGATCCAGCGGTCGCGCTCGCCCCACATCAGCATTGTCGGCACCTTCAGCGCAGCCACACGATTGGGCGTGGTGGGCAGCTCCTCGCGGTTGGCCTTCACCAGCACACGGAAGATATCGATCATCGCGCGGCGGTTGCCCGGTCGGCGGCTGATGTCGTAGTAGCGGTCGATCACGCCCGGTTTGATCTTGCGCGCATCGCCGTAGACTTCCTTGATGCCCTGGGCCACCAGCGCACGCGGCATCCACATCGGCATCATGATGCCGGCACCGGGCAGCACCGCGCTGGCGATCATCAGCGGGACCTTCTGCATGTAGTAGCCGGCCGGGTCGATCAGGATCAGCCGCTCGACGCGGTGGGCATTGACCAGCGCGTAGTTCCAGGCGATGTAGCCGCCCAGGGAGTTACCGGCGATGGAGACGTGCTTGAGGTCCAGGCGGTCGAGGAACATGCCGAACACCTTCACCAGGCGCTCGCCATCGTACTCGCGGTCCTGGCCGCCGCCGGTGAGGCCGAAGCCGGGCACATCGAGGCGGATGATGCGGAAGTGCTCGGACAGCTCGGCAACCCAGCCATCCCAGGTGTGCAGCGACGCCATCACACCATGGACCATCACCAGTACCGGCTTGTCCGGGTTGCCTTCGTCGCGGTAGTGGATGTCGAAACCATCGACGTGGATGAACATCGAACCGGACTCGGGCGAAGCGTAGCGTGCCTTCAGCGCAGCCAGCGGCAGGGGGCCGAAACCATAGCGGGCCAGGCCCTCGGCCAGCGGCGGTTGCACAGACAATGTGGCGGTCATGGACGAGTGACTCCCGTGCTTGTTGTTCTCGAACCCGAATCACACCACAGCGTCCACGTCGCCGCGCCCAACCTAGGTAGTGTCGAGGCTCGCGACGGGATGACGCAGGCCTCTCACCCCGCTAACCTAGCCCGACCCGCCCTCGCGCAAGGAAAGCCCGTTCGTGCCGATCTTCACTCGCCGTTCGCTGTGGCCGCTGGCCGTCCTGATGCTGCTCGTGTGCCGCCCCGCCCTGTCCGCCGATCTGTACTACCTGGGCCAGAAGATTCCCGATATCCAGCGCAACTGGACCAGCGCCGACTACCAGGTGCTGATCGACGCACTGAAGAAGATCGACGAGACCCAGGCCAACGGCCTGCCCCGGCGCAGCGGCGAGTTCACCGGGCCGATCTACCAGCGCATGGTCAGCGAGGAGAACTTCCGCCCGCAGCTGAACATCTACGCGCCACTGGAGCTGCGGCAGAACGAGGCACGCGAGGTGCTGTTCAAGCTCAAGGAGCTGATGCGCCTGTACTTCAACTTCCGCGCCGCCAAACAACCCTACGGCGCCGAAGCGCTGGGCCTGATGAGCTACTCGCTGCGCGAACAGGCGATCCTGTTCAATCTGACGGTGGAGTTCTGGATGACCCTGGCGCAGAGCGAGCAGCGCAATCCGGTACGCCTGCAGGGCATGCAGGAAGCCAAGGCGGCGGCCTCGATGCTGACCAGCAGCGCACTGGACTACCTCGGCCTCACCGCGCAGTTCGACCGCCAGGACCTGGTGCTCTACAGCGCCGAGCTGGCCAAGCAGTTGCCCGAACTCTTCATCCACCTGCCGCCGGAAGTGCGTGTGCAATTGCTGATGCGCGTGGATGAGCTGGCGCAGAAACATGCCTACCCGGAAGTCCGCGAGAACATGCACGACCTGCTGCCGGTGCTGCAGGCGATCCAGGCGGATGTGCAGAAGCAGCTGGCCGCTCCGGCCAAGGGACAACCCGCGCCCAGGGGGCTGGACCTCAGTGCGCCGCCGGAGACGGAGAAGAAGGGCATGTAAGGCTGGCCAGTGGGTTTCGGCGCACTGAGGTCAGTACAGCATTGGAGTACGCGGTTCAACACCCTCTCCCCAGCCCTCTCCCTGAAGGGAGAGGGGGCCGTTCGGTGGGTTCCGGAACGCTGGAGTCAGCCGGCAACTCTGCCAAGCACCCTGGATACGCCGGGTCTGGCCTTCGCTGCGGACCAGTCCACTCTCCCGCTTGCAGGGGAGGGTCAGGGAGCGGGAGCGCGGTCAGCCCCCTAACGCAACAACCCCAACTCCTTCGCCCGCGCCACCGCTTGGGTACGGCGTTCGACGCCAAGCTTGTCGTTGATGTGCCGGGCGTGGCTCTTCACGGTGTGCAGGGAGATGAACAGGCGCTCGCTGATTTCCTGGTTCGAGCAACCCTGGGCGATCAGTTCCAGCACCGCCAGTTCCCGGCCGCTCAGGCAATCCGTAAGTGCCGCACCGCGTTCCGGCGGGGCCGGCAAGCGCTCGCGCAGGGCTTCGATGGCTGGTGACGAAGCCCGGACCGCCAATTGCTCGCGCAACCATTCCGAATGCCGCAGCAGCACGTCATGCAGCGGGATCAGCAGGCCGATGGCCAAACCATCGAGGCACTCGCCCAGCTCGAAGGAAGCCTCGCGCTCGCGCCCATCCTGCAGCAGCAGGGCGACCAGTTGCCCCTGGGCGAATCGAGCCTGCAACTGCGCGCCACCTTGCAGGGCGCCGCTGGCCACTGCACGCAACCGCGCCTCGGCGTCCGCCACGCGGCCTTCACGGCGCTCCAGCTGGGACTGGAGCATCTCCACGTTGCGCGGCAGCTGTGGCGAGCACTCCGGCGGAGTGGCCGGTTCGTCGCCGGTGTAGGTGTCGCGCAGACGCTCCAGCCAGGCAGTGGCCAATTCGACCTGGCCCTGGCCGAGCCAGAGTTCGCACTTGATCAGGGTGATGGCCGACAGGTAGTAGACCGGCGGAACGTCCCAGACGTGCATCATCCGCTCGACCTCGGCGAGGTGGGCGAAGGCGCGGGTGTAGTTGCCCAGCCGCCCTTCCAGGCTGGCCAGCACACAGAAGCCGATTACCAGGCTGATGTCGCGGCAGGCGCGGGCTTCCTCGATGCCAGCCTTGAGGCATTTGCGCGCCTCGTCCGGCTGCAGCGCGAGGCTGCGCAGGTAGCCCTGGTAGAGCATCAGTCGGCCGCGAACCGCGTAGCGACGCTGGGAGGACAGGCCGGACAGCCGTGCCAGCCCCTGGCGCACTTCTTCTTCCGCACGCAGTACCTCGCCACGCGCCTGCAGCACGCGGGCACGGTCGTAATGCACCATGGCCTCGAACAGCGGATTGCCGAAGCGCTGCGCCAGTTCCAGGGCTTCCCGGTTGAGCCCGCGAGCACGCCACAGATCGTCGCGCACGATGGCCAGGTTGCTCAGGGTCGACAGGCACAGCAGGCGCGGGCCGAAGCGCTCCGGGCCCAGGCCGTGCATGGCCTCCTCGCAGTGCCGCTCGGCCGCTTCGATCTCGCCGCGGCCACGGGCGATCACGCCCGCCAGCGCCTGCCATTGCGCGAGCAGATCACGCTGGGTGGTGGCATCAGCGGCGGGCAGGAAGCGCGATAGCTGCGCCGCCAGTTCCTCGGCCGCGTCCAACTGGCAGGCCAGCGCCAGCGCCCAGCTGTACAACACGATCAGGCGCGGCGTGCTGGCCAGCAGGCTGTCGGGCAAGTCCATCTTCCAGCGCAGCAGCGTGGCAACGTTCTGCTCGGCCAGCAGCTGTTCTTCGGACAGGCTCTGCACCAGGCTCGCCGCGACTTCCGGGTGACCGGCGCGCAGGGCCTGCTCCACTGCATCGTCGAACAGCCCCTGGGCGCTGAACCAGCGGCAGGCCCGCAGGTGCAGTGCGGCGGCCGATGGACCGGAACCGGGCAGCGGCCGCGCCAGCAACAGGTCGGAGAACAGGTGGTGATAGCGGAACCATTGCCCTTGCTCGTCCAGCGGCACCAGGAAGACCTGGTGCTGCTGCAGGTGCCGCAGGATGGCCGCGCTGTCGTGGGCATCGCGCAACGCGTCGCACAGTTCGGCCGAGAAGCGTTCGAAGCGCGCGGTCTGGGCCAGGAACACCTGGACCTCCGGCGACTGCTTGTCGATCACCTCTTCCAGCAAGTAGTCGCGGATCAGTTCCTCGGCACCATGCACGGAGAGGTCCGGCGCATTGGCTGCCAGTTCATCGCCATGGGCCAGCAACCAAAGGCGCAGCCCGGCGATCCAGCCTTCGCTGCGCTCGACCAGGTTGTCCAGGGCGTTGTCATCCAGCTGCGCACCATTAGCGCTGACCAGTTGCGCGGTTTCCTCGACGGTCAGGCGCAGGTCCTGTTCGGTGAACTCCAGCAGTTGCCGCGACAGGCGCAGGCGCGCCAGGTGCCAGTCTGGCCGCTGGCGGCTGGTAACCAGCACGACCAGGCCGGCGGGCTGGTGATTGAGGAGGAACTGCAGGCAGCGGTCGAGTACCGCGCCTTGGGCCAGGTGGTAGTCATCCAGCACCAGCAGCAGCGGACGGTCGACGGACAGGCTGTCCACCAGCTCATCGAGCAGGTCATCGAGCCAGGCTTCGAAGGCAAAGGGCTGGTGGCGCTGGCGCATCTTCAGCAGGGCCAGGGCTTCTTCGCCAAGCGTGGGGAAATGCAGGCGCAGACCTTCGAGCAGGCGTTCGAGGAAACGCCCGGGGTCGCTGTCCCTTGCACTGAGTCCCAGCCACAGGCTGCGCCACTGGCTTTCCAGCGTCTGACAGAATTCGATGGCCAGCGAGCTCTTGCCGAACCCGGCCGGTGCAGACACCAGTATCAGCCGCCCCTCCAGCCCTTCGGCCATGCGCTGGCACAAGCGCGAACGGGCGACGTGGCCATGCGGCAGCGGCGGTCGGAAAAAGCGACTTCCGGCCGTGCTGGGAGGAACATCGGTCAGTCTTGGCAGAGTCGAGAAGTCGGTCATCGGCCTGGCTCTTGCTCTAGCTCTTATAGCGGTCAACGAAGGTCACACTGTGGACGGAGCCTAGCCCCTTGCGGGCGGTAATTGAAGCCGATTTTGTTACCTCTGCTCACAAGATGACTGGAAAGCATCCGACATTCCGCCCTCCATTCATCTGACAGATGATTCACCATAAAAAAACCGGCCCGAAGGCCGGTCTTTTCTCACCGCGGAACCACCCGTGGGGATCGGGGGATCAGCGCACGCCTTCCTGGCGAAGCGCTGCCGGGGTGAAGTCGCTTTCCGAAGCGCTGTAGTTGAAGTCGTAGGCGGATTTCTCCTCGTTCTTCAGACCCAGCACCAGGTAACGACCGGACAGCAGGTCATACAGGGTTTCCGCGGTGTACCACGGTACCTGGTAGTTGTAGTAGTACTGGTTGAACGCCTCGGCCACGCGCCACAGAGTGCCGCGACCGTCGTAGTGGTCAATCGCCACGGCTTGCCAGGTGTCCTCGTCGATGTAGAAGTCACGCTTGGCGTAGATGTGGCGCTCGCCCGGCTTCAGGGTCGCCACCACGTGCCAGACGCGGTGCAGCTCGTAGCGGGCCAGGTCCTGGTTCAGGTGGCCAGGCTTGATGATGTCCGCATACTTCAGCTTCGGATCATCCATCTTGTAGTTGTTGTACGGGATGTACAGCTCCTGCTTGCCCACCAGTTTCCAGTCGTAGCGGTCCGGCGCACCGTTGTACATGTCCAGGTTGTCGGACGTACGCAGGCCGTCGGCGGCGGTACCCGGACCGTCGTAGGACACCTGCGGAGCGCGGCGCACGCGGCGCTGACCGGCGTTGTAGAGCCACGCCAGGCGCGGCTCCTTCACCTGGTCGAGGGTCTCGTGCACCAGCAGCACGTTGCCGGCCAGGCGAGCCGGGGCGGTCACACGCTGCTTGAAGTAGAACAGCACGTTGCTCGGCTTGCTGGCGTCGTAGTCTTTCAGGTCGGTGCGGAAGACGAATTCGTCCTGGAAGTACACCAGCGAGTAGGAACCGTTGACCTGCGGCGTGGCCTGGGTCACCAGACGACGCACGTGGCCGCCGCGGTAGCGGGTGATATGGTTCCAGATGACCTCCAGGCCATCCTTCGGAATCGGGAACGGGTTGGCTACCTGGAAGTTCTCCAGGCCGTTACCGCCCTGCAGCAGCTTGGTAGTGGTGGCGTTCTTCTTGGTCGCTTCCAGCACGTTTTCCGGCACGGTGGCGGTGCGGTGCGACGGGTACACCGGCATCTTGTAGGTGTCGGGGTAGCGTTTGAACATGGCCTGCTGGCCGGGGGTCAGCTTGTCCTTGTACTGGTCCATGTTCTGCGCGGTGATGGTGAACAGCGGCTTCTCGCTGGCGAACGGATCGCTGAGGAAGCCCTTGCTGTCGGCAGTGCCGGCGTTCTTGGGCAGGCCGCCGGTCCAGGCCGGGATGCTGCCGTCGGCATTGCCGGCCTTCTCCGCGCCCATCGGGGTCAGGCTGGTGCCCAGCTTGGCCGCTTCGTCGGCAGAGACGGCCGCCATCACCTGGGAGGCGATGAGGCTGAGCGCCAGGGCGCCCGTGTGCAGCAGGATCTTTGTTGTTCTCATTCGTTTATCGTCCTCGTTGAGTCTTTGCCCACCGTGATGGCCGCTCTTGCCAGGATGCCCTGAAAGAACGGTTCACGGGTCTTGTCTGCTGCTCGCGCGGCCGGGTCACCCAGCCGCGCGGATGGCCCGCCGCGAGGGCGGGCCGCTTGCCGGTTGAACGGCCGGCGTTGAAGGTCACACCGAAGCTCAGGCTGACGAAATCACGGTCATCGACGGTGGAGTACTTGCCGTCGAAGTAGTTGGTGTAGGCCAGGCTTGCGGTGTAGGTGTTCAGGTAATCGGCATCGATACCCAGGCTGACGGCCTTGCGGCCTTCCTCGAAGTTGCCGCCAGGACCGGGGGAGTAGCCGTCCACGTCGTGGGACCAGGCCACGTTGGGCTTCAGGTTCACACCGGCGAAGACGTCGTTGTAGTCCCAGATCGCCCGGGCGCGGTAGCCCCAGGAGTCAGCGGTGGTGAAGCCGTCGCTTTCGCAGTTGCGGCTGACGTTGTTGGCATTGGCGGTGCCCAGGGTGGACGCGTTCAGCGCCTCGCAGGTGGCGAGTCCGTTGAGCGAGCCATTCAGCGGACCGGGGCCGAAGACCGGGTCACGGCCGTAGCGCGCCTTGTTCTGGCTTTCCAGGCCGCCGACGTGGGTCCAGCCGACTTCGCCCACCAGGGTCAGACGCTCGGCGCCCATGACCTGGTCGAAGAAGTGGGTGAAGGTGGTCTGCAACTGGGTGACTTCCTTGCGGCGATAACCATGCAGGTCCTGGCCGGCGGTGCCGGTCAGCACGGAGGCGTTGTCGTAGACGTGGTTGCCGCCGATGGATACCGGGTCCAGGCCGGAGTACAGGATGTCCGTGGTGTTCAGCTGAACCGGAGCGTTCGGACGGTAGCTGATCTCGCCCTGCCAGGCAGTGCCGGTGGGCAGCGTGGTGGAGAAGCTCAGGCCGTACAGGCGGATGTCTTCGGGGTACTCGATGAAATAGCTGGAGTTACCCGCCATCGCCGCCGCGCCGGCCTGGGCGGCCAGGGACGGGCTGATCGCCGCGATGTTGGTGATCAGCTGGTTGATCTGCGCCACCTTGGACGCATCGGCGCCACGGCCACTGAAGATCGGCAGGCGGCTGTGGTAGTTCATGTAGTAGCCGCCGAACTCGGTGTTCAGGCTGTCGGCGAAGTACTTCAGGGAGATGCCGTACTGGCCGCTGTCGCGGGCGTCGCGGTCAGGACCGCGCTTGACCACGATGCCTTCGTTCCACGGCGAAGGCGTCAGAGCCAGGTTCGGGCCAAGCAGGGAGTTCAGGGTGTTGATCGAGGCCTGGTTGTTGGTCAGCACCGCCAGGTTCTGGGTGCAGCCGTCAGCCACCACGTCCGGCTGGGAGAAGAAGGTGCCGCAGTTGTCGACGACCGTCTGGTCCCATTCCAGCTGGTAGAAGCCTTCGGCGGAGAGGTTCTCGGTGAGGTTCTGCGACAGATAGAACATGTTCACCGGCACCAGGGCTTCCTTGATCTCGGAGCCCGGGCGGCGGAAGGCGGTCACGTCGAACGGGTTGATCACGCTGATGCCGTTCTGGATGAAAGTGCTCTCACCCCAGTTCACCACCTGCTTGCCCAGGCGCACGGTGCCCGGCAGGTCGGCGATGTTGTAGTTGTGGTAGATGAAGGCGTCGAGGATTTCCGCGCCGGAGGCCTGGGCGGCTTCCTTGCGGTTATGGTCGGAGAGCGGCTTGAACTCGGTGCTCTCGTCCTTCTGTTCGAAGTCGTACCAGTACTTGCCGCGTACGAAGACACCGGTGTCCTCGTACTTCAGCTCGAGGTCGTGGATGCCCTTGAAGATCTTCGAGAAGGTCTCGCCGGCCTTGTAGTTCAGGTGGCCGTCGTCGGAGGTCTGGGACAGGCCCTTGCCGCCGTTGTTGATGCCGATGAGGTTCTTGTTCGGATTCTGCGTCGACCAGCTGGCCCCCACGGACAGCGTCGAGTCGAACGAACCTTCGATTTCCCCGATGTTGAAGCTGACGGCGGATGCCGGAGCCGCCAGTGAAGAGGCCAGGCTGACCGCCAGCGGCAACCGTGCCAGGCGCCAGATATGTTGCATGGTTTTCATCGACGCTACTCCATGTGTGTTTTTTGTTATGAGTAGTGGCGAATATATCCAGCGCCTTACACCGCTTGATCGCTCGAAAGTGTGATTTCTCCTACAGAAGCCCTGACTAGACGCTTGCGCAGGCCCCCAGCCTGCGCCATCACTGGGCTGCGCGTGCCAAGCGCTTGCTTGGCACGACCGCCCGAAAACCGTGACTTACCGGTCGTCGGTCACACCGTGGAGAGGAAAGCGCTGCCGGCTTCCTGCCATTGGGCGATGTCTACCCGGATACGCTTCTTGTCGAGCTTGCCGACGCTGGTCTTGGGAACTTCAGTAACAATGGCGATCTGCGAGGGAATCGCCCACTTGTTGATGTGGCCCTGCTCAACGAAAGGCTTGAGGTGTTCCTTCAATCCCTTGGCATCCAGCGCCAGACCATCGCGCAGCACCAGCAGGGCGAACGGTCGCTCACCCCATTGCGGGTCCGGTACGCCGACCACTGCCACCTCGCGCACCGCCGGGTGACGACTGATGAGGTCTTCCAGCTCCAGGGACGACAGCCACTCGCCGCCGGTCTTGATCACGTCCTTGATACGGTCGCGAATATCGATGAAGCCCATGCCGTCCAGGGTGGCCACGTCGCCGGTGTGCATCCAGCCGCCGGCCCAGAGTTCCTCGCCCTTCTCCGGCTCGCGGAAGTATCCCTGGGTCAGCCAGGGCGAGCGCAGCACGAGTTCGCCCTGGGATTCGCCATCGGCCGGGAGGAACTGGCCGTGCTCGTCCATGATCGCCGCTTCCACCAGCGGTACCGGCACGCCGGCCTTGATGCGGTAGGTGGTGCGCTCGTCCTCGCTGCCGGCGCACAGCTCCTGGTTGAGGTAGCCACAGGAGATCAGCGGGCAGGTCTCGGACATGCCGTAGGCCGCGGTGAGCTGGATGCCGCGCGCCTTGGCGGCGTCGTACAGCGCGTGGTTCAGGGCGCTGCCGCCGATGATGATCTTCAGCCCGCCGAAGTCATGGTCCTTGGCGCCGGCGGCATTGAGCATCATCTGCAGGATGGTCGGCACGCAGTGGGAGAAGGTCACCTTCTCCTCGCGGATCAGCGTGCACAGCAGCTCCGGTTCGTAACGACCCGGATACACCTGCTTCACACCGAGCATGGTCGCCACGTAGGGCACGCCCCAGGCGTGGACGTGGAACATCGGAGTGATTGGCATGTAGACGTCGTTGGTGCCCATCAGGCGGATGCTGTCCAGGCTGCCGATGGTCGCGGCCATCGCCAGGGTGTGCAGCACCAGCTGGCGGTGGGTGAAGTACACACCCTTGGGGTTACCGGTGGTGCCGGTGGTGTAGAAGGTAGTTGCCACCGAGTTCTCGTCGAAGTCGGGGAAGGCATAGCGCGGGCTGGCGCCTGCCAGCAGCGTCTCGTATTCGCCGACGCAGTGGGGCAGCGTGCAGGTCTTGTCGGCCCCGTCGGTGATCAGCAGGGTCTTTTCCACCGTGGTCAGTTGCCCGGCGATGCCCTGGTAGAGCGCGGCAAACTCGCTGTTGACCAGCACGAAGCGGTCGTCGGCGTGGTTCATGGTGTAGAGGATCTGTTCCGGCGAGAGGCGGATATTGATGGTGTGCAGCACCGCGCCGATCATCGGGATGGCGAACATGCACTCCAGGTAACGGTGACTGTCCCAATCCATCACCGCCACGGTGTCACCGGCCTTCACGCCGGCCTCGGTCAGCACGTTGGCCAGCCGCGCGACGCGCTCGTTGAAGGTGGCATAGCTGTAACGCACGGTGTCGCGGTAGACGATTTCCCGGCCTTTCTCGTAACGGCTGCCCGACAGCAGCAGGCTCTTGATCAACAGCGGGTACTGGTAGGCGTTCTGTGCAGCGGGGATGACGCGGGTTTTCAGCATGGCGTACGCACTCTCAAGGCTGGATCTCATCAGGATGAGACCGACTCTAGAGCGCTCGGTGTGTCCATTCATCAGTCAAAAGAGTGATTTGCCGATGACTCTTTGGCGACATCCGGTCACGCGGTAGAATCCTGACGCCCGGTCGTTCACGGCCGGTACCCCGATAGCGCATCACAACAAGAGCGAAGAGGTTAGATTCATGTCCGAGATCGTCATCGTCAGCGGCGCCCGTACTCCCATGGGCGGCTTCCAGGGCAGCCTGTCCGGCGTTTCCGCCGTCGAGCTGGGCGCCATCGCCATCCGCGAAGCCATTTCCCGTGCCGGCATCCAGCCCGAGGACGTGCAGGAAGTGATCATGGGCAACGTACTGCCCGCCGGTCTGAAACAGGGCCCGGCCCGCCAGGCGTCGCTGAACGCCGGCCTGCCCGCCGCGACCGGCTGCACCACCATCAACAAGCTCTGCGGCTCCGGCATGAAGGCCGTGATGCTGGCCCACGACCTGCTCAAGGCCGGCAGCAACAGCGTGATGGTTGCCGGCGGCATGGAAAGCATGTCCAACGCCCCCTACGTCATCGAGAAGGCCCGCACCGGTCTGCGCATGGGCCACGGCGAGATCAAGGACCACATGTTCCTCGACGGCCTGGAAGACGCCCGCACCGGCCGCCTGATGGGCTCCTTCGCCCAGGAAACCGCCGACAAGTACAACGTCACCCGTGAAGAGATGGATGCCTACGCCATCGAATCCCTGAAGCGTGCCCAGGCCGCCATCAAGGACGGTTCGCTGGCTTCGGAGATCGTTCCGGTCACCGTCACCACCCGCAAGGGCGAGACCGTGGTGAAGGACGACGAGCAGCCGCTGACCGCCAACCTGGACAAGATCCCCGGCCTGCGCCCGGCCTTCCGCAAGGACGGCACCATCACCGCCGCCAACGCCAGTTCCATCTCCGACGGCGCCTCCGCGCTGGTCCTGATGACCGCTGAAGAAGCGGCGCGCCGTGGCCTCAAGCCGCTGGCGAAGATCGTCGCCCATGCCACCCAGAGCCAGGATCCGGCCGAGTTCACCCTGGCCCCGATCGGCGCCATGACCAACCTGTTCAAGAAGGCCGGCTGGAGCAAGGACGACGTCGATCTGTTCGAGATCAACGAAGCCTTCGCCATGGTCACCATGCTCGCCATGCGCGAACACGGCCTGGATCACGCCAAGGTCAACGTCTACGGCGGCGCCTGCGCCCAGGGCCACCCGGTCGGCTCCACCGGCTCGCGCATCATCGTCACCCTGATCAACGCCCTGCAGAAGACGGGCGGCAAGCGTGGCGTAGCCTCGCTGTGCATCGGCGGCGGCGAGGCGACTGCCGTGGCCATCGAGCTGGTCTGATCCTCGATCAGGCATGAAAAAGGGGCGCCTCGGCGCCCCTTTTCATTTCACTCGAACCACGACTCAGCGCAACTCGGTGAAGGCCAGCTTGATACCCAGCCCCACCAGCACCACGCCCATCATCCGGTCGAACCAGTGGCCCATGCGCGCGAAGCCGGCACGCACGCGCTGCTGGCTGAACAGCAGCGCCACCAGGCAGAACCAGGCGGCGGTGGCGCAGGCCAGGTACACGCCATACCCCGCCTGCACCAGCAGCGGCGTGTGCGGGTTGATCACCACGGTGAACAGCGAGAGGAAGAACAGCGTGGCCTTGGGATTCAGACCGTTGGTAACGAAGCCGGCGACATAGGCGCCACGCGGCGTGCGAGCGGCCGGCGGCGCAATGGTTTCAGCCGTCGCCGGATCGGCCGGGCGCGCCCGCAGCGCCTTGAAGCCGATGTACAGCAGGTAGGCCGCGGCCAGCCACTTCAGCGCGTTGAACAGCACGATGGACTGCGACACGATCAGGCCGATACCGAGCAGCGAATAGGTGACGTGCAGGAAGATCGCACTGCCCACGCCCAGCGCCGTCCAGGTGCCGGCGCGGCGACCGTGGGTCACGCTCTCGCGCACCACCACGGCGAAATCCGGGCCGGGGCTGGCCACCGCCAGCAGGTGAATGAACGCCACCGTGAGAAATTCCGCCCAGTACATCGCGCCTCCGCAGAGCCTTCGAAAAACAGTTAGGCTGACCACCTTACGTCACGCCGAATCACTGCAAAAGGTACAGCTGCCCATGAACAGCGCTCGCGCCGTCTTCCTCGACCACGCCTCACTCGACCTCGGGGACCTCGATCTCGCGCCGCTGCGCGCGCCGTTCGGCGAACTGGTCCTGCACGGGCGCAGCGATACGCAGCAGGTGGCCGAACGACTGCAGGGCGCGCAAGTGGCGATCAGCAACAAGGTGCGCATCGGCGCCGACGTGTTCGAACAGTGCCCGGACCTCAGGCTGATCCTGGTGGCCGCCACCGGCACCAACAATGTCGATCTCGACGCCGCGCGCCGGCACGGCGTAACCGTGAGCAACTGCCAGGGCTACGGTACTCCGTCGGTGGCCCAGCACACCCTGATGCTGCTCCTCGCCCTGGCCACCCGCCTGCCGGACTACCAGGCAGCGATCCGCGAAGGCCGCTGGCAGAAGGCGCCGCAGTTCTGCCTGCTGGACTTCCCCATCGTCGAACTGGAGGGCAAGACCCTCGGCCTGCTCGGCCACGGCGAACTGGGTGGCGCGGTCGCGAAGCTGGCCGAGGCCTTCGGCATGCGCGTGCTGCTCGGCGCCCTGCCCGGCCGGCCGGCCCGTACCGACCGGCTGGCGCTGGACGACCTGCTGCCGCAGGTCGATGCCCTGACCCTGCACTGCCCGCTGACCGATGCCACACGCAACCTCATCGGCCCGCGCGAACTGAACCTGATGAAACCTGGCGCCTTCCTCATCAACACCGCACGCGGTGGTCTGGTGGACGAACAGGCGCTGGCCGACACCCTGCGCCGCGGCCATCTGGGCGGCGCGGCCTTTGACGTACTCAGCGTCGAGCCCCCCAAAGACGGTAACCCGCTGCTCGCCGGCGATATCCCGCGCTTCATCCTCACCCCGCACAGTGCCTGGGGCAGCCGCGAGGCCCGGCAGCGCATCGTCGGCCAGTTGAGCGAGAACGCCTCCGGCTTCTTCGCCGGCGAGCCGCGCCGGGTGGTCGCAGCATGAGCCTGCACCTGGTTTGCGGCGACGGCGCCGCCGAAGCCCTGCACCGGGCCGTCGAAGAGGGCGTGCTGACCGAGAAGAAGATCCGCGTGATGCCGGACGACCTCGCAGTCGGCCCACTGAGTGATGTCGATAATCCGCCCTGCCAGCAACGCGCCGCGTTCTGGCATGCGCTGGGTGGCGAGGCCCTGCGGGAACGGGAAATCGCCATCGAGATGGCCACCGAGGTGAACTGGCTACGCAGCCCGGACGTCACGTCCGTCACCCTCTGGCATGGCGACAGTGCCAGCGAGCAACTGCTGCTGCGCAGGGTCTGTGCGCTGTTGCCGGCCAATGTCACCCTGCGCAGTGTCGGTGCCGGTAGCGGCCAGTGCCGCAGCGAGGACCGCCACGCCATCGCCATGCTCAAACCCGTCGAACTGGCCAACGCCCTGGCCGCCAGCCACGAACTGGACGCCGCCGAACGCCAGCGCCTGGGTGCGGACTGGCAGCGTGCCCTGGCCGACAATGCCGAGCTGCGCCTGTGGCTGGGCGGCGAGCTGAGCGGCGCCCGCTACGCGCACATCGACCGCATCCTGCTGGACAGCGCCAGCGAATCCTGGCGCCCGGTGCAGTCGCTGATCGGCCCGACCATGGCCTATGTCGACGGCCTTTTCGTCAGCGACCTGCTGGCCGCCTGGCGCCTGCGCGAACACGTCGCAGCGGGAACACTCGAGCTGCGTGGCGACGACTTCTGGCAGAACGCCGAAGTGCGGCTCGCCTAGGCTCGGCCGCGGCAGCCCTGCTAAACTCGCGCCCTTTTTTCGAGGAGGCCGCATGTCCAACGCCCCCACCAGTGAAGTGCTGCTGCGCCAGATCGAGCGCTTCCAGGGCCGCGTCCTGCTCGCCGGCCTGCCCGCCGACGCCCTGCTTGGCGATCTGCCGCACGCCCAGGGCTGGAGCTGGCACGCCGGCGAAGCCCGGCAACTCGAAGGCCGCTATTCCGGCCGCTGCCACTTCGGTGCCACGCCGCCGGATGGCACCTTCGACGCCGCCGTGCTGTTCCTGCCCAAGTCCCGCGAGCTGACCGATTACCTGCTGGCCGCGCTGGCCAGTTGCGTGCCGGATGGCGAGCTGTACCTGGTCGGCGAGAAACGCGCCGGTGTCGAACGCGCCAGCAAGCAGCTCGGCGAGTTCGGCCGCGCCAGCAAGCTGGACAGTGCCCGCCACTGCCAGCTGTGGCACACGCACATCGATGGCGCCCCGACCGCACCCGACCTGCACTCCCTCGCACAGCGCTATGAACTGCCGCTGGCCGATGGCCCGCTGCAGGTCATCACCCTGCCCGGCGTGTTCAGCCATGGTCGCCTGGACCGCGGCAGCGCCCTGCTGCTGGAACACCTGGACAGGCTGCCGGCCGGCCACCTGCTGGACTTCGGCTGCGGCGCCGGGGTACTTGGCGCCACGCTCAAACGACGTTATCCACAGAGTCGCCTGACCCTGCTGGACGTCGACGCCTTCGCCATCGAGAGCAGCCGCCTGACGTTGGCCGCCAATGGCCTGGAAGGTGACGTGATCGCCGGTGACGGCATCGATGCCGCGCCGGAAAACCTGGCCGCCATCGTCAGCAACCCGCCCTTCCACCAGGGCGTGCACACCAGCTACGCCGCCACCGAACACCTGCTGCGCCAGTCGGCCCGCCACCTGGCGTCCGGCGGTGAACTGCGCCTGGTGGCCAACAGCTTCCTGAAATACCCACCGCTGATCGAACAGCACCTGGGAACCTGCCGCACCCTGGCCGAGGCCGACGGCTTCCGCATCTACAGCGCCCGGCGCTGATCCGGGGCTCGCACTACACTCCATCGAGCCCGCTGGATCGGCGTACTGCCGCTCGCCCTGAAATATCGAGGACACCCGTGAATCGAAGAATTAGAGATGACGTCGAACTGACTTTCGCCATGGGGCCGAAGGAGAAGCCGCACCATCTGAAGCGCTCCCTCAAGCCGCGTCACCTGAACATGATCGCCATCGGCGGCTCCATCGGCACCGGCCTGTTCGTCGCCTCCGGCAGCACTATCGCCACCGCCGGCCCTGGTGGTGCGCTGCTGGCCTACGCGCTGATCGGCCTGATGGTGTTCTTCCTCATGACCAGCCTCGGCGAGCTCGCGGCGTACATCCCCGACTCCGGCTCGTTCTGCACTTATGGCAGCCGTTTCATCGATGATGGCTTCGGTTTCGCCATGGGTTGGAACTACTGGTACAACTGGGCGGTGACCATTGCCGCCGAGCTGGTGGCGGCGCAACTGGTGATGAAGTTCTGGTTCCCGGAGGTCTCGGGCATGTACTGGAGCGCCGGCTTCCTGGCCATCATGTTCATGCTCAACTTCTTCTCGGTGAAGGGCTTCGGCGAGAGCGAGTTCTGGTTCGCGCTGATCAAGGTGGTGGCCGTGGTGATCTTCATCGGCATCGGCCTGGCCAGCATCATCGGGATCATGCACGGCATCGACAGCCCCGGCTTCAGCAACTTCACCACCGGTGACGCCCCCTTCGTCGGCGGCCTGCAGGCAATGATCGGGGTGGCGATGATCGCCGGCTTCTCGTTCCAGGGCACCGAGCTGATCGGCGTCGCCGCCGGTGAGTCGGAGAACCCGCAGAAGTCGATTCCCATCGCCATCCGCCAGGTGTTCTGGCGGATCCTGATGTTCTACATCCTGTCGATCTTCGTCATCGGCATGCTGATCCCCTACACCGACCCGAACCTGCTCAAGACCGACAGCAGCGACATCAGCACCTCGCCCTTCACCCTGCTGTTCGAGCGCGCGGGCCTGGCCGCCGCGGCAGGCGTGATGAACGCGGTGATCCTCTCGGCGATCCTCTCGGCCGGCAACTCGGGCATGTACGCCTCGACCCGGATGCTCTACACCATGGCCACCCAGGGCAAGGCGCCGCGCCTGTTCACCCAGGTCTCCGAGAGTGGCGTGCCGCGCTACGCCCTCTATGCCACCACGCTGATCGGCGCACTGTGCTTCCTCACCAGCTTCATCGGTGACAAGACCGTCTACACCTGGCTGCTCAACGCCTCGGGCATGTGCGGCTTCATCGTCTGGCTGGGCATCGCGGTGTCGCACTACCGCTTCCGCAAGGGCTTCGTCCTGCAGGGCGGCAACCTCAACGACCTGCCCTACCGCGCCAAGTGGTTCCCCCTGGGCCCGCTGTTCGCCTTCGTGCTCTGCCTGATCATCACCCTGGGCCAGAACTACCAGGCCTTCGTCGGCGAGCACGTGGACTGGGCCGGGCTGGTCGCCACCTACATCACCATCCCGCTGTTCCTAGTGATCTGGCTGGGCTACCGGTTCAAGAACGGCACCCGCTTCATCCGCTACGACGAGATGGATATCCGCCCGAAAACCGACTGATCCTACGGGCAGCTTGCCCAAGTCCTGCGACTTGGGCAGAATGCGCCCCGTCCTAGGGGAGTAGTCTCCCGCGAGCCACCAGCTCGCCCGGTACGCGTCAACACACTTGGTCCGCAGACCATGGCGCGTACGATCCAGGCCTGCAGCGTTCAGGCCGGGGTTTGACAAGACCTATGACACGAGCAACCTGACCCGGGGCGGGCAGGTGGCGCGTGTCATGGTGATTAGTCGACCCGCCCCTTAGGAAGCCTGATGGAATCCCTCTTCGTCCCAACCCTGATCGTTGCCCTCGCGGAAATCGGCGACAAGACGCAACTGCTCGCGCTCGTTCTCGCCGCGCGTTTCCGCAAGCCCTGGCCGATCATCGCCGGGATCATCGCCGCCACCCTGGCCAACCACTTCGCCGCCGGCGCCGTCGGCAGCTGGGTCGCCTCGTTCTTCTCGGAAAGCACGCTGAGCTGGGTGCTGGCTGTGTGCTTCCTGGCCGTCGCCGCCTGGACCCTGGTCCCGGACAAGCTCGATGACGACGAAGAAGGTTCGCTGAAGAAGTTCGGCCCGTTCCTCACCACCCTGATCGCCTTCTTCCTTGCCGAGATGGGCGACAAGACCCAGGTCGCCACGGTGATGCTGGCCGCACAGTACCCGCACTTCTGGCTGGTGGTCATCGGCACCACCCTGGGCATGCTGATCGCCAACGTGCCCGTGGTACTGGCCGGCAACTTCGCCGCCGAGCGCCTGCCGCTGAACCTCATCCGTCGACTGGCCGCCGCCGCCTTCGCCATCCTCGGCCTGGCCGCCGTGTACCACGCGCTGAAACTCTCCGGGGTGTTCTGACCGGCAGCTTTTCACGGGGAGGCTGGCGCGCCGGCCAATGCCTGTGTTTCGCCAGCGATACACAGTGGCGATTCCGCCTCCCCCGACAAAGGATGTCGTCATGCCGGAAAAAGACCTCAAGAAGATCGCCCGCCATCACATCGATCTCGCCTGGAACAAGGGACTCCTGGCGCTGGTCGAGCAGTTGCACAGCCCTGACTTCATCTACAAGAGCGCCTTCACCGCGCAGCCGCTGGACAACGCCGGTTACCGTGCACTGGTGGAGGAGATTCGTGGTGGCATGGAGGACCTCGAGGTGGCCGTGGAGGAATGCATCCGCGAGGGCAACAAGGTCTTTACCTGGAGCACCCTGATGGGCAGCATCGCCCGCCCGGTGCTGGGTTATCCGGTCAGCGACCGCATCGTCAGCATCTCGGCCATGGGCTTCTGGGTGTTCAACAGCCAGGGCCAGTTGCAGGAGCTGTGCACGCTGTTCGACATGGAGAGTTTCCGCGCGCAGATGGGGTTGCCCAACCGGCCTTTCGCCGAAAAGGCGCTGCCCTGACAACGAAAAAGCCCGGCCAATGAGCCGGGCTTTTTTCTATCGGCTTGTCACCTTGGCAACGGACCTGCTGGAGCGCGCCAGGCGCGCGATCGCAGGCATGGCCCGCTCCTACAGGGCCCCGAGGTCAGAGGTAATCGTTGGCGTGGAACCAGGAAATGGCCCGCTCCAGCGTATCTTCCAGCGGCACGTGGGACTCGAAGCCCAGCTCCTCGCGGGCCTTGCGCCCGTCGAGGAACTGTCCGCCAGCCATGACCTCGATGGCCGTGTCGTCCAGCAGCGGCATCTTGCCCGTCAGTCGGTAGCGCCAACGACCCAGCGTCGCCAGCGCGCGGGCGCGGTGCAACGGCATCGGTGTCGGTGCGGGCTTGCCCAGCAGCTTCGCAATGGTCGACGTCAGTGCGCCCATCTCGATGTTGTGGCCGGTGAGCAGGTATCGCTCCCCGACCCGACCACGCTCCAGGGCCATGAGCAGACCACGACCGGCCTCGGAGGCATCGATGACGTTCCGCCGGCCCGGCACGTAATGCAGCATCTCGTCACGGCCGATGGCGGTGATCAGCCGTCCGGTGGTCGGGCCGATGTCGAGCTCGCCCAGCACCATGCCGGGAATGCCGATGACCACCGGCAGCCCGCCACGGGCCTGCTCGCGAGCCTGTTCGTCCAGCGCCCACTTGCACATCACATAGGCGCTCTTGCCGGTGGGCAGCCCTTCGTAGAACAGCCCTTCATGCCCCGGCAGCCCTTGCGGGTGCGAGGGCATGGCGAAGGCCGAGCCGACATAGAGGATGCGCGGCACTTTCGCCTGCAGGCAGGCGGCGTAGAAATGATTGGTCAGGTCCAGCGCGCTGGCGACCTCCTCCTGCCAGCGACGCGGGCGCACCGGGTAGTAGCCGGCGCTGAAGATCACCGCGTCAAGCCCGCTGAGTGCGCGGGCCATGCCCTGGTGATCGAAGAGTTCGGCTACCCGGCACTCAGGCTCGAGGTAGGCCAGGCGCTGGATCTGCGACGAGGGTCGGTGGATCAGCACCAGCTGGTGGCCGGCCGCCTTGATCGCGCGGGCGGCGTGGTGGCCCAGGAGCCCGGTGGCTCCGAGTACAGCGATTTTCACGGGTGCTCCCTGTTCACTGGATAAAGCGGCGCAACCTTACGCCGCTCCTGGCCGTTCGAGAGAATCACGAACCACTGCTTCACAAACAACTGTTCAACGGGTCTTGGCCTGCTCGTAGAGCGGCATGACCTTCGGGATGGCGGCCTGCAGGTTGGCCATCCGCGTACTGTCCGCCGGGTGAGTGCTGAGGATTTCCGGCGGAGCTTCACCGTTCGACGCCTGTCCCATCTTCTGCCACAGGGTCATCGCGGCGTTGGGGTTATAACCGGCCCGCGCCGCCAATTCCAGGCCAATCAGGTCAGCCTCGTTCTCATTCTGCCGACTGTTGGGCAGCGTCAGGCTGTATTCGACCACCTGGTGGGCCATGTCCACGCTGTTCTGGCCCAGCCCCAGCAGCGCACCACCGATGCCGAGTCCCATCTGCTCCGCATAGGCGCGGGACATGGCTTCACGGCCGTGCTCGCGCAGGGCGTGGGCGATCTCGTGGCCCATCACCGCGGCCAGTTCGTCGTCGGTGAGCTTGAGCTGATCGATCAGCCCGGTGTAGACGATGATCTTGCCGCCAGGACCGCAGTTGGCATTGAGCTCATCGCTCTTGATCACGTTGACCTCCCACTGCCAGGACGGCGCATCGGCACGGAAGGCACCGGTCTGCGGAATCAGTCGGGCGGCGATGGCCTTCACGCGCTTGGCGTCATTGCTGCTGTCGTCCAGCTTGCCGGCCTTGGAGGCTTCACCCAGGGTCTGCTGATAGGACTGCGCGTACATCTGGTCGACCTGGGCGCTGGACAGCATGCTGAACATGCTCTGCTTGCGATCGACGCCGACAACGCCGCCACTGGTGGTGTTCACCTGCTGGCAAGCGGTCAGCATCAGCGCGGCGGCCAGGCCGGCGATACGGAAAACTCTGGGCATGTTGCTCTCCCGAAACAATGCAATCTCCCACGGACAGCGCGCATGGTAGGCCCGCCTCCGGTGCCCGGCAACAGGCAGGAAACAGCCGGTGCAGCAGTGACTTACGAATACGAGCCGGCTCACAGGGGGGAGCCTTGGAACGCCTGTCGTGGTGTACGCGGTGCGAGCCATCGCGCCTGCGATCCACGCCCGCAACAGAGCCGCAGCAGGCGCCCATCCGGCGCCGAATGAGGCAGCGATGGGAACGCACGGCGCGACCGGATAATTTCATTTTGATATCACATGCTAGACCTCCCGGTCAGCGCCGACAATCCTGCGACAAGCGGCGAACAGCCGCGTTACAACCCATTACAACGGCCGCCCTAAGGAATTTCCCCGGCCCTGCCGATACAGATAGACACGCAGGCCTCTGGCGCATTCCGGGTACCCGTATGAAATTCAAGTCGATCCAGTTTTCCGTGGTGGCGCTGGCCGGTGCCAGCGTTCTGGCAGTGGTCGTTGCGCTGGTGCTGTACGCGCTGTTCGCCGGCTCGCGAACCCAGGCCCTGGTGCAGGAGCGGACCCAGTCACTGCTCGAACAGGTGATCAACGAACGCCTGGTGGCCATGGCGCGGGGACAGGTCGCGCAGATCCAGCGTGAACTGGAATACCCGCTCACCGTCGCCCGCGACCTCGCCAACACCAACGCACTGCTCGATGAGACCGACGCCAATGGCCAGTCGCTGCTGGGCATCGGCCGTGCCGGCATGTCCAACCTGCTGCGCCAGACCGTGGCGCAGAACCCCAAGCTGCTCGACGCCTTCGCCGGCTGGGAACCCAACGCCTTCGCCGGCAACGACAGCCAGTACGCCGGCCTGCCCGGCTACGACTCCAGCGGCCGCTTCATGCCCTGGTGGTACCGCAAGGACGGCGGCCTGACCGTAGAAGCCATGGGCGACACCCTGGAAAGCCAGAAGATGCAGCCCACCGGCGTGCGCGAAGGCGAGTACTACCTGTGCCCGAAAGAAAAGCACCAACCCTGCATCATCGACCCGGCGCCTTACGAGATGGCCGGCAAGATGGTGCTGATGTCCTCGTTCAACGCACCCATCATGGTCAAGGGCCAGTTCAAGGGCACCGTCGGCGTGGACCTGTCGCTGGACTTCATCCAGGACCTGCTCAAGGCCGCCGACAGCCAGCTCTACGACGGCGCCGGCGAGATGGCGCTGATCTCCACCAACGGTCGCCTGGTTGCCTACACCAAGGACCCGGCCAAGCTCGGCGAGCCGGCCAGCAGCGTGCTGGATGCCAGCGAAGTAGCCAACCTGTCCAAGCTCACACTCGACCAGCCGTTGACCTCGGTGGACAAGGAGCACGGGCATATCGAGCTGTTCCTGCCCTTCACCATCGCCGACTCCGGCGCACGCTGGACCCTGATGCTGCAACTGCCGCAGGAAGCCGTATTGGGTGACCTGAACCAGCTGCAGAGCGACCTGAAATCCCAGCGCGACAGCGACACCCTGGGCATGACCCTGGTCGGCCTGCTGATCGCCGCCATCGGCCTGGCCGTGATCTGGCTGGTCGGCCATGGCATCGCCCGCCCGCTGCGCCAACTGGTCGGGATGCTCGACGACATCGCCCAGGGCGAAGGCGACCTGACCCGCCGCCTGACCAGCGACCGCGCCGACGAACTGGGCTCCATCGCCAAGGGCTTCAACACTTTCCTCGGCAAGCTGCAGGGCATGATCGGTCAGGTGGTGACCTCGGTGCAGCATGTCAGCGATTCGTCCGAGCACACCGCCGACATCGCCATCCGCACCAACCTGGGCGTGCAGAAGAAACTGGC
>CBIGPF010000029.1:0-44706 GCA_966191535.1 uncultured Pseudomonas sp. | reverse complement strand
AGTTGATGGAGCGAGGACGGTGGGAGGGTTGGCGCGGGCCATGCCCGCCCCTACAGGTGGATGAGGATGACGAAGGATGCGCTGGAGCGGACTCCGTCCGCTCCAGCGGGTTGGGGCTTACAGCGTGCCGAGCAGCTTGCGCGCCGCCTGGGTGTGGTCGGCGATCAGGCGCTTGAGGTCGAGGCCTTCGACTTCACCGTCGATGACCCGCCAGGTGCCGCCGATCATGATCCGGTCGGCCTTGTCGGCGCCGCACAGCAGCAGGGCCGAGAGCGGGTCGTGGCTGCCGGAGAAGCGTAGCTCGTCGAGCTTGAACAGCGCGAGGTCGGCCTGCTTGCCCACGGCCAGCTCGCCGATGTCGCTGCGGCCGATCAGCTTCGCCGAACCCCGGGTGGCCCAGCCCAGGGCGCGTTCCGGGGTGATCTGCTCGGCGCCGTAGCGCAGGCGCTGGATGTACAGGGCCTGGCGGGCTTCGAGGATCATGTTCGACGCGTCATTGGAGGCCGAGCCATCCACGCCGATGCCCACCGGTGCACCGGCGGCCTCCAGCGCCACGGTCGGGCAGATGCCCGAGGCCAGGCGCATGTTCGAGCTGGGGCAGTGGCAGACGCCGGTACCGGCTTCGCCCAGGCGACGGATTTCCTCGTCGTTGAAGTGGATGCCGTGGGCCAGCCAGGTGCGCGGGCCGAGCCAGCCGACGCTGTCCAGGTAATCCACCGTGCGCTGGCCGAAACGCTGCAGGCAGAAATCTTCCTCGTCGAGGGTTTCGGCGAGGTGGGTGTGCAGGCGCACGTCCTCGCGCTCGGCCAGCTCGGCGCTGGCGCGCATGATTTCCGGGGTGACCGAGAACGGCGAGCAGGGCGCCAGGGCGATCTGCACCTGGGCGCCTTCGCCGCGCTGGTGGTACGTGCGGATGAGGCGCTGGCTGTCGTCGAGGATGGCCTCGGCGCTCTGCACGGTCTGCTGCGGTGGCAGCCCGCCGTCGGCTTCACCCAGGCTCATCGAGCCACGGGTGAGCATGGCGCGCATGCCCAGTTCCTGGACCACACCTGCCTGCACGTCGATGGCCTGCTCGAGGCCGTCGGGGAACAGGTAGTGGTGGTCGGCGGCGGTGGTGCAGCCCGATAGCAGCAGTTCGGCCAGCGCGACCTTGGTGGCCACGCCGAGCTGCTCGGGGGTCAGGCGCGCCCACACCGGGTAGAGCGTCTTCAGCCAGGGGAACAGCGGCTGGTTGACCACCGGCGCCCAGGCGCGGGTGAGGGTCTGGTAGAAGTGGTGGTGGGTGTTGATCAGGCCGGGCGTCAGCACGTGTTGGCTGGCGTCGAAGGTCTGTTCACAGGGAGTGGCAGGCTGCTGGCCGGTGGCGATCAGTTCGACGATGCAGCCGTCCTGGACGACGATGCCGCCACGGGCGTCGAGGTCGTTGGCGGTGAAGATGGCCAGCGGGTTGCGCAGCCAGAGACGCGGGGAAGACATGGGTGAGTTCTCCAAACGGACGGAGCCGTTCGTATCGAGCCGGCTCCATGGGGTCATGGGAAGCCAGCTCAGTGTTCACCCTGTCTGCTGATCCAGGTCCGTTGACCCGGAGGTCAGACGTGGGCGCATGGTAACGCCCACGGGACGAGCCGTCACCAGTCGATCATCGTTCCCTGGTAGTCCAGGTAGAACTGGCCGCCAGTGCCGGCGTGGCATTCGACCTGGTCGGCGAGCCCCTTCACGCTGGTCTGCACGTCCAGCGGCGCGGACTCGCCGCCCATGTCGGTGCGCACCCAGCCCGGGTGCAGGTTGAGCACGGTGATGCCGGTTTCGCCCAGCTCGGCGACGAAGCTGCGGGTCAGCGAATTGAGCGCTGCCTTGCTCGCGCGGTACAGCGCCATGCCGCCGGACTCGTTGCCGGCAACGCTGCCCAGCTCCGAGGTCATGAAGGCCAGCACGCCGTGTTCGGTATCCAGGCGCGGCAGCAGGCGTTCGGCCAGGCGCAGCGGGGCGATGGCATTGACCATGAACAGCTGGCCGACCTCGGCGAGGCTGGCGTCGATGCTCGACTGGTGCGGCGGACCGTAGATGCCGGCGTTGATGTAGATGAGGTCGAAGCGGGCGCCGGCCAGGGCTTCGGCGAGGCGGTCCTGGGACTGCGCGTCATCGAGCAGCAGGGACTCGACGCGCACCGGCAGCGCGGCCAGTTCGCCGGCGTTGGCGGCGTCACGCACGGTGGCCGTGATGTCCCAGCCGCGCTCCAGCAATTCGCGCACCAGGCCCAGACCGAGGCCGCGCGAGGCGCCGATGATCAGGGCGGATTTGGCAGTGCTCATGGCGTTCTCCGGTACCGTTGAAAAGTCCTCAGCATACCTGCTCAGTTCTCCGCGCGCAGGCGGTCCAGGCGCAACCGATCGCGCTCGTCGGTGAGCCGCCAGGCCGATAGCCAGACCGCGCCGAGGGCGGTGGCGAAGCCGGCGGCGGTGAGCAGGAACATCAGCAGAATCTGGTAGCGCGCGGCGTCCAGTGGGTCCATGCCGGCGAGAATCTGCCCGGTCATGATGCCCGGCAGGGTGATGATGCCGGCGGCAGCCATCTGGTTCAGCGTGGGGATCAGGCCGGTGTAGAGGGCGCGGCGCAGCACACCACCCAGCGCGGTGTAGCGGTCGGCGCCGAGCGCCAGACGCGCCTCGATGGCGGCGCGCTCGCGGGTGACGCTGGCGAAGACCTGGTTCAGGGCCAGGCTCGCGGCGTTCATCGCGGTGCCGAGGATGATGCCCACCAGGGGAATGGCGTGACGCGGGTCATACCAGGGTTGCGGACGCAGGCTGCTGGACAGGGCGAACAGCGCGATGCCGAGCGTGGCGACACCCAGCGTGCCGCCGCCGATGCCCAGGTGCCAGAAACCGGCGAGGCGGCGCCGCTGTCGGGAACCGACTTCGAACGTGGCGGCCGCGAGCATGCCTGCCACCACCAAGGCGGTCAGCCAGGGCGAGGACAGGGCGAACACCTGGCGCAGGAACAGCCCGACGAGCACCAGCTGCACCACCAGGCGCACGGCGGAGATCAGCAGGGTGCGCTGCAGGCCCAGGCGCAGCGCCCAGGACAACGCGGCCGCAGCGACGATCAGCAGGGCCGCGAGGGCCAGTTCCGGCAGGCTCAGCTGGAGTGGCGTCATACGCTGACCTCGCGCAGGCCCTGGCTGTCGAGCAGCAGCCGGACATCGCCCAGGCGACGCGCCTGTTCGGCGTCGTGGCTGACCAGCAGCAGGCCCGTGCCTTGTGCCTGCAGGCCTCGCAGCAGCTGTTCGACGGCCTCGCGGCTGTCCGGGTCGAGCGCTGCCGTCGGTTCGTCCAGCAGCAGGAAGCGGGGGTTCTGCACGACCGCACGGAGCAGTGCCAGGCGTTGCCGTTCGCCGGTGGAGAGTTGCATGACCTGTACCTGCAGCAGCGCCGGGTCGAGGTTCACCTGTGGCAGCAACGGGCGCACGACGTCCAGATCGCCGAAGTGCCCGGCGACGTCGTCCTCCCACCAGCCGGACTCGGCTGCCAGGTAGGTCACCAGGCGTCGCCAGGTGCTGGCCGGCAGGCTTTCGCGGTCGACGCTGGCGAGGCTGACGCGGCCCTGGTTCGGGTCGAGGTCGGCGAGCATGCGCAGCAGCAGGCTCTTGCCGATGCCCGACGGTCCGCTGAGCACCGTGCAGCGGCCGGGCGCCAGGTCGAGCTCGACGGGGCCGCTGTGCGCGCCGCGCAACGCGCGGGCCTGCAACGGGCCGAGGGGAATCTGCGGAGGGTTCATGGGCCTGATCTGCCGGGAGAGTCGCCGGCGAGGATATCAAGGGCGGGTGTCGCGGCAACGTGAAATGCCGGGCCCTGGAACGACAAGGCCCGGCATGAGCCGGGCCTTGTGGATAAAAAGCCCCGGGAGTGTGCGCCGGGGCCTGGGCAAGGAGCCCAGTCAGTCGGTGGTGATCTTCGAGTGCTTCTGGGTGTCCTTCATGGTCACGTAGACCAGCAGCGAGCAGGCGATGCACGCGGTGACGTACCAGTAGAAGCCGCTCTCCATGCCGATGCTCTTGAACCACAGGGCCACGTACTCGGCGGTGCCGCCGAAGATGGACACGGTCAGTGCGTACGGCAGGCCCACGCCCAGGGCGCGGATCTCGGTGGGGAACAACTCGGCCTTCACCACGGCGTTGATCGAGGTGTAGCCGCTGACGATGACCAGCGCGGCCATGATCAGGAAGAACGCGCCCCACCAGGTGTCGATGGTGTGCAGGGTGCTGAGGATCGGGTAGGTGAAGACGGTGCCCAGGACGCCGAAGGCGATCAGGATCGGACGACGGCCGATCTTGTCCGACAGCGCGCCGACGATGGGCTGCAGCAGCATGAACAGGAACAGGGTGGCCGCCGAGATCATGGTCGAGTCGTTCTTGCTCATCCCCACCGTGTTCACCAGGTACTTCTGCATGTAGGTGGTGTAGGTGTAGAAGGCCAGGGTACCGCCCATGGTCAGGCCGACCACGGTCAGGACTTCCTTGGGATGGCGCATCAGCGAGCGCATCAGGCTTTCCTTGGGCTCTTCCTTCTTGGTGGTGAAGGACTCGGTCTCTTCCATGCCGCGACGCAGGAACATGGCCACGACCGCGCACAGGGCACCGATGAAGAACGGCACGCGCCAGCCCCAGCTTTCCAGCTGCTCGGTGGTCAGGGTCTGCTGCAGCACGATCAGCACCGCCAGGGCGATGAGCTGGCCGGAGATCAGGGTCACGTACTGGAAGCTGGAGAAGAAGCCGCGCTGCTCCTTGTTGGCCATCTCGCTCAGGTAGGTAGCGGACGTGCCGTATTCGCCGCCGACCGACAGGCCCTGCAGCAGGCGCGCGAGCACCAGCAGGATCGGGGCGCCGACGCCGATGGTTTCATAGCTGGGGGTCAGGGCGATGATCAGCGAGCCGAAGCACATCAGCAGGACCGAGGCCAGCAGCGCCGCCTTGCGGCCCTTGCGGTCGGCGTAGATGCCCATCAGCCAGCCGCCGATCGGACGCATGAGGAAGCCCACGGCGAAGATCGCAGCGGTGTTCAGCAACTGGGCGGTCATGTCGCCCTGGGGGAAGAACGCCTTGGCGAAGTACAGCGAGAAGGCGGCGTAGACGTACCAGTCGTACCACTCGACCAGGTTGCCGACCGAGCCACTGAAGATCGACTTGATGCGCTGGGAAGTCGTGCGGGGTGCGGCAGAAGCGGAGACGGCGCTTGCGCTATCCATGGGTATTCCTCTTTGTCGTTGTTGTCGTCAGGCGTGCGGACTACTCGGAACGTCACGCCGGCGCGTCGCGAGGGCGGCGCAGTGTCGAGGGCGATAGCAGGCAGCGTGCCAAGGCGCGAAAGCCCCGTGGCACTAGGGGTTAGGGTTTTTTGATGGGCTGCTGGCAGGCGAAGCGGCGCCGATTGGCAGGGGTGCTGAGCGGAAATCCGCCGATCGGCTGCATCACTTGTAGGAGCGGACCATGCCCGCGACCGATTCTCCCGGTGGTACCGGCGCTGGGCGGTTCGCGAGCAAGCTCGCTCCTACAAAAGGCGCTTCGGCATGGATTCGGTGCGAGATCCAGCCAATCGCGGACGAAGTCCGCTCCTACGCGGGTGTAGGCCTTGGGTAGGAGCGGACTCCGCCGGCACGATCTACCGCTGGCGGAACAGATCCCCCGGCGTAAACCCGAACAACCCCTTGAACGACGCGATGTACGCCGAGGTGGAGTCATAGCCGCAGTCGAGCGCCGCCGCCGTCACGCTGTCGCCGGCTTCCAGCGAGCCGAGGGACGCCAGCAGGCGCTGGCGCTGGCGCCAGAGACGGAAGGTCATCCCGGTTTCGCGCTGGAACAGCCGTGACAGGGTCTTCTCCGAGGTGCCGATACGCTGTGCCCAGTCGCCCAGGGTGTGGCTGTCGGTGGGATGGTCGATCAGCGTCTGGCACAGCTGCAACAGCCGACCCTCCTGCGGCATCGGCAGGGAGAAGGCGACCTCCGGCAGGTCGCGCAGTTGGTCCAGCAGCACCTGCACCAGTCGCGATTCGGCGCTCTCGCCCTGTGGATAATCCACTGGCAGCTCGCAGAAGCTCTTGATCAGCTCACGGGCCAGCGGTGTCACCTCCAGCACCCGGCAGCGGTCCGGCGCCCACTGGCAGGCGTCGTCGCGGATATACAGGCTGCGCATGTCCGCCTGGGTCGAGGTCACCACCTCGTGGTCGAGGAAGGCCGGAATCCAGATCGCCCGCTGTGGCGGCGCGAAGAAGCTGCCCTCGGCCGTGTGTACACCCAGCACCCCGGTGATCGCATAGGACAACTGGACCCAGGCGTGATGGTGCCTGCTCGTCCAGGAACCCGCGCGCAGCCGCTCGGCCCGCGCATAGACCGGCCGGGGCAGGCGGTCGAGCACCGGGATCAGGCGTTGCAGTTCGGGAGCTTGTCCTTTCATCGATCTATCTGCGGGTAATGTCGCTGGATGGCAAAGTCTGGCAGGCCGCTCCACTTGCCTCAAGCCGGATCAGGGCCGTTGGCGACCCGAACGGCGGCGTTCGAGACCTGAAGCAAGCATCCGGCGGCGCGACCGCCGGGCGGTCCGAGGCACTTTGGCAGGTGTGGTGAAGGCCCTTGTCTGGCATTATCCGCGCCCGGAAAAACGCGTGGTGTGGTCCTACGGCTGTTGTGTAGATTTCCCACAGGATGGTTGTATACATAAATTGTGTTGATTCGTTTCAACACATGTTCGTCATGTATCCAATCTTCCGGTCGGCGATCGCCATTCCAGTGCCTCCTGCTGGGGCCGATGCCCTCGAAACAGGCGAAGTTGTCCTGTGAGTCAGGAAATGGCCCGGCCCGTGCACCTGCGTCTTCCCTGCCAAAGGAGCGGACCTGAAGGGGTTCGTCATAAAAGTGGAACATCTGGTCAGGATTGGCGCCAATCTTGCTTTTCCTCGCCAGGCCTGACCAACCGGACAGGTTCCACCGACAATTAAAAACGCAACACGACTGCACTGATTAGGAGCAACGCATGACTCGCACTCTCGCATCCCTGCTGCTCGCCGGCGGGCTGCTCGCGGCCGGGCAGGCCATGGCTGGCGGTGAAGACCTGACCCCGGCGCCGGCTTCCAACGACGGCCCGCTGATCTGGCACAACGAAAGCCTGACCTACCTGTGGGGCAAGAACTTCAAGGTAGACCCGCCGATCCAGCAGACCTTCACCTTCGAGAGTGCGAGCGCCTGGACCTGGGGTGACATCTGGTTCTTCGTCGACCAGATCAACTACAACGGCAAGGAAAGCGCCACCAACGGCAAGAACACCTACTACGGCGAGTTCAGCCCGCGCCTGTCGTTCGGCAAGATCACCGGTGCCGACCTGTCCTTCGGACCGGTCAAGGACGTGCTGCTGGCCACCACCTACGAATTCGGCGAAGGCGACGTCGAGTCCTACCTGGTTGGCCCGGGCTTCGACCTGGCGCTGCCGGGCTTCGACTACTTCCAGCTGAACTTCTACTACCGCAAGCCTGATGGCAACCGCGTGCCGTCCGGCGCCTGGCAGGTCACCCCGGCCTGGGCCATCACCATCCCGGTGGGCAACTCCGACATCCTGTTCGATGGCTTCATGGACTGGGTCGTCAACAACAAGAGCGCCAGCTCCAGCGAGCGCAACCAGAGCGACTACCACGCCAACCTGCACTTCAACCCGCAGATCAAGTACGACCTGGGCAAGTCCCTGGGCTACGAGGCCAAGCACCTGTACGTGGGTATCGAGTACGACTACTGGTCCGACAAGTACGGCATCAAGGATTCGCAGTACTTCACCACCGACCAGAACACCGTCAGCGCACTGGTCAAGTACCACTTCTGATGCTGGAAAGGCCCTGCCGTCATGGCGGGGCCTTTGCGCTCCGGCGCAGAAAGTCATCGACGGCCCTTGATGCCGCCTCCCGTGCTGGGTTATCCATGCAGCGCCCCCGCTCAATGCACGGACATCCCGCATGACCCTCCAGGTACCCGCCCATACCGCGACCAACGGCGAAAAGCCCGCCGGCCGCATTCGCCAGAAGAACGAGGAAGCCATCCTCGCCGCCGCCGAGGAAGAGTTCGCTCGCCACGGCTTCAAGGGCACCAGCATGAACACCATCGCCCAGCGCGTCGGCCTGCCGAAGGCCAACCTGCACTACTACTTCAGCAACAAGCTGGGGCTGTACGTGGCGGTGCTGAGCAACATCCTCGAGCTGTGGGACAGTACCTTCAACCACCTCACCGTGGACGATGACCCGGCCATCGCGCTCGCCACCTACATCCGCGCCAAGATGGAGTTCTCCCGTCGCTACCCGCAGGCCTCGCGGGTGTTCGCGATGGAGATCATCAGCGGCGGCGAATGCCTGTCCGAGCACTTCAGCCAGGACTACCGCACCTGGTTCTCCGGCCGCGCCGCCGTGTTCCAGGCCTGGATCGACGCCGGCAAGATGGACGCCGTGGACCCGGTGAACCTGATCTTCCTGATCTGGAGCAGTACCCAGCATTACGCCGACTTCGCCACCCAGATCGGCTTCGTCACCGGCCGCAAGCGCCTGTCCAAACAGGACTTCAGCGCCGCCAGCGACAACCTCATCCGCATCATCCTCAAGGGTTGCGGGCTGACGCCGCCGCCAGCCTCCGCATGAGTTTCACCCTCGCCGGCCTTGCGGTTTACGAAGAAGACATCCGCAAGAGCCGCTTCCACTGCGTCGCCGCTCCCATCGCCAGCGAGGCCGAGGCCCAGGCCTTCCTCGCTGCGCACCGGGACCCCAGCGCCGGGCACAACTGCTGGGCGTGGAAGCTGGGTAACCAGTACCGTTTCAGCGATGACGGCGAGCCCGGCGGCACCGCTGGCCGCCCCATGCTGGTCGCCATCGAAGGGCAGGACATGGACCGCGTGGTGGTCGTGGTCAGCCGCTGGTTCGGTGGCATCAAGCTCGGTACCGGCGGCCTGGCCCGTGCCTATGGCGGCTGCGCGGCGAAATGTTTGCAGGACGCGGAGCGCATCGAACTCGTACCCAGCAGCCGGCTGGCGTTCGACTGCAGCTTTGCCGAGCACGCGTTGTTCAAGGCGCGGGTGCTGGCGCTTGGTGCCAGCGTCGAAGACGAGACCTTTGGCGCGGAAGGCGTGCGCATGACGCTGAACCTGCCGACCACCCAGGTCGAACCCCTGCAGAAGCTGCTCAACGACCTCAGTCGCGGTCGCGTTCAGGCGGCGTTGCTGGACACCTGATCCTTCTCCCCAATTGTCGTGGAGCCGCCTGTGGATAACCTGTGGCAGGACTTCTCCTGCCCATGTGCTTCGTGGCCTGCGGAGCATCGATCATTTTCTGAGCAATCGGTCTTGGGGTTGTTGAGCAAAATATGAACAAGCTGTGGATAAGGTGTGGGTGAAATACCCCTGGTACGACACGCGTTGTCACCTCCGAGCGTTCGGTGAGTTATTCGTTGGATTGATGCAGGGCTTGCAGGGCCTGGGCTCGGGCTTTTCGCCGGATTGGCAGGTAGCGTTTCCAGGGTTGGGGGCAAGTCTCTGGACAATCTGTGGGCAAGTTGTGGGCAAGGTGTCTCGCTGGCGTGACACTTCGTGCGCTGATCGGCCGCCATCACCCGCCCGCTATAGCGGAAAGCTTGCCGCTTCGCTTGGAAAGTCTGTGGGTAACTCTGGGGAAAAGGCACCGGCGTAACACCGGTGCCAGAGCCTTCAAAGGCGGAACTGTGCCATCTGCCGCGCCAGGTCGTCGGTCAGGTTGCGCAGTTGCCGGCACTGCTCGCGCCCGTGCTGCACTTCGCGGGTGGTGGCGTGGGCGAGGTCGGCGATGCCCTGCACGTTGCGATTGATCTCCTCGGTCACCGCCGACTGCTCCTCGGTGGCTGTGGCGACCTGGTGGTTGATGTCGCTGATGCGTTCCACCTGGTCGGCGATGGCGCCCAGCGAGGCGCCGGCCTGTTCGCTGGCGGCCAGGCTCTGCCCGGTGGTCTGCTGGCTGGACTGCATCGAGCGTACCGCGGCCTCCGCGCCGTCCTTCAGGCGCTGGATGATCGCGAGGATCTCGTCGGTGGAGCCCTGGGTGCGGCTGGCCAGCGTGCGCACCTCATCGGCGACCACGGCGAAGCCGCGGCCCAGTTCGCCGGCGCGCGCTGCCTCGATGGCAGCGTTGAGGGCGAGCAGGTTGGTCTGCTCGGAAACACCACGGATCACCGCGAGCACCTGGTCGATGCTCGCCACCTGTCCGGCCAACTCGCCCACGGCGCCAGCGGCCTCGCCGATCTCCCCGGACATGCGCTGGCCGACCTGCAGGGAGCCGCCGACCACTCGCCGCGCTTCGCCGGCTTCCTCGCGCGCCTGCTGCGAGGCACTGGCGGCCTGCTCGGCGTTGCGGGCGATTTCCTGCACCGTGCTGCCCATTTCGTTCACCGCGGTGGCGACCATGTCGGTCATTTCCTGCTGGCGGCCGGCACGATCGGCGGTGTTGTCCACCACCTGCGCCACTTCGCCGACAGTGCGCAGCAACTGCTGGCTGGTGGCGAGCACGGCGCCGATCAGTGCGCGCTGGCCTTCGAGAAAGCGGTTGAAGCCGCGGGCCAGGTCGCCCAGTTCGTCGGCACGGCTGTCATCCAGGCGACGTGTCAGGTCACCGCCGCCACCGCCGATCTCCAGCAGCGCGCCGGTGACCTGGCGGATCGGCCTGGCCAGGCTGCGCGCCATCAGCACCACCAGTGCCAGGCAGAGCAGGGCGACCACGGCCCCGGCGAGGCCGGAGAAGGCCAGCGCCTCGCGGGCGTCGGCGTAGATTTCCGCCTCCGGTACTTCGCTCACCAGGGTCCAGCCCAGGTCGTGCAGCGGCAGGCTGGCGGCCAGGTAGTCTTCGCCGTCGCGCTCGAAGCGGGCGCTGTGGAAGCCTTGCTGGCCGAGCAGCGCGCTTGCGGCGCTGGCGCCGATCAGGTCGCCGAGGTTACGTCCCTTGGGCAGCGCGGTATCAGGATGGATCTGTACCTGGCCGTCGTTCTTCACCAGGTACACGCGGCCGGACTGGCCGAAACGGAAGTCGCGAATCAGCGTCGACAGCTCGCGCATCTCCAGGCCCAGGCCGGCGATACCCAGGAGCTTGCCGCCACGCTCCACGCGCTGGTCGATAAACAGCGCGAGCTCGCCGGTGCTGCCGTCGGTGTCGATGTTCCACATGCGCGGCTTGCCGCTGTCGATGAACTGGAAGTACCAGCTGTCCTTCGGGTCGCTGCGGCTCAGCGTGCGCTCCTTGCCCTTGTCGCTGTAGTAGGCGCCGCTGGCGTTGGAGGTGATCAGCGCAGAAAAGGCTTTCTGCGAGGCGCGGATGCCGCCCAGGTAGCGGGTGAACTCGGCGAGTTGCGCGGGGTTCTCGTCGGCGGCCAGCCAGTCCTGCACCAGGGTGTTGTCGGCGATGCCGGCTGCCGCGGTGATGGGGCCGGTGAGGCGCTTCTCGAAGTCATTGGCTATCGCCTGGATGCTCGCCGGTAGCGCCTGCTGGAGCAGGTAGCGTTCACTCAGGCGGTTGACCAGCACGGCGTACAGGCCGAGGACGATGAGCAGGCTGATGAGCAGGGCAGCGCCCATGCTGAGGATGAGCTGGGTCTGGATACTTCGCAGGCGCATGTTCTTGTTTTCCTCCGAACGCACAACGAAACGCCCGCCAGGCGGCGAGCGAAGAGACGGGGTCGTTGAGTGTATCGGCGGCGCTGGGAAAAACTGTTGTCCCACTGGTCAGGTTTTTGCGTTTTCCGGCTTGTCGCTGCACGCGCCTTCGCTGCACAGCGCTGCCCACTCGACGCCTTCGCGTGTCCGGCGCGGTGGCGCGTCCTGCTGATAGCGGGCGATGACCTGGGCGGCGACCGAGATGGCCACTTCCAGCGGGCGCTTGCCGGGGACTTCGGAGAGACCGATGGGGCAATGCATCTGCGCGATCACCGCCTGTGGATAACCATGCTGTTCCAGCCTCATCTGGAAGCGCCGGGCCTTGGTGCGCGAGCCGATCATGCCGAGGAAGCCGGCATCGCCGCGCTTGAGCACGGCCTCGGCGATGGCGTAGTCCAGCGGATGGTTGTGGGTCATGACCAGGAAGTAGCTGCCCGGCAGTGCTTCGTGCACGGCGTCTTCCGGCTCCTCCAGCAGGCGCGTGCGCACGTCCTCGGGAACCGACTGGGGAAACTGGGCCGCACGACTGTCCACCCATTCCAGGCGCAGCGGCAGCCCCGCCAGCAGCGGCGCGAGGGCCCGGCCCACATGGCCGGCACCGAACAGCACGACCTGCGGCCCGCGTGCGGCGAAGCATTCGAACAGCAGGCTGGCGCGCCCGCCGCAGCACTGGCCCAGCCGTGCGCCAAGGGGAAAGTGTTCCAGCGCCTGGCAGTCCTTGCCGGCCAGCAGCAACTGGCGCGCGTGTTCGATGGCGGCGAATTCCAGGTGGCCGCCGCCGATGGTGTCGACGGTTTCCCCGGCGGTGACCAGCATCTTGCTGCCGGACTCCCGCGGCGTGGAGCCCTGCACGCCGATCACGGTGATCAGCACGTAGCTCTCGGCGCTGTCGCGCAGGCGGGCGATGGCGTCCATCCAGTTGCGGGTCATGCTCGGTTCTCCTGGCGCATCGCCTCACAGGCCCAGAGTACCCGCTCCGGCGTCGCCGGCGTATCCAGGTCGGGGCTCAGCCGGTAGTCCGCGAGGCTGGCAATGGCGTCGCGCAGCGCCGACCATACCGAGATCGCCAGCATGAACGGAGGCTCGCCCACGGCCTTGGACAGGTACACGCTGTCCTCCTCGTTGGGACGGTCGAACAGCGCGACGCGAAAGTCTTCCGGCGCATCACTCACTGCCGGGATCTTGTAGGTTGCCGGCCCCACCGTGAGCAGCTTGCCCGCGTCGTCCCAGCGCAATTCCTCGGTGGTCAGCCAGCCCATGCCCTGGACGAAGCCGCCCTCGATCTGGCCGATGTCGATGGCCGGGTTCACGCTGCGACCGACGTCGTGGAGGATGTCCACCCGCCGCACGCGGTATTCACCGGTCAGCGTGTCCACTTCCACCTCGGACACCGCCGCGCCGTAGGCGAAGTAGAAGAACGGGTGGCCCTGGCCCTTCTCGCGGTCGTAGAAAATCTTCGGTGTACGGTAGAAGCCGGTGGCAGAGAGCTGGATGCGCGCAAAGTAGGCCGCCTGGATTACCTCGGTGAAGCCCAGGTGCTGCGCCCCGACCGTCACTCCGCCGTGCTCGAAGCGAATCTCCTGCGGCTTCGCGCCATCGCGTTCGGCGAGGAAGTCGATCAGCCGCTTCTTCAGCGTGCGTGCGGCGTCGCGGGCCGCCATGCCATTCAGATCGGTGCCGCTGGAGGCGGCGGTGGGCGAGGTATTGGGCACCTTGTCGGTGCGCGTCGCGGTGATCACCACGCGCTCCAGCGGCACCTGGAATTCCTCGGCGACGATCTGCGCGACCTTGGTGTTCAGGCCCTGGCCCATCTCGGTGCCGCCGTGGTTCAGCTGGATGCTGCCGTCGGTGTAGAGGTGGACCAGCGCGCCCGCCTGGTTGAGGTGCTGCGCGGTGAAGGAGATGCCGAACTTCACCGGCGTCAGCGCCAGGCCCTTCTTCAGTACCGGGCTCCGCGCATTGAACTCGTGGATCGCCGAGCGCCGCGCGGCGTAGTCGCTGCTCTGTTCCAGCCGCGCAATCAGTTCGCCCAGCAGGTTGTGCTCGACCTTCTGGTGGTAGGGCGTCAGCTCCCGTCCCATTCCTCCATAGAGATTGAGCTTGCGCACTTCGAGCGGGTCCTTGCCCACCGTGCGGGCGATGTCGTCCATCGCGCGCTCGATGATCATCATCCCCTGTGGCCCGCCGAAGCCACGGAAGGCGGTGTGCGAGACGATATTGGTGAAGCTGCGGTAGCCGGAGATGGCCACGTCGGGGATGAAGTAGGCGTTGTCGGCATGGAACATCGCGCGGTCGACGATGGCGTCGGAGAGGTCTGGCGAATGACCGCAGTCGCCCACCACGTCGAGCTGCGCAGCGAGCAGCCGGCCCTCGTCGTCGAAGCCGATACGGTAGTGGTTGTGGAAGGGATGGCGCTTGCCGGTCAGGCGCATGTCGTCGGCACGCGGCAGGCGCAGCTTCACCGCACGACCGGTCCTGCTCGCCAGCAGCGCGGCGAGGCAGGCGAAGGGAGCGGCCTGGGTTTCCTTGCCGCCGAAGCCGCCGCCCATGCGCCGCACTTCCACCGTGACCTTGGCCAGTGGGATCGCCAGCACCTCGGCCACCAGCTTCTGCACTTCACTCGGGTGCTGGCTGGAGGTATGCACCAGCATCCCGCCGTCGTCACCGGGCAGGGCGAGTGAGGCCTGGCCTTCGAGGTAGAAATGTTCCTGGCCGCCGATGAACTGGTGGGCTTCCAGTACCTGTGGGGCGCTCTCCAGCGCTGCCTGCGCATCGCCCCGGTGCATGTGGTGCGGCGGGCGCACGAAACGCTCCTCGGCCTTGGCTCGCAGCGGATCGATCAGTGGGTCTTCCCGCGCGTACTCGACCTTCGCCAGGCGTACGGCCCGGCGCGCCTGGATCAGGCTTTCGGCGGCGACCGCGAACAGTGCCTGGCCGTGGTACTTCACCCGGTCGCCGGCCAGCAGCGGGTCGCCGGGGAACACCGGGCCGATGTCGGTATGGCCGGGGACGTCGCCCAGGGTGAGCACGGCGATGACGCCGGGTGCGCTACGCACGGCGTCGAGGTCAAGAGACAGTACGGCGCCGCAGGCGATTTCAGTCAGGCCGACGGCGGCGTGCAGCAGCTCGCGAGATTCCTTCAGGTCGTCCACGTAGCGGGCAGCACCGCGCACGTGCAGTGTGGCGCTGTCGTGTTCACGGGGCTTGCCCGCGCTGTGGATGGCGACCGCGACGCCGTTGCTGGCCAGCGGTGGCAGGCTACGCATGACACACCTCCGCAGAGCGTCCTGGCCACTCCAGTAGTGCGCGCTGCAACAGGTTCTGCGCCACTTTCAGGCGATAGGCGGCGCTGGCGCGCAGGTCGTCGATGGGCTGGAAGTCCAGCGGAATCGCGGCCTGTGCCGCGGCAACGGCCGCAGCGTCGAAAGGCCTGCCGCGCAAGGCTGCTTCGGTCTGCGTGCCGCGTAACGGCGTGGCGGCCATACCGCCGCAGGCGAGGCGCGCGTCGATGACGCTGCCGGTGTCGTCGAGGTCCAGGCGCAGCGCCAGGCACAGGGCGGAGATGTCGTCGTCGCGGCGCTTGGAGATCTTGTCGACGCGGAACCGCTGGTTGCCGCGCAGGCGCGGTATCAGCACCGCCTCGATGTACTCGCACGGCTGCAGGATGGTCGTGCGGTAGCCGGTGAAGAATCCGTCGATGGAGACGTCGCGCACGGTACCCGCCTTGCGCAGGCGCAACCGCGCATCCAGTGCCAGCAGTACCGGCGGCATGTCGCCGATGGGCGAGGCGTTGGCGATGTTGCCGCCCAGGGTGCCGCGCTGGCGGATTTGCAGCGAGCCCAGGCGCTCCAGCAGGGCAGGGACGCCGGGGAATTCGCTGAGCGCGTCGAGGCAGTCGGCGTAGGTCCGCGCCGCGCCGATCAGCAGATGATCGGGATGGACTTCCAGGCGCTGCAGTTCACTCAGCCGATCGAGGTGGATCAGCGCCGGGAAGGCCTTCAGGTTCTGCGTGGCGTCCAGCGCCAGGTCGGTGCCGCCGGCGATCAGTCGGGCAGTCGGGCGGGCCTGCAGCAGGGCGTCGAGTTCATCCAGCGAGCCGGGCAACCACGCCTGCGCCTCGGCGTCGCGCAGCGTGCCGGCGGTGGCTATCTCACGCAGGTGCGCGACCGTCAGCGTGGTGTTCTGCGCGAAGCTGTCGAGGCACGGTTGCCCGGCGATCTGCGTGGCGGCGTCGAGGATCGGCCGGTAGCCGGTGCAACGGCACAGGTTGCCGGAGAGCGCGGTCAGCGCCGTTTCGCGGTCATGCGGCGGTGGCGAGTGGTGCCAGGCGAACAACGACATGACGATGCCCGGCGTGCAGAAGCCGCACTGCGACCCGTGGCAGTCCACCATCGCCTGTTGCACCGGATGCAGTGTGTCGGGAGTGCCGAGGTGCTCCACCGTCAGCACCTGGCGACCATGGACTGCGCCCAGCAGCGTGATGCAGGCGTTTACCGCGCGGTAGCGCAATGCATCGCCGTTGGGTTCGGCGAGCACCACGGTACAGGCGCCGCAGTCGCCCGAGGCGCAGCCCTCCTTGGTGCCGGTGCGTGCGCGGTGGATGCGCAGGTAGTCGAGCAGGCTGGTCTCGGGCGCGAATCCGTCGGCCTGGACCGCCTCGTCGCCGAGCAGGAACTGGATCATCGGGAGTCCTCGTCGTCATGCGTGCGGCTGCGCCGCGTCGCGAAGGCTGTCCGTGGGCGTCAGGAGCCGTGGTGAACGGCTCTCAGGCACAAGCATAGGCTTGTGGACAGGCTTGACCAGTGGGGCAGGAAAATCGCCGCTTACGGTATTGTTCGAGGCGCCGTACGTCGCGATTGGCGTTGTTCTCGCGGCGCTTTCAGGCGAAGGTGGTCGGACCGGCGCGTGCCGCCGGATTACCGGGGCAGGGCGCAACACCGCAGGCCAGAGGCCTCGTGACAGTCGTCCACAGGGTGGATGGCGCGTTTCGCTTGATAGGAAACTTCTTCCTTTTATAGATATCTCGATAGAGATACTCAATATTCGTGATGCCCTAAATCAATGGGCCTTTTCTGTCATCAGGCGATAATCTTGCCCCTGTCGAATTTCAACCGATCGACCACTCGATTAAACGACAAACTCTCATTGAGGAATTGCCTAATGTCCCTGATCAACACCCCCGTTCAACCGTTCAAGGTCAACGCTTTCCATAACGGCAAGTTCATCGAAGTCACCGAAGAATCCCTCAAGGGCAAGTGGTCCGTTCTGATCTTCATGCCGGCAGCCTTCACCTTCAACTGCCCGACCGAGATCGAAGACGCCGCCAACAACTACGCCGAGTTCCAGAAGGCCGGTACCGAGGTCTACATCGTGACCACCGATACCCACTTCTCCCACAAGGTGTGGCACGAAACTTCCCCGGCCGTTGGCAAAGCCCAGTTCCCGCTGATCGGCGACCCGACCCACCAGCTGACCAACGCCTTCGGCGTGCACATCCCGGAAGAAGGCCTGGCCCTGCGTGGCACCTTCGTGATCAACCCGGAAGGCATCATCAAGACCGTCGAAATCCACTCCAACGAGATCGCTCGTGACGTCGGCGAAACCCTGCGCAAGCTGAAAGCTGCCCAGTACACCGCCGCTCACCCGGGCGAAGTCTGCCCGGCCAAGTGGAAAGAAGGCGAGAAGACCCTGGCTCCGTCGCTGGACCTGGTCGGCAAGATCTAAGAACGACCGGGAAGCGGTTGCGCGGCGGCTCCCGCCACGCAACCACCGGGCGCCCGCCCACCCAGCTTCCCGAGCCGTTTGGCAACACCCCGAGGATGCCTACCGGCATCCTCCCTACCCAAGCCAAAAGCGTGCGTAGGGTGGGCTGAAAAGCCTGCCGGGGAACCCCTTTGCTCAAATTCCGAGGATTTGAATCATGTTGGACGCCACGCTTAAAACCCAGTTGAAGGCCTACCTGGAAAAGGTCCAGCAGCCGTTCGAGATCGTCGCGTCCCTCGATGACAGCGACAAATCCCGCGAGATGAGCGAGCTGCTGCATGAAATCGTCGGCCTGACCGACAAGATCACCCTGCGTGAAGATGGCAGCGACGCTCGCAAACCGTCCTTCTCGCTGAACCGCCCGGGGGCGAACATCGGCCTGGCGTTTGCCGGCATCCCCATGGGCCATGAATTCACCTCCCTGGTGCTGGCACTGCTGCAGGTCGGCGGCCACCCGTCCAAGCTCGACGCGCAAGTGATCGAGCAGATCAAGGGCATCCAGGGTTCGTTCGAGTTCGAAACCTACTTCTCGCTGTCCTGCCAGAACTGCCCGGACGTCGTCCAGGCGCTGAACCTGATGGCCGTGCTCAACCCGAACATCCGCCACGTCGCCATCGACGGTGCGCTGTTCCAGGAAGAAGTCGAGCGCCGCCAGGTGATGGCTGTGCCGAGCATCTACCTCAACGGTGAAGTGTTCGGCCAGGGCCGCATGGGCGTGGAAGAAATCCTCGCCAAGATCGACACCGGCGCCGCTGCCCGCGAGGCCGAGAAGCTGTCGGCGAAGGAAGCGTTTGACGTGCTGGTCGTCGGCGGTGGCCCGGCGGGTGCCGCGGCGGCCATCTACGCCGCTCGCAAGGGCATCCGTACCGGTGTGGCGGCCGAGCGCTTCGGCGGCCAGGTGCTGGACACCATGGCGATCGAGAACTTCATCTCGGTGACCGAGACCGAAGGCCCGAAACTGGCCCGTCAGCTGGAAGAGCACGTCAAGCACTATGACGTCGACATCATGAACCTCCAGCGCGCCAGCGCCCTGATCCCGGCGAAGACCGTCGGCGGCCTGCACGAAGTGCAGTTCGAGGGCGGCGGCAGCCTGAAGGCCAAGTCCCTGATCCTGGCCACCGGCGCCCGCTGGCGCGAAATGGGCGTGCCGGGCGAGAAGGAATACAAGGCCAAGGGCGTTTGCTTCTGCCCGCACTGCGACGGCCCGCTGTTCAAGGGCAAGCGCGTGGCGGTGATCGGCGGCGGCAACTCCGGCGTCGAGGCGGCCATCGACCTGGCCGGTATCGTCAGCCACGTGACCCTGCTGGAGTTCGACAGCAAGCTGCGCGCCGACGCCGTGCTGCAACGCAAGCTGTTCAGCCTGCCGAACGTGGACGTGATCACCAGCGCGCTGACCAGCGAAGTGAAAGGCGATGGCCAGAAGGTCACCGGCCTGGTCTACAAGGACCGCAACTCGGAAGAGTTCAAGTCCATCGACCTGGAGGGCATCTTCGTGCAGATCGGCCTGCTGCCGAACAGCGAATGGCTCAAGGGCACCATCGAGCTGACCCCGCGTGGCGAGATCATCGTCGACGCACGCGGTGAAACCTCGCTGCCGGGCATCTTCGCCGCCGGTGACGTGACCACCGTACCGTACAAGCAGATCGTGATCGCGGTCGGCGAAGGCGCCAAGGCGTCGCTCTCCGCCTTCGATCACCTGATCCGCTCCTCCGCGCCAGCCTGATGACCTCGCGCTAGAGAAAGAAACGCCCGGTTCACGCGAGTGAACCGGGCGTTTTCTTTTGGATGATATTTACCTGCTGGTCCTGACGCGCGGGGTTAGCACCCTCTCCCTAACCCTCTCCCTGAAGGGAGAGGGGACTGTCCGGCAGACGCGGATATCTCTGCGCCCTCCGGCTGACTTCGAAAAGTATCGATGCAGAGGACGGCTCCCTCTCCCTTCAGGGAGAGGGCGGGGGAGAGGGCCAGCCTCGCTCCGAATCTTCAGAGAATCGGCGACACCAGCCGTGCCACCCGCATCCCCAGCTGCTGCAGCCGGTGCACGCGCTTGCGATCGTCCAGCGTCATCTCCACCGACTGGGCGAAGTCCTCTTCCAGCATGTTCTCCACGTCGCGGGCGAAGCCTTCGTCGACGGTGATCACCATGATCTCGAAATTCAGGCGGAAGGAGCGGTTGTCCAGGTTGGCGCTGCCCACCGCGGCGCTGTCGTGGTCGATCAGCACCACCTTCTGGTGCAGGAACCCCGGTTGGTAGCGGAATACCCGCACGCCAGCGCGCACGGCCTCCAGCGCATAGAGGCTGGAGGCGGCGTAGACCGTCCTGTGGTCCGGCCGCGAGGGCAACAGGATGCGCACGTCCACGCCACGCAGCACCGCCAAACGCAGGGCGGCGGCGACGGCTTCGTCCGGGACGAAATACGGCGTGGTGATCCACACCCGTTCCACCGCCGCGTTGATCGATTCGACGAAGAACAGCGAGCAGGTTTCCTGGGTGTCCGCCGGGCCGCTGGGCACCACCTGGCAGAGCATGCCGGCGTCGTCGTAGCCATCGGGCAGGATCAGTGTCGGCAGCGTGTGGGTGGCCCAGAACCAGTCCTCGGCGAAGCACTCCTGCAGGCACGCGACGGCTGGGCCGTGCAGTTCGATGTGGGTATCGCGCCAGGGCGCCAGCGGTGGCTTCTCGCCCAGGTATTCGACGCCGACGTTATGCCCGCCGACGAAGCCGCGCACGCCGTCGACCACGACGATCTTGCGGTGATTGCGGAAGTTCACCTGGAAGCGGTTGATCATCCCGCTGCCAGTGCTGAAGGCGTGTACCTGCACACCGCCCTGGCGCAGGCGCTCGATGTAGCGGCGCGACAGGGCGTGGCTGCCGATCCCGTCATACAGCAGGAACACGTCCACGCCGTTGGCCGCGCGCTCCAGCAGCAACTGTGCGAGGCGTTGGCCGAGGGCGTCGTCGCGGATGATGAAGAACTGCACGAGGATCACTTTCTGTGCGCTGGAAATGGCCTCGAACATCGCGTCGAAGGAGGCCTTGCCGTTCACCAGCAGGCGCACCTTGTTGTTCGCCAGCGTCGGCATGCGCGCCAGCCCGACCATGGCCTTGAGCGACTTGTAGGCATGGTACTGGCGCGCGGCGAGGGCCTCTTCCACCCAGGGGCGCCAGTCCAGCTCGGCGGCAGCCACGTGCATTTCATCGTTGGCCTGCCGGCGTGCGCCGATGTAGGCGTCGAAGCGGCTGCGACCGAACACCAGGTAGGGCACCAGCGTCAGCAGCGGCATGAACACCAGCGACGTCGCCCAGGCGATGGCGCCTTGAGCGGTGCGCACGCTGAGCACTGCGTGGACGGCGGCGATGATCCCCAGCAGCTGGATGACGACCAGGAAGTGGGCGATGTAGGTGGTGTACTGCATGGGCGCGCGATCGGATCCTTGTGGTCGGCGGTGTGTCTGAGCCTAGTTGACTCCGGGCGGCTGCGGCCAGCGGCTGACGGGGCCGCGCCAGTGTTCGTAGGTCTTGCCCAGACGCAGCACGTCGATGTCGGCGAAGCGCGGACCGACGATCTGCAGGCCGATGGGCATACCGGTGCTGGTGAAGCCGCAGTTGATTGAGAGTGCCGGTTGCTCGGACATGTTCCAGGGTACGGTGAAACCGATGTGCTCGAAGGGCAGCGCTGGGTCGTTGGTGGGCGAGGCCCACTCGGCCGGGAAGGCGGCGACCTGGTTGGTCGGCGAGAGCAGGAAGTCTACTTCGTGGAATTGCTCGGCGGCCCGTCGACGCATGTCGAAAGTGCGGTTGTAGCCGCGCACCGCGTCGGCGCCGCTGACCGAGGCGCCGCCTTCGGCCCACTGGTAGATGTAGGGCAGCACCTTGGCCTGGCGTTCGCACGGCAGGTTTTCCAGCTCGGCCCACAAGCGTGCGCGCCAGAACTTGTCGAGACCGTCGAGCAGTTCGCGGTCGAGGATCGGCTGGACTTCGACGATCTCTGCGCCCGCATTGGCGAAGCGCTGCGCGACCGCCTCGACGGCAGCGCAGACTTCCGCGTCCGGCTGCAGCCCGCAGCCGGGGTCGAGCTGCAGGCCGATGCGCAGCCCCTGCACGTCCAGCGGCTCGATGTGCCAGTCCAGGTCCGCCGGTGGAAGCGACGTGGCGTCGCGCCAGTCCGGGCGGGTGAGGTGCTTCATCATCAGCGCCGCATCATCCAGCGTTCGGGTCATGGGCCCGGCGCAGCGTCCGGTGTAGTACGGGTCGATGGGAATGCGCCCGAAGCTCGGCTTGAAGCCGACCAGGCCGCACCAGCCCGCCGGCAGCCGCACCGAGCCGCCGATGTCGGTGCCGATGTGCAGCGGCCCGTAGCCCGCGGCGGCGGCCGAGGCGGCGCCGGCGCTGGAGCCGCCGGGGTTCATTCGCAGGTCCCAGGGGTTGCGCGCCAGTTCGTGGAAGCTGGAGAGCCCGGAGGAGAGCATGCCGAAGTCCGGCACCGTGGTCTTGCCCAGCAGGATCGCGCCAGCCTCGAACATCCGCGCGGCGGGCGGAGCATCGCCGGCGGAAGGTTGCAGCAGGGTGGCCGCGCTGCCCTGGGGAATCGGGTCGCCGCGGGTGGCGATCAGCTCCTTGATGGTTACCGGCACGCCATCCAGCTCGCCACAGGGCGCGCAGCGGATCCAGCGCGCCTCCGAGCGTCGCGCCTGCTCCATAGCCCGCTGCGGGTCGAAGGCGAAGAGCGCGCAGAGCCGCGGCTCCCAGCGATCAATGTGGGCGATCAGGTGCTCGAGGTACTCGACAGGGGAGAGCTGGTGGGAGCGGTACAGCGCGAGCAGTTCGACGGCGGACAGGTCGTGCAACGGTGGCATGGCAGTCTCCGGCGTGGGGCGATGCCTCACCCTAGCCGAATCCGCGCCAAGAGGGGATAGGCGCGGTCGTCACACCGCGCTACCGGGATCAGGAGCGGGGATCAGGCGCGCTGGCGCGATTGCTGGTCGATCAGGTACTGCAGGCGATACAGATGACGGTAGCCCGATTCCCAGGCGCCGTGGCCGGATTTCACGTTGATGTGCCCGGCGGAGGGCAGGATCACCGTCTCGGTGCCCCAGGCGCGGCCGAGGATCAGCGCGCGTTGCGGGCTGCAGGCGGCGTCGTTGTCCGAACCGACCAGCACGGCAGGGAAGGGCAGGGTCTGTGCCGCGATCGGCGCGAAGTTGCGCAGGGCCTCGTGGCAGGTTTCCCGCTCCACGTCGGCTGGCGCGACCAGCAGGGCACCGGCGACCTGGGCGAGGGCGCGGCGGTCGGCGTGGGCCGCCCAGGAGGCGACGGTGACGCAGCCCAGGCTGTGCGCGATCAGCACCACGCGGCCGGGTTCGCGGCGGATTTCGCGGTCGAGTTCGGCGACCCAGTCGTTGTGCTGCGGGGTAATCCAGTCCCGCTGCTGCACCCGCTCGGCGTTCGGCAGGGCGCGCTGCCAGTGGCTCTGCCAGTGGGCGTCGTCGGAACCGTGCCAGCCCGGCACGATCAGGTAGCGGATGCGTTCGTTGCGCATGGAGCGGCCCTCTCGAATCGTCATGAGAAGGCATTTTAGGGAGGGTTTTAATATTCGTTAAGGAATAAGAAATTCTTTGCTTATGCAGTATTTCTATCTAACGAATGGCGATAAGGCGTCAGTCCTGCGCCCGGCGCAGCGGGCAGCAGCGCGCCAGGATGCCTTCCAGGTTGAGGTCGGGCATGGCGCATTCGCGCAGGGCCCGGGCGGTCTGCTCGACGTAGTCGCGGGTGGTGCCGAAGTGGCCCTGGGCGCTGTCGAGCACGTGCTGGACGATGTTGTCGGGCAGGGAACCGGCGTAGCTGGGCAGGTGGCGTTCGAGGACAAAGCCCAGGGCGCGCACGCGACTGCCGTCGTCGAGGCGGCAGTTCAGCCATTCCGGACGGTAGGAGGCGTAGGGCATCTCCCGTTCCCAGAGCGCATAGAGGTTGGCGTCGAGGTTGTCGTCGGGCAGGCGGAAGGCGAAGCCGGCGCAGGAGCCGCCGCGATCCAGGCCGAGCACCAGGCCCGGTGCTTCCGGCGTGCCGCGGTGGGTGAGGGACCACAGGTAGAGGCCGCGGTGGTAGCCGTGCACCCGGGCGCGGCGGGCCTCGGCCACCGGGAATTCCGGGCGCCAGATCAGCGAACCGTAGGCGAACAGCCACACGGGGCCGGCGCCGTGTTCGCTCATGGTGATGTCGAGCGAGGCGCGCAGCTGTGCAGGTGTGAAGCGTTCCGGCACCCCCAGTGTCGGCGGATAGAACGGGCCTTCCGAAGCGGGAGACGATGTCATGCGGTACCCCTCAGGTCTCCAGACTGTCATCAACTTAGAGGAAGAGTGGCGGCCGCGGAAGGGCCTGAAAGGCATAGGTTTATTGCCGGGGCGGGGATGACGACGAACGGCGGGGCGGTGGACCTTCTTGGCAGGGGAACTCCCGCACTCAGGGCTACCCTCTCCCCCCGTCCTCTCTCTGAAGGGAGAGAGCTAGGGAGAGGGTGTCGCCGACGAATCGGTGAGCCAGGAGTCCACAGATAAAAAAAGGCCGCTCACCCCTGCCTGAGTATTGGGAGAGCGGCCTTGAAGCTCGGTACGTTGTGGAGGTCCCTTTCTACACCCGCTCTGTTTCAGGTGTCTTACAGGTCCTCAGCGCGCGGTGATCACCGCCAGCTTGGTAATGCCTGCCTTCTCGATGGAGGCCATGGCCTTGGCCACCTGGCCGTAGTTCACCGTTTCATCGGCCTGAAGTTGCACACGCACTCCGGCATCCTTGGCCTTGGCCGCCGCCAGGTTGCTTTGCAGCAGGTCCGGCTGGATCTCGTCCTTGTTGATGAACCACTTGCCGGCGCCGTCGATGCTCACCACCAGCGGGTCTTTCTGCTCCGGCGGGGCGACCGCCTCGGTCTTGGGCAGGTTGATCGGGATGGCGTTGGTCAGCAGTGGTGCGGTGACGATGAACACCACCAGCAGCACCAGCATCACGTCCACCAGCGGGGTCACGTTGATCTCGGAGAGAACCTCGTCGCTGTCCTGGGTCGAGAAGGCCATGTCAGCTCGCCTCCTTCACGCTGGCGCCAGCAGCCGGTTTGCGTGCGGCAGTGGGCAGGGTGACGACGCGGAAGGCGCTCTTCTGCGCGAGGCTGTAGAAGTCGTGGGCGAAGTCGTCGAGGTCGGCTGCGGTGAGCTTCAGGCGACGGAGGAAGTAGTTGTAGACCAGCACCGCCGGGACGGCGACGGCGATACCCACGCCGGTGGCGATCAGTGCGCTGCCGATCGGGCCGGCGACGGTTTCGAGGCTCGCCGAGCCGGCCGCGCTGATGCCCTTGAGCGCTTCCATGATGCCCCACACGGTCCCGAACAGGCCGATGAAGGGCGAGGTGGAGCCGATCGAGGCAAGCACCGCCAGGCCGGATTCCAGGGAGCGGCGCTCACGCTGGATCTGCTGGCGCAGGGCGCGCTCGAGGCGATCCTGGTGGTTGATCGACTGGGCGAGGTCCGGCTGGCCGTTGTCCTGCACCTGGATGGCGGCGAAACCGGCTTGGGCGACTCGGGCGCCAGCGCCGGGCTTGCCGGCGGCCTGGTCACCGGCCGATTCGAGGCTGGTGGCGCTCCAGAACTGCTTCTGGAAGCGCTTGTCCTGGGACTTCTGGCGGGTGAACTGAACGCCTTTCACCAGGGCCAGCGCCCAGGTGACGACGGAGAAGCCGACCAGCAGCCAGATGACTGCGCCTTCGACGGATTCCAGGGGGTTCAGGGGCAGACTCATGGGTTTTCTCCTTCCGCGGTTCTCGTGCGGCTGATCTGGGCAAGTGGAATCAATGCAATTTGAAGTCGATGGGTACGCTGACCCAGCCGTCCTGGGCCACGTCGCCGCGTTTGGCGGGGACGAAGCTCCAGCGTTTCACCGCACGCACCGCGGCATCGTCGAGGGCATCGCGGCCGCTGCTCTTCTGCACCTGGATCTCGCTCGGGCTACCGCTGGCGAGAACATGCACGCGCAGCAGCACGGTGCCTTCCCAGCCGCGGCGCTGGGCCAGTGGCGGGTATTCCGGCGCCGGGTTCTTCAGGTAACCGGCGTTGGCCGACGGCGGCGTCAGCGGAGCTGGCGCCGGTGCCGCCGGAGCGGGCGGAGCCGATTGTGGCGGCGGGGTTTCGGCCTTGGGCGGCGTAGGTTGCTCGACCGGCTTGGGCACGGGCTTGGGGACCGGCTTCGGCTTGGGTTTGGGGATCGGTTTGGGCGGCGCCGGTTTCACCGCGTTCTCGTCCACCACCGGAGGCGGCGGCTCCTGCACGACCGGCTCGGGAATCGGCTCGGGCGGCGGCGGTTCGACCACCGGCGGCGTCGGCGCGGTGAATTCGATGGTCATCGGCGGCACCTGAGGCGGCACTTCCGGCAGTTGCGGGGTGGGCTGCTGGCTTAGCCAGTAGATCACTGCGCCGTGCAGCGTAAGCGCGAACAGACCGAGCAGGACGGCTTCACGGCGGCTCAGCGCGCGGGGTTTTGCCGGGACATGGCGGCCCAGCTCCAGCGCATGACGCAGCGGACGGCCAAGATCGACCAGGTCGCCGCCGGGCACGTGGCGCAGGAAGGCATCCGGCGCGAGGGCATGCTGGGGTTGAGCCATGAACGATCTCCTTGCAGGTCTGCGCGGCTCTACGTCGCGCTTGAAACGGACCTGCATGATTGGCGGAGCGTCTTAGCTCTTGAAGTGATTGTTTCTCTTATTTAAATAACTTTCGGTGCTATAGGTTTTCGGCGGATCGCTGCAGGCCGCAGCATTCGTGGGTTTCAGCGGATCGGCAAAAAGCCGATGCCTTTGCGGCATGGAAAATATGCAGGAAAGGTTGGTGTTTTTTTGAGCAAAGGCCCTGGCGCGCGGTTTTGCGGGATGCTGAAACGAAAAAGCCCGGTCATTCGACCGGGCTTTTCATACGCGTCAGTGTCGCGGCGATCAGAAGGCCGGAACGACGGCGCCCTTGTACTTCTCGAGGATGAACTGCTTCACCTCGGGGCTGTGCAGGGCGGCGGCCAGCTTCTGCATGGCGTCGCTGTCCTTGTTGTCCGGACGGGCAACCAGGATGTTCACGTAGGGCGAGTCGGCGCCTTCGATGGCCAGCGCGTCCTTGGTGGGGTTCAGCTTGGCTTCCAGGGCGTAGTTGGTGTTGATCAGGGCGAGGTCGACCTGGGTCAGCACGCGCGGCAGGGTGGCCGCTTCCAGCTCACGCACCTTGATGTTCTTCGGGTTCTCGACGATGTCTTTCGGGGTCGCTGTGATGGACTTGTTGTCCTTCAGCTTGATCACGCCGGCCTTGTCCAGCAGCAGCAGGGCGCGGCCGCCGTTGGTGGCGTCGTTGGGGATCACCACGGTGGCGCCCGAGGGCAGCTCGTCGAGCTTCTTGAACTTGGTGGAGTAGGCGCCCAGCGGCTCGATGTGCACGCCAGTGACGGCGATCAGGCTGGTGCCCTTGGTCTTGTTGAACTCATCCAGGTAAGGCTGGTGCTGGAAGAAGTTCGCGTCCAGGCGCTTCTCGGCGACCTGGGTGTTGGGCTGCACGTAGTCGGTGAATTCCTTGACCTTCAGCTCAACCCCTTCCTTGGCCAGGATGGGTTTGACGAAGTTGAGGATCTCGGCGTGCGGCACCGGAGTGGCGGCGACGGTCAGGCTCTCGGCGGCCTGGGCCAGCGGGGTGGCGATGACTGCGGCGGCAGCGAACGCGGCGAACAGCTTCTTCATGGTTGGCTCCTTTGTCGGCCCGCATCCGGCGGGCCTTGTGGTTATTTGCGGGAATAGTGGACCACCAGCTTGTCGCCGACGGTCTGCAGGATCTGGACGAGCACCACCAGCATCACCACGGTGAGCAGCATCACGTCGTCCTGGAAGCGTTGGTAGCCGTAGCGGATCGCCAGGTCGCCGAGGCCGCCGGCCCCCACCACGCCGGCCATCGCGGTGTAGGACACCAGGGTGATGGCGGTGACGGTGATGGCGGCGATGATGCCCGGACGGGCCTCGGGCAGCAGGGCGTTCCAGATGATCTGGCGGGTGCTGGCGCCCATGGCCTGGGTGGCTTCGATGATGCCCTTGTCCACCTCGCGCAGGGCGGTTTCCACCAGGCGCGCGAAGAACGGCGTGGCACCCACCACCAGCGGCGGGATGGCCCCGGCGACGCCCAGCGAGGTGCCAACCAGGATCACCGTGAGCGGGATCAGTACGATCAGCAGGATGATGAACGGCAGCGAGCGCAGCACGTTGACGATGAACGCCAGCACGCCGTAGATGCCGCGGTTGGCGAACATCTGCTTCGGCCCGGTGAGGAACAGCAGCACGCCCAGCGGCAGGCCGAGGATGACGGTGAACAGCAGGGAGCCGCCGAGCATCCAGAAGGTGTCGAGGCTGGCCTGGAGGATTTCCGACCAATCAATGTTTACAAAGCTGATCGTTTCTAAGAAAGCACTCATGCGCGCAGCACCTCCACATGGACTTCGGCAGCGTTGAGCTGCGCCAGTGCGGCTTCGATGTCACCGCCCACCAGGGAAAGGGTGAGCTGGCCGTAGGGCTGGTCCTTGATGCGGTCGATACGGCCGGCAAGGATGCTGTAGTCGACGCCGGTCTGGCGTGCGACGGTGCCCAGCAGCGGCGCGTAGGTCGCCTCGCCGCGGAAGGTCAGGCGCAGGATGCGGCCCGGCACGTGGGCGAAGTCGTCGTGCTGCTCGTCCTCGTCGACGCGCTCGGCCTCGAAGACGAAGCGGCGGGTCGTGTCGTGCTGTGGGTGGAGGAATACGTCGGCGACCTCGCCCTGTTCGACGATGCGTCCGGCGTCCATCACCGCGACCTGGTCGCAGACACGGCGGATCACGTCCATCTCGTGGGTGATCAGGACGATGGTCAGCTTCAGCTCGCGGTTGATCTCTGCCAGCAGTTGCAGGACCTGGCCGGTGGTCTGCGGATCGAGCGCGCTGGTGGCCTCGTCGCAGAGCAGGATGGTCGGACGGCAGGCCAGCGCACGGGCGATGCCGACGCGCTGCTTCTGGCCGCCGGAGAGCTGTGCCGGGTACTTGCGCGCGTGGTCCTTGAGGCCGACGCGATCGAGCAGTTCGTCCACTCGCGCGGTGATCTCGGCGGCACTGAAGGTGCCAGCGAGCTTCATCGGCATGGCGATGTTGTCGGCGACGGTCTTGGACGCCAGCAGGTTGAAGTGCTGGAAGATCATCCCGACACGCTGGCGGAAGCGGCGCAGGCCGTCGGCGTCCAGGGCGGTGATGTCCTCGCCGTCGATGACGATGCGCCCGCCACTGGGTTCTTCCAGGCGGTTGATCAGGCGCAGGAGGGTGCTCTTGCCGGCGCCGGAATGGCCGATCAGGCCGAAGACCTGGCCGCCTTCGATGGACAGGCGGGTGGGCTGCAGGGCCGGGATATCGCGTCCGGCGACGCGATAGGTCTTGTGGACGTCGTGGAATTCGATCACGTAGCGAACCTTGTGGGTACGGAGAGGCGCTGTCGCTGCCGCGGCCGTCGGATGAACAGGCGTTGGCAACGAGCGTAGGCGGTCAGCCAAAACCGCGCATTTTAACCTGCTTTTTTATGGCTGATTAATCCTTGTTCAGCTAAGCACGGAACAAAAGGAAATAACGGGCGCCGCGGACGGACGCCCGTGGGTCATGGCGTGCAGGTCGGCTGGCTGGTGGGCGAGGCCGGCTTGCGCAGGCCGCTCACGTCGGCGGCGACGCCGGGCGCGCGCGGCATCAGCGAGCGGGCACGGGTCAGGGCGGTGGTCGCGCCGTTGACGTCGCCCTTGGCCAGGGCCTCGCGGCTGCGCTCAAGGTAGGCGTCGGCGAGGCGCTTGCGGCGCTCGGCGAGCTGGGCGGTGTCTTCCTGCTCGGACCCCAGCGCAAGCTGCGCGGACTCCAGGCGGCCGGCGGCCAGTTCGGTCTCGAAGCCACTGCTGCTGGGCGGATTGCTCGCGGTGCTCTGGCAGGCCGCGAGGGCCAGCGCCATGGCCATCAGCGCGAACAGGCGGATGACGAACGACTTCATGCGTCAGGGTCTCTTTTGATCAAAAAATCGCCAAATTCTACACTGTCCGGCGCGGCAGGACAAAACTCAGCAGGAACAGGGCCGCTGCACTGACCACGATGGAGGGGCCGGCGGGGGTGTCCTTGAACCAGGACAGCGAGAGCCCGGCACACACCGCGACCAGGCCGATCAGGCTGGCGCCGAAGGCCATCTGCTCCGGACTGCGTGCATGCCGCTGGGCGGCGGCGGCGGGGATGATCAGCAGGGAGGTGATCAGCAGCACGCCGACGATCTTCATCGCCACGGCGATGACGATGGCGATCAGCAGCATCAGCGCCAGGCGGATCGCGGTCACCGGCAGGCCTTCGACTCGCGCCAGCTCCTCGTGCACGGTGATCGCCAGCAGGGGCCGCCACAGCCAGCAGATCAGCCCCAGCACCAGCGCGCTGCCGGCGATGATCCACATCAGGTCGGTCTGGCTGACGGCGAGCAGGTCGCCGAACAGGTAGGCCATCAGGTCGACGCGCACTTCCTTCATGAAGCTCAGGGTCACCAGGCCCAGCGACAGCGTGCTGTGGGCGAGGATGCCCAGCAGGGTGTCGGCGGCCAGCGGCTGGCGCTGCTGCAGGGTGACCAGCAGGACGGCAAGCAGCACGCAGCCGACGGTCACCGCCAGCGTCGGGCTGACGTCCAGCAGGAAGCCGAGGGCGACGCCGAGCAGGGCGGCGTGGGACAGGGTGTCGCCAAAATAGGCCATGCGTCGCCAGACGACGAAGGAGCCCAGGGGGCCGGCGACCACCGCCAGGGCCAGCCCGGCGAGGAGAGCGTTGAGCAGGAAATCAGCCATGGTTGCAGTCGGGGCCGTGCTGGTGGACCGGAGTGAAGCGGGTGCCGGCGGGGAAGGCGGGTTTCACCACCTCGCCGTGCAGGTCGTGGGAATGGTCGTGGTGGTGGTGATACACCGCCAGGCTGCGAGCGTCCTGGCCGAACAGCTCGACGAAGGCCGGATCGCCGCTGACCTGTTCCGGATGCCCGGAGCAGCAGACGTGGCGGTTCAGGCAGACCACCTTGTCAGTGGCGCTCATCACCAGGTGCAGGTCGTGGGAAACCATCAGCACGCCGCAGCCGAGACGGTCGCGCAGACGGCCGATCAGGCGGTAGAGCTCGGCCTGGCCGGCGACGTCGACGCCCTGCACGGGCTCGTCGAGTACCAGCAGCTCCGGCTTGCGCAGCAGGGCGCGGGCCAGCAGCACGCGTTGCAGCTCACCGCCGGAAACGCTCTGCAGCGGCTTGTCGATCACGTGCGCCGCGCCGACTTCCTTCAGCGCGTCGAGCGCGTGGGTGCGCTGAACGCCGGGGACCAGGCGCAGGAAGCGAAAAACGGTGAGCGGCAGGGTCGGGTCGACGTGGAGCTTCTGCGGCATGTAGCCGATGGACAGCTTCGGTTGGCGCCAGACGCTGCCGGTATCGGGCTTGAGCAGGCCGAGCACGCTGCGCACCAGGGTCGTCTTGCCGGCACCGTTGGGGCCGATCAGGGTGACGATTTCGCCGGGGGCGATGGTCAGGTCAACGTTCTGCAGCACCGCCTGGCCGGCATAGCTGACGCCGACGCCTTGCAGGCGGATCAGGGTATCGCTCATCACGCCTCCCGTTGGCCGGGAGCGCAAGCGCCGCAGAGGCCGACCACTTCGACGGTCTGGGTTTCGACAGCGAAGCCGACGCCCTTGGCGCCGGCGACGATGGCGTCGCTGATGGCCGGCTGCTCCAACTCGATGGCGGTGTGGCAGGCACGGCAGATCAGGAACTGGCCTTCATGGGCATGTTCCGGGTGGGCGCAGCCGATGAAGGCGTTGAGCGAGGCGATGCGGTGCACCAGGCCATTTTCCAGGAGGAAGTCCAGGGCGCGATAAACCGTCGGCGGCGCCGCCTTGCGGCCGTCTTCCTCGCTCAGTACGGCCAGGATGTCGTAGGCGCCCAGCGGCTTGTGGCTCGCCCAGACCAGCTCCAGCACGCGCCGGCGCAGCTCCGTCAGGCGCACGCCCTGGCGCGCGCACAGCGCGTCGGCGTCGGCCAGGGCGCTGGTCACGCAATTGGCGTGGTCGTGCGGACGGCAGGCGAGGGGAGTCTTGGGGGCAATCTTGTACATGCGGCGGCGACGCTCGGGTTCAGAGACGTTATTATATTACTCTTACATGTCCCCCCTGTGTGAGTGCCGCCGTGTCCTTCCGTCCCGTCGCCTTGCTGACCGCCGCCTGCGCGCTGCTGCTCAGCCTCCCCGTGCGCGCCGAGGTCAGCGTGCTGACCAGCATCAAGCCGCTGCAACTGATCGCCGCTGCCATCCAGGATGGTGAAGGTACGCCGGACGTGCTGCTGCCGCCGGGCGCCTCGCCGCACAGCTATTCGCTGCGCCCGTCCGACATCCGCCGCGTGCGCGACGCGCAGCTGTTCTACTGGATCGGCCCGGACCTGGAGAACTTCCTGCCCAAGGTGCTGGAAAGCCGCAAAGGTCCGAGCATCGCGGTGCAGGACCAGGCCGGTATGCACCTGCGCAAATTCGCTGACTTCAGCGAATCGAACCATCCTGCTCACGATGAAGGGCACGACGACCTCGGCCATGACCACGACCACCGTCCGGGCATGATCGATGCGCACCTCTGGCTGCTGCCGGCCAACGCCCAGGTGATCGCCGCGCGCATGGCCGAGGACCTGGCCATCGCCGACCCGGCCAACGCCAGCCGCTACCAGGCCAACCTGAAGGCCTTCGACGAGCGCATGGAAACCCTCGACGCCCGCCTGAAGCAGCGCATCGACCCGCTCAAGGGCAAGCCGTTCTTCGTCTTCCACGAGGCTTTCGACTACTTCGAAGAGGCCTATGGCCTGCGCCATGCAGGCGTCTTCGCGGTGTCCGCCGACGTACAGCCGGGCGCCCGCCATGTTGCCGCCATGCGCGCGCAACTGCAGAAGGCCGGCCCGTCCTGCATCTTCAGCGAGCCGCCGATCCGCCCGCGCCTCGCCGATACCCTGAGCCAGGGCCTGCCGGTGCGTCTGGCCGAGCTGGATGACCTGGGCGTGGGCGTGAAGGTGGACGCCCAGGGTTACGAGAACCTGCTGGGCAACCTGGCGGACGAGTTCGCGGGGTGTCTGGAGAAGCTCTGAGTTGGGCTTCTCGGGAAAATCCTCTGCCTGGGGGCCCTCTCCCCAGCCCTCTCCCTTGTAGGAGCGGGCCATGCCCGTGATCGTGCGCATGGCGCGCCCCTGCAATTCAGGTGCGGCACAACGCCATGCCCGCGCCCGATCGTCGCACTTCTCCTGCCTGAAATTTCCCGCACTTTCCTCCCATGATTCCCCGCCAATCGTCGGCTTTACGCATCTTTTCCTACGCCTTCGGCTCAACCGTCTATCGTTTCCGTCTGGGGCTGCCTGACACAAGATATTGATGGTGATCAGGAATCTATGCCTACATATGGGGTCTACTCGCGCTCCATTTGCGCCTGCCACCCAACCGACAGGAGGTTATTTCTCGGATGGCCAAGACCGATGCGCGCCCACGCGGCGCCGACCACGGAGTTCTCGCCCTGCAACCCGCCTCGCAGGACATCTGGGACAGCAAGTACCGCCTCAAGCACAAGAGCGGCAAGCCCATCGACGGCAGTGTCGACGAGACCTGGCAGCGCGTCGCTCGCGCCCTGGCCGACGTCGAGGCCAACAAGGCGCTGCGCGAGCACTGGTACGAGCGTTTCCTCTGGGCCCTGCGCAACGGCGCCATCCCGGCCGGACGGATCATCTCCAACGCCGGCGCCCAGGGGCACAAGCCGGCCACCTCGACCATCAACTGCACCGTCTCCGGGATCATCCGCGACTCCATGGACGACATCCTGGAGAAGGTCCACGAGGCGGGCCTGACGCTCAAGGCCGGCTGCGGCATCGGCTACGAATTCAGCACCCTGCGCCCGCGCGGCGCGTACGTCTCCGGTGCCGGTGCGCACACCAGCGGGCCGCTGTCGTTCATGGATATCTACGACAAGATGTGCTTCACCGTCAGTTCCGCCGGCGGGCGGCGCGGCGCGCAGATGGGCACCTTCGACGTCAGTCATCCGGACGTGCGCGAGTTCATCCGCGCCAAGCGTGAAGATGGCCGTCTGCGCCAGTTCAACCTCAGCCTGCTGATCACCGACGGCTTCATGAACGCCGTGGAGGATGACGAGGACTGGCCGCTGGTGTTCCCGATCCACCAGAAGGAGCGCGACGAAGTCGACCTGAAGGATGCCGACGAAGTGGTCTGGCGCGACTGGCCGCTGCACGACGAGTACCTGGTGGGGGACGATGGCCGCGTGGCCTGCAAGGTCTATGGCCGGGTCAAGGCGCGGCACCTGTGGGACATGATCATGGTGTCCACCTACGACTATGCAGAGCCCGGCTTCATCCTGATCGACCGGGTCAACGAGATGAACAACAACTGGTGGTGCGAGGCGATCCGCGCCACCAACCCCTGCGGCGAGCAGCCGCTGCCGCCCTATGGCTCGTGCCTGCTGGGCTCGGTGAACCTGACCACCTTCGTGGTCGACGCCTTCGGCGACAACGCGCGCTTCGACTGGGAGCGTTACCGCGAAGTGGTCCGTGTGTTCACCCGCATGCTCGACAACGTGGTGGAGATCAACGGCCTGCCGCTGGAACAGCAGCGTGCGGAAATCCTCGGCAAGCGTCGCCACGGCATGGGCTTCCTCGGCCTCGGCTCGGCGCTGACCCTGCTCAAGCTGCGCTACGGCAGCCCGGAAGCCTGCGTGTTCACCGAGGAAGTGGCGCGCGAGATGGCCCTGGTCGGCTGGGAAGTGGCGCTGGAACTGTCCCGCGAGAAAGGCCCGGCCCCGGCTCTGGTGAAGGAATACGACGTCACCGCCGAGATGCTGCGCAAGCGTCCTGAGATGAAGGCCGATGGCCTCAAGGTTGGCGACAAGGTGGCCGGCCGCGTCTTGCACGCCAAGTATTCGCGCTACATGCAGCGCGTCGCCGAACACGCGCCGCAGCTGATCGAGGAACTGGCCGAGCACGGTGCGCGGTTCACCCACCACAGCTCCATCGCGCCCACCGGCACCATCAGCCTGAGCCTGGCCAACAACGCTTCCAACGGCATCGAGCCGAGCTTCGCCCACCACTATTCGCGCAACCTGATCCGCGCCGGGCGCAAGACCAAGGAGAAGATATCGGTCTTCAGCTACGAGCTGCTGGCCTACCGCGACCAGGTCGACAACCACGCCGTGCCCGGCGCCGAGGAAGAGAAGCACCGCCTGCCGGACTACTTCATCACCGCCGACGACATTACCCCGCAGCAACACGTGGACATCCAGGCTGCGGCGCAGAAGTGGATCGACTCGTCGATCTCCAAGACCGCCAACGTCCCCACCGACTACCCGTTCGAGGACTTCAAGGACATCTACCTCTACGCGTGGCGCCAGGGCCTGAAGGGCTGCACCACCTTCCGCTTCAACCCGGCGGCCTTCCAGGGCGTGCTGGTGAAAGAGTCGGACCTGGAGAAGACGCTGTACCGCTTCGAACTGGAAGACGGCAGCGTGGTGGAACTCAAGGGCAACGAGGAAGTGGAGTACGACGGCGAGATCCATACCGCCGCCAACCTCTTCGACGCCCTGAAAGAAGGCTATTACGGCAAGTACTGATACCCCTGGAGAGACTCATGAGCGTCAAGATCAACCAGAAGATCAAAGGCTTCCAGGTGGTGGACGTGGCCGAGGAAAAGGCCCGTGTGGAAGCCGCCGCGGCGGCCGCCGTGGTGAAGATGGATGAAACCCTGCAGCGGCCGGAATTGCTGGTCGGCGCGACCTACAAGATCAAGTCGCCGCTGTTCGAGCACGCGCTGTACGTGACCATCAACGACGTGGTGCTCAACCCGGATACCCCCTACGAGCAGCGCCGGCCCTTCGAGATCTTCATCAACTCGAAGAACATGGACCACTTCCAGTGGATCGTCGCGCTCACCCGGATCATGTCCGCGGTGTTCCGCAAGGGCGGCGACTGCACCTTCCTGGTGGAGGAGATGAAGGCGGTGTTCGACCCGCGCGGTGGGTACCTGAAGCGCGGCGGCATCTATATGCCGTCGATCGTCGCCGAGATCGGCGCCGTGGTGGAGCGCCACCTGGTCGCCATCGGCCTGATGGAAGGCCCGCAGCTGGACGAGGAACAGCGCCTGTACCTCGCCGAGAAGCGCGCCGCCTACGAGGCCGCCCAAGGCACCAACAAGGCCGAGCCCGGCGAAGGCTTCCCAGCCGGCGCCCAGTTGTGCGGCAAGTGCAACACGATGGCGGTGGTGCAGATGGATGGCTGCGCGACGTGCCTGAACTGCGGGCATTCGAAATGTGGGTGAGCGGGAGCGACGCGACGTATACGCCGCGCCGGCGAACGACTGACCATGGATGGTCAGGCCGGGGCTGACCTTGAGCAGACGAGTCACGGCAGGGATGCCGACTCCTTGTTAGATATTCACTCCACCCGCTTCACACCGGCCTGCTTTTTTGTAGGAGCGAGCTTGCTCGCGAAACGCCCCGCGGCGGAGTTTGTTCGCGAGCCAGCTCGCTCCTACAAGGGGCTCATCAGACACCGGCAAGCGCAGGTCTGCTCCTACGCTGGGGGGCCGAGGCGCTCCCTGTAGGAGCGGATCTTATCCGCTATCCGGCCGGCAGGCCGGTGCGGGAACCTTGGCGTTAAAGCGCAAACGGCAAATGAATTCCCACCGTCTGCCTATGCGCCAGGCGCCGCTCGAACTCGCTCGGGTCGTGGATCAGCACGTCCTGCCCGGCAAATGCCTCGGCGGCGATCAGCCGCGACAGCCAGAAGCGCACGCAAGCCACCCGCAGCATCTCCGGCCACAGCTCGGCTTCCAGGGCGGTGAACGGCCGCTTGGCCGCGTAGGCCGCGAGCAGGGCGCGGGCGCGCGGGCCGTCGAGGGCGCCGTCGTCTGTCGAGCACCAGTCGTTCACGGTAATCGCCAGGTCGTAGAGCATCCAGCCGGAACTGGCGTTATAGAAGTCGATCACTCCCGCCAGGTGCGGGCCGTCGAACAGCACGTTGTCGCGGAACAGGTCGGCGTGCAGGTTGGCGCGCGGCAGCGCCGGTTGTTCGGCGAGCAGGCGGGCGATCTCCTCAAGGGCATCGCCCAGCAAGGTCGCGGCGTTGCCGGACAGATGAGACTGCATCGTCCTGCCTTCCTGCAGCATCCAGCTCAAGCCACGGTCGCTGGGGCGCTCGATGATCCGCTCGCGGGTCGCCAGGTGCAGGCGAGCCAGCAGAGCGCCGACTTCCTGGCAGTGATGGTTGTTCGGTGAGCGTTCGTGACGGCCGGCCAGGCGCGGTTGCAGCAGCGCCGGCTTGCCTTCGAGCTGGCGCAGCGCCTCGCCGTCCCTGGTGCGCAGGGCGTAGGGCACCGGCAGGCTGGCTTCGTGCAGCACGTCGAGCAGTTCGATGAAGAACGGCATCTCCTGCACCGGGCCGCGCTCGACCAGGGTCAGGACGAACTCGCCCTGCTCCAGGCTGACGAAGAAGTTGCTGTTTTCCGATCCCTCGGCGATGCCGCGGAAATCCCGCAGGCGGCCAAGGCCGTAGGGGGCGAGAAAGTCTTCCAGGACCGGACGTTCCAGAGGCGTGAATACCGACATGCTCAATCCTCTGGAGCGTCGTGGAGGGGAAGGTTTACCAGCTGAATATCTGCCACTGCGGAATCAGCTTGTCGGGCTGGTCCGAGCGGATGAAATTGCCGTCGCTGCCGTCCTGGCGTACCAGGAAGTACGGCTTGCCGTGCTTGGGCACGACCTTGATGGCGTAGAGGAATCCGTTCACGCGGTATTCCTGGATGGTCTTGTCGCCCTCCTGGCGGATGGTCACATCCGGCTCTGGCGTTGGGGCATCGTCCGCCGCCAGCACGGTGGTTGCGCCAAGACCCAGCAGAGCGGCGAGCAACAGGCGGTTCAACGTACGCATGATAACCTTGTCCCTTTGTCGAATTGGCTACGGACATTTTAGCCCGTGCCCTTCTGAAAAGGTTGATTCCCCTCATGAGCCAAGCACCCCTCGTCCTCGTGGACGGCTCGTCCTACCTGTATCGCGCCTTCCATGCCCTGCCGCCGCTGATGACCTCCAACGGCATGCCGACCGGCGCGGTGAAGGGCGTGCTGAACATGCTCAAGAGCCTGCGCAAGCAATACCCGGACAGCCCCTTCGCGGTGGTCTTCGATGCCAAGGGCGGGACCTTCCGCGATGAGATGTTTGCCGAATACAAGGCCAACCGCCCCTCGATGCCGGATGATCTGCGCGTGCAGGTGGAGCCGCTGCACGCCACCGTGCGCGCCCTCGGCCTGCCACTGCTGTGCGTGGAAGGCGTGGAAGCGGACGACGTGATCGGCACCCTGGCCCGGCAGAGCGCGGCCGGCGGCCGGGCGGTGGTGATCTCCACCGGTGACAAGGACATGGCACAGCTGGTCGACGGGCACATTACGCTGGTCAACACGATGACCGGTAGCACGCTCGACGTGGATGGCGTTAAGGAGAAATTCGGTGTCGGTCCTGAGCTGATCATCGATTACCTGGCGCTCATGGGCGACAAGGTCGACAACATTCCTGGCGTGCCCGGTGTCGGCGAGAAGACCGCCCTGGGCCTGCTCACCGGTGTCGGTGGCGGCCTGGATGTGCTGTACGCCAGCCTGAACATGGTGCCGGAACTGCCTATCCGCGGCGCCAAGGGCCTGCCGGCCAAGCTCGAAGAACACAAGGACATGGCCTACCTGTCCTACAAGCTCGCCACCATCAAGTGCGACGTCGAACTGAACATCGAGATCGATGCCCTGCACCCCGGCGAACCGGACCGCGAGGCCCTGGCCGAGCTGTATCGCACCCTGGAATTCAAGACCGGGCTGGATGATCTGCAACGCCAGGCGGCCAAGGCCGGCAGCCCGCAGCTGGCGCTGGAGGAAGCCCCGGCTGCCGCGGCAGAGAAGCTGTACGACATCGTTCTGGAACAAGCGCAGTTCGATGCCTGGCTGAAGAAGCTGGAAGCCGCCGACCTTATCGCCTTCGATACCGAGACAACCAGCCTCGACCCGCAGCAGGCGCAGGTGGTGGGCGTGTCCTTCGCGGTGAAGGAGGGCGAGGCCGCCTACGTGCCGCTGGCCCACAGTTATATGGGCGTGCCGGCGCAGTTGGACCGCGACGCCGTGCTCAAGGCCCTCAAACCGCTTCTGGAAGACCCGACGAAGCGCAAGGTCGGCCAGCATGCCAAGTACGACATGAACGTCCTGGCCAACGCCTCGACGCCCATCGCCGTGCACGGCATCGCCTACGACACCATGCTCGAATCCTACGTGCTGGACTCCACCGCGACCCGCCACGACATGGACAGCCTGGCACTCAAGTACCTGGGCCACAGCACCATCCGCTTCGAGGATATCGCCGGCAAGGGCGCCAAGCAGCTGACCTTCGACCAGATCGCCCTGGAACAGGCCGGCCCCTACGCGGCTGAAGACGCCGACGTCACCCTGCGCCTGCACCAGACCCTGTGGCAGAAACTGGAAGCCATCCCGTCCCTGGCCAAGGTCCTGACCGAGATCGAGATGCCGCTGGTACCGGTGCTGGCGCGCATCGAGCGCAACGGCGCACTGGTCGACGCCAACCTGCTGGGCAAGCAGAGTGTCGAGCTGGGCGAGAAGATGGTCGAGCTGCAGCGCCAGGCCTATGACCTGGCGGGTGAGGAGTTCAACCTCGGTTCGCCCAAGCAACTGGGCGCCATCCTGTATGAAAAGCTTGGCCTGCCGGTGCTGTCGAAGACCGCCACCGGCCAGCCGTCCACCGCCGAGAACGTCCTCGCCGAGCTGGCCGAGCAGGATTACGAGCTGCCCAAGGTGATCATGCAGTACCGCTCCATGAGCAAGCTCAAGAGCACCTACACCGACAAGCTGCCGGAGCAGATCAACCCGCGCACCGGGCGCATCCACACCAGCTATCACCAGGCGGTGGCGGCTACCGGCCGTCTGTCCTCCAGCGACCCGAACCTGCAGAACATCCCGATCCGCACCGCCGAGGGCCGCCGCATCCGCCAGGCCTTCGTCGCGCCCAAGGGCTACAAGCTGCTGGCGGCGGACTATTCGCAGATCGAGCTGCGCATCATGGCCCACCTGGCCAAGGACGAAGGCCTGCTGGACGCCTTCCGCCACGACCGCGACGTGCACCGCGCCACCGCCGCCGAAGTCTTCGGCGTGCCGCTGGATGATGTGACGTCCGATCAGCGTCGCAGCGCCAAGGCGATCAACTTCGGCCTGATCTATGGCATGAGCGCCTTTGGCCTGGCCAAGCAGATCGGCGTCGAGCGCAAGGAGGCCCAGGCCTATATCGATCGCTATTTCGCCCGCTACCCGGGCGTGCTGGCCTACATGGAGCGTACCCGCGCACAGGCCGCCGAGCAGGGCTTCGTCGAAACCCTGTTCGGCCGGCGCCTCTATCTGCCGGAAATCGCCTCGAAGAACGGTGCCATGCGCAAGGCCGCCGAGCGCACGGCGATCAACGCACCGATGCAGGGCACGGCCGCGGACATCATGAAGCGCGCGATGGTGGCTGTGGATAACTGGCTGCAGGAAAGCGGCATCGATGCCCGTGTCATCCTCCAGGTGCACGACGAACTGGTGCTGGAGGTACGTGAGGACCTGGTCGATCAGGTCCGTGATGGCATTCGACCGCTGATGAGTGGCGCGGCACAGCTGGACGTACCGTTGGTCGTCGAGGCCGGTGTCGGCGCGAACTGGGATGAGGCGCACTGACGACTGGACGAACGGTCGGAAGGCCCGCCAGGCGGGCCTTCTGGCGCAGTTGCTCTGGCGCTTCCGCGGCGGGCCGAAAAAATCTTTTGTGACGTGCTGAACTTTCCCGCAGGGAGCCGAGTCAGAACTCGTGAATGGCTGGTGAAGCCCTTCGATGCTCCTTTGCAGTGTTTAGTGTTGGCAGATTCCTGGACCCCGCCCTAGCGGTCCGGACTTAAACCCCGAACTTCCCCCTCCCCATACGAAGCTCGGGGTTTTTTTTGCCTGCGATTTGGCCTCAGGCCTCCTCGCCGGCTTCCTCTTCTTCCTCGTCCAGCAGCCCCAGCCAACCGGCGAGGACCATTTGTGCCTCTTCGACACCCTGGCGCTTGGGCGCCGAGAACAGCTGCAGGGTGGCGACATCGCCCCAGCCGTCGAGGATTTCTTTGCGGGTCTTGAGCAGCGCGTTCTTCGCCGCGCCGTAGGCCAGCTTGTCGGCCTTGGTCAGCAGCACGTGGATCGGCAGCTGGCTGGCCTGGGCCCAGTCGAGCATCAAGCGGTCGAAATCGGTCAGCGGATGGCGGATATCCATCAACAGCACCACGCCGGCTAGCGCATTGCGGCTGGAGAGATAAGCTTCCAGGTGCTGCTGCCAGTGCAGCTTCAGCGGAATCGGCACCTTGGCATAGCCGTAGCCGGGCAGGTCAACCAGGCGGCGTTCGTCATCCAGGCGGAAGAAGTTCAGCAACTGGGTGCGACCGGGGGTCTTGGAGGTACGTGCCAGGTTCGCGTGGGTCAGCGCATTCAACGCGCTGGACTTGCCCGCGTTGGAGCGGCCGGCGAAGGCGACTTCCAGTCCGGAGTCTTCCGGGCACTGGTTCACCTTGGCGGCGGAGATGAGGAAAGTGGCCTGTTGGCAGAGGCCGAGAATCGGGTTTTTCGTAGCGTTCTTCGAGGACATGGGTAACTTCGCGGCGGGTGCGACGCGGTGTCGCGGGGGGCGGTTTCGTTTCCGTTTGGGCATCTGAAGTATATAATGCCGCGGATTTTGTGTGCGCTTTATCCCCCAGGGTCGAGCCACACGGGAACGTTGGAGTCCGCGCAATCAAGAACGCGGATGTTCCCTGCGATGAGGATAATCATGAAGAAACTGCTGTTCGCAGCCATCGTTGCCGCGCTGGCATCCAGCGCCCTGGCGGCCCAGGATCCGGAAGCCGTTTTCAACAGAGCCTGTGGCGCCTGCCACAATGGTCAGTTGCCAATGGCGCCGAAGAAGGGCGACGCCACCGCTTGGAAGCCACGCCTGGACAAGGGCATGGACACGCTGGTGCAACATGTGACCAACGGTTTCAACGCGATGCCGCCTCGCGGCCTGTGCACCGACTGCAGCGCCGAGGATTACCAGACAATTATCCAGTGGATGTCGAAGTAACTCCCAGGCCTTACTCTTTCACCCTTAGCCGTTATTGGATTAGCTGATGAACAAATTGATCGTGAGTCTGCTGTTGACCCTGGGTCTTGTCGGTGTGGCGAACGCCGCTGGCGATGCCAAGGCCGGTCAGGCGAAAGCTGCTGTCTGTGGTGCCTGCCACGGTGCCGATGGCAACAGCATGGCGCCCAACTTCCCGAAACTGGCCGGGCAGGGTGAGCGTTACCTGCTCAAGCAGATGCACGACATCAAGGACGGCAAGCGCACCGTGCTGGAAATGACCGGCCTGCTGACCAACCTCAGCGATGAGGACCTGGCAGACATCGCCGCCTACTTCTCCAGCCAGAACGGCAGCGTCGGCGCCGCCGATCCCAAGCTGGTCGCCCAGGGTGAAGCCCTGTTCCGCGGCGGCAAGCTCGCCGAAGGCATGCCGGCCTGCACCGGCTGCCACAACCCGGCGGGCCAGGGCAACGCCGAAGCCGGCTTCCCGCACCTGGGTGGCCAGCACGCCGCGTACACTGCCAAGCAGCTGACCGCCTTCCGCGAAGGCGAGCGCACCAACGACGGCGACGCCATGATCATGCGCAGCATCGCCGGCAAGCTGTCCAACAAGGACATCGCCGCGATCTCCAGCTACATCGAAGGCCTGCACTAAGCAGCCTGGCGCGGGCGGAAACGCCTGATCGAAAAAAGGGTGGCTTAGGCCGCCCTTTTTTGCATCCGCCCCCACTACAATGCTGGAACCGTGTCTGGCCCCTCCGGTCAAACCGCTTCATCCCGCCGCGCCGTAGCGTGGCGGTTCCGCTCAGCCAAGGAGTGAACCATGCGTAACCTGATTTTCACCGCCGCTCTTGCCTTCGCCGGCCTGTTCGCCCTGAACGCGAACGCCGCCGACTTCGAAGCGGGCAAGAACTACACCGAGCTGAACCAGGCCGTCCCGGTCTCCCAGCCCGGCAAGATCGAGGTGGTGGAGCTGTTCTGGTACGGCTGCCCGCACTGCTATGCCTTCGAACCGACCATCAACCCGTGGGTCGAGAAACTGCCGGCCGACGTTCACTTCGTGCGTATCCCGGCCATGTTCGGCGGCCTGTGGAACATCCACGGCCAGCTGTTCCTGACCCTGGAATCCATGGGCGTGGAGAAGAAGGTGCACCACTCGGTCTTCGAGAAACTGCACAACAACCCGAAGGCCCTGACCACTCCGGAAGAAATGGCTGACTTCGTTGCCGAGCAGGGCGTGGACAAGGACAAGTTCCTCAGCACCTACAACTCCTTCGCCATCAAGGGCCAGATCGAGAAGGCCAAGAAACTGGCGATGGCCTACCAGATCAGCGGCGTGCCGACCCTGGTGGTCAATGGCAAGTACCGCTTCGACATCGGCTCGGCCGGTGGCCCGGACGAGGCGCTGCAGCTGGCTGACCAGCTGATCGCCAAGGAACGCGCCGACGCCAAGGCCGCTCAGTAAGGTCCGACGACGATGCTGCGCCGGCGGACTCGTGATCGTGTCGCAGGAGCCTGCATCCCGCGGGTGAATGACGCCCATGGGACATCCGCCGGCCTGCCTGACGACGGCCGGCTCCGCCTGCTCAGCTTCAACATCCAGGTCGGCATCAGTACCGAAAGGTACCGCCACTACCTGACCCGCGGCTGGCAGCACCTGCTGCCGACCGCCGGGCGCGCCACCAACCTGCAGCGCATCGGCGAGCTGCTCCACGACTACGACGTGGTCGCCCTGCAGGAAGCCGACGGCGGCAGTATCCGCTCCGGCAACATCAACCAGGTTGAACACCTGGCCCAGCTCGGTGCCTTCCCCTACTGGTACCAGCAGCTCAACCGCAATCTCGGGCGTATCGCCCAGCACAGCAACGGCCTGCTCAGCCGCCTGCAGCCCACCGCCCTGGAAGACCACCCGTTGCCCGGCCCGCCCGGTCGCGGCGCGATCCTCATGCGCTTTGGCGAAGGCAAGGACGCGCTGGCCGTGGTGATGATGCACCTGGCCCTCGGCGCGCGGACCCGCACCCGCCAGCTCGCCTATATTCGCGAGCTGCTGCAGGACTACCGCCACCACGTGCTGATGGGCGACATGAACACCCATGCCACCGACCTGCTGGAAAGCTCGCCGCTGCGCGATCTCCAGCTCATTGCCCCGCAGGTCGAAGCCACATTCCCCAGTTGGCGCCCGCAGCGCTGCCTGGACCACATCCTGCTCAGTTCCGAGCTGGCGCTGGAACGCGTCAGTGTCCTCCCGCACCCGATTTCCGACCACCTGCCCGTGGCCGTGGAAATCCGCCTGCCGGATGCCCTGCGTTCGTCCTCGTCGCTCGCCTTGCGCGGCGAGGCCCCTGAATGAGTCGCGACGACGACCAACGCTGGAAACAGAAGTACCTGGATAACCTCGAGCAGCAGGAAAAGCTCGAGCGCCGCTGGGACGCCCGCCTCGACCTGTTGCGTCGCGGTCTGGTGCGCAGCAGCCTGGCCGCTGAAGGCAGCGACAAGGCGGTAGACGCCTGCATGAAGGAGCTGCGCGAAGTGCTGCGCCGCGACGAGATGGACGCTGGTCTGTCGCGCCTGATCCCGCAGTTGGAAAAGGCCGTGCTCGACTCCGAGCAGCGCCGCCAGCAGCGCATCGAACAGAACATCGCCGCGCTGAGCCAACTGTCCCAGCAACTGCTGTCCCTGGACATGCCGGGCGACGTGCGCAAGCCGCTCAAGCGCCTGGCCAAGGACATCCCCAGCCGCGGCAGCTCCTCCCGTGAGCTGCCGGCGCTGCTGGCCGAGCTGAGCCGCCTGCAGCGCCAGGTACTCGATCATTTCGGTGATGGCGGCGAACAGCGCCCCGGCTTCCTGCAGCGGCTGTTCGGTAGCCGCGAGAACGATGCGGCGGACGAGGCGGAAGCGGCACCCAGCGCGCCCGTCGACACGGCAGGCGCCGAACCCCTGGTGGCAGAGGTGCTGGACTCACCGCTGCCTGCCGAGACCCAATCCGTTGCACCTGCACCTGCACCTGC
>CBIGPF010000028.1:0-45127 GCA_966191535.1 uncultured Pseudomonas sp. | reverse complement strand
AACAGGCTGCGCAGCACGATGCCGCCGGCCAGGGTGAAGAGAATCAGCAGCACGGTGCGCTCGGCGCCCAGACGCCGAGCGAGCATCGGTGCCAGGGGGGCGAACAGGCCCAGGCAGAGCACCGGCAGGGTCGTCAGCAGGCCGGCGGCGGCCGCTGAAAGCCCGGTGCCGTCGCGCACCGTGTTGAGCAGCGGCGACAGGCTGGAAAGCGCCGGCCGCAGGTTCATTGCCACCAGCACCAGGCCGAGCAGCAACAGCCAGGTGCGTGGTGGGCGCGGTTTGGCATTCGCGGTGCTGTCGTCTTCCGCGTCGATCAGCAGTTCTTCGGGCGGGCAGGACACCTGGTGTTCGGTGTCTTTCGGGTCATTGGGCAAGGACATGGTGGGCATTCCAGGGCAGCAAGGCAGAAAGCGTTCGTAGAAGGAGCTGGGAGTCAGATCAGCAGCGCGCGGTTCGCTTTTGCGGCTGCATCGGCGTCACCGCGGGCGATGGCATCCACCAGCTCGCGGTGCAGTTCGAAGCTGGGTTGCGGCCGGCTGGGGTCGCCGATGGTGCGCTCCAGGCCGGCGCGGATCACCTGGGAGAAGTAGCGGTACAGCTCGCTGAGCACCGGGTTGTGGGCGCTGTCCACCACGCGCTGGTGGAAGGCCAGGTCGTGGGCGATGTAGTCGTCCAGCGCGCCGCCGTGGTGGACGGCGGAGACCTCCAGCGCCTCGTGCAGGGCGGCCAGGTCGGCCTCGGTGCGCCGCTCGGCGGCCAGCCGGCTGGCCTCCACCTCGATGATGCCGCGCGCTTCGAGCGCCTGTTCCACCGAGCTGCGGGCCAGCACCAGCATGGTGTCCAGCGGGTCGGCGCAGGCGCGTACGTAGGTGCCGTCACCCTGGCGCACTTCCAGCACACCGGAGAAGGTGAGCACGCGCACGGCTTCGCGCACGGTATTGCGGCTGATACCGAGGGACTCGGCCAGCTCGGGCTCCGGCGGCAGGCGTTGGCCCAGCGGCCAGGTGCCGTCGTCGATACGCAGGCGGATCTGCTCGAGGGCGATGTCCACCAGCGAGCGTTTCTGAATAGGGCTTGGCATGGAAACATCCAATCATCGGATGAATTTGAAGAGGCCAAGACTAGGGCAGCGGCGGGATGCTGGCAATGGGGAACAATGCGGGGAAGCCGCCGGGGCGGGGGGCGCTCCGGCGGATGGGCATCGCGTGCGGATCAGGCGGCGATGTTGACCAGGCTGCCACTGGTCGCCTGGAGAGCGGTCACTTCGCTGCTCTGGTACTGCTTGAGCAGGTTGGCGACCAGCTTCTGGTAGGCGGCGCCGGTGTTGGCGCTGGTCGAGGAGGTGCTGGAGGCGGTGCTTGTCGCGCTGTCCGAGGTGCTGCTGGAGGCGTCGCCGGACGAGCCGCTGGAAGCCGACGGCGGCGGGGGCGGCGGCGGGCCGTCGCTGCGCTGGGCCTGCAGTGCGCTGGAAAGCTCGTCGCTGCTGATGGAGCCGTTGCCGTCGGCGTCGAGCTGGCTGAACAGTTCGCTCAAGCGCTCGCTGTCGTCGCTGCTGCCCAGGGCGGAGAGTTCGTCGCTGCTGATGCTGCCGTCGCCGTCGCTGTCCAGGGCGCTGATCAGGTCTTCGGCGGAATCGCCCGCACCGCCCATTCCACCCATGCCCCCAGGCGGTGGGGGAGGCGGCGGCATGGCTGCCGACAGTTCGTCCTGGGAGATGCCGCCGCTGCCATCGCTGTCCAGTTCGCTGAGCAGCGCATCGATGTCGATATCGCTGCTGTCCGAGTCGTCGCTGGAGGACAGCGCGCTGGTCAGTTCGTCCTTGCTGATGCTGCCATCGCCATCGCTGTCGATGGACTTGAACAGGTCTTGCTGGAATTTTGCCGCGCCCTGGGAACCGCCAGTGCTACCGCTCTGCGTGGCGGTAGTGCTGCTGGCGGTCTGGGTCCGGGCGAGCGAGCTGGTGTAGTAGCTCGCATAGCTGCTGCTCACGCCGCTGATCATAGGAGAGTCTCCATGGTTGCCGAACCGGAGGGTTCTCCGGTGATGACAGCCTCGGGTCTGCCTGTGTCGCGGGTTTGTGCGCTTTGTTTGCTGGCGGCTACAACGGCGTTACGCCGTTGTGCTTCTGGGCAGGCGCAGCACGGCCGTGGCACCGCCGCCGGGGGTTTCCTCGAAATACAGATCGCCGCCCTGGCGCCGCGCGGCATCGCGGGCGATGGCAAGGCCGAGACCGACACCGCCGGAGTTGCGGTTGCGCGAGCCTTCCAGGCGGAAGAAGGGCTCGAACACCTGCTCGCGCAGCTCGGCAGGAATGCCGGGGCCATGGTCGCGGACGCGGATCTCCACCTCGCGGGTGCTGTCGCGCAGCTCGATGCTGACATCGCCGGCATAGCGCAGGGCGTTGTCCAGCAGGTTGTTCAGGCACGAGCGCAGCGCCATGGGCTGTACCTTGAGCGGTGCGCAGTAACCCTCCACGCCCACATCGGCGCCGCGTTCGCAGGCGTCTTCGGCGAGGGAGTCGGCCAGCGCCTTCACGTCGAACCACTGCAGCGGCTCGGTGGCGCGCTCCTGCTGCAGGTAGTGCAGGGTGGAGTCGAGCATGCCGATCATCTCGGCAAGGTCCTGGCCGATGCGGGTGCGCAACTGCGGGTTGTCGATTTCCTCGACGCGCAGGCGCAGGCGCGACAGCGGGGTGCGCAGGTCATGGGAAACCGCCACCAGCATGCGGCTGCGTTGCTGGACCTGCTCGCGGATACGTTCGCGCATGCGGTTGAAGGCGTGGGCGGCCTGGCGTGCTTCGCGCGGGCCGGTTTCCGGCAGCGGCGGGCTGTCCAGGTCTTCGGAGAGGCGCAGCGCGGCGTCGCCCATGCGCTGTACCGGGCGGGCGAGCAGACGGGCGCCGATGCCGGCGGCGAGGATCAGCGCGAGCAGCTGGAAGGCGAACGGTGCGCTCCAGAACGGCAGGCGTGGCGGCGGAGGCGGCGGTGGGCGGAAGCCCTCGGGACCTGCCGGGAAACCTTCCGGTGGCGGGCCGCGCTCGAAGCCCTGCTCCGGTGGCGGAGGCGGCGGGCCTTCGGGCCGGTGCGGGCCGTAGTGGTGGAACCAGGCGAACGCCAGCAGGTGCGCGACCACGATGGCCAGCAGGAACACTCCGAACAGCCGGGCGAACAGGCTGTCGGCGCGCTCCAGGGGTTTTTCCTTTACGCGCTCGGGCGCGGACTCAGGCGATATCGCGGACATCGAACAGGTACCCTTCGCCGCGCACGGTCTTGATCAGCCGGGGCGAGCGCGGATCGTCACCCAGCTTCTGCCGCAGCCGCGAGACCAGCAGGTCGATGCTGCGGTCGAAGGCTTCGATGGTGCGGCCACGGGCAGCGTCCAGCAGCAGTTCGCGGTTGAGCACCCGTCGCGGGCGTTCGAGGAACACCCAGAGCAGGCGGAATTCGGCATTGGACAGCGGTACCACCAGGCCGTCCGGGGCATGCAGCTGGCGCAGCACGCTGTCCAGGCGCCACTGGTCGAAACGCACCTGGGCACGCGGTTCGCCGCGGTTGCCTTCCTCGGTGGAGACGCTGGTACCGCGCACGCGGCGCAGGATGGTCTGGATGCGGGCGACCAGTTCGCGCGGCTCGAAGGGCTTGGCCATGTAGTCGTCGGCGCCCAGTTCCAGGCCGATGATGCGGTCCGCCGGCTCGCAGCGCGCGGTGAGCATGAGGATCGGAATGTCCGACTCGGCGCGCAGGAAACGGCACAGGGACAGGCCGTCTTCGCCGGGCAGCATCAGGTCCAGCACCACCACATCAAAGCTCTCGTTCTCGAGTGCGCGGCGCATCTCGACGCCGTCGGCAACGCCGTGGGCCTCGATGTTGAAGCGGGCGAGATAACCGCAGAGCAGCTCGCGGATCGGCTCGTCGTCATCCACCAGCAGGGCGCGGGTAGTCCAGCGGCGTGGGTCGTCGGAAGTGGTCGGGTACATGAAGAAACCTGTCGCGGGAAACATGGGGCAGGATGGCCAAGGGCCGCCAGGGGCATGCGACACGCGCATGCTAACCCGTCATCGCGTGCGCGGGCCATGGTCGGCGAGGCTGCGGGCGACGGGTGTCGTCAGCGTGTCGTCTCTGTATCTGTCTCGATACAAAACCTCTCGAACGCCGCTGCAGAGCGGTTTTTTACGCTTTCTTTATGCCGCCCGGCGCGACCGGGAATCGCTCCTTTACGCGTTCCTTGCGGAAAATTTCCGTCAGGCGGCAACGGCCGCCCAAGCGATGGAGTCGCCCGCGTGAGGAGAAAGTAATCATGAGCGTGCTCGACGGTGTGTCACTGGTCCTGGCCACGGGACTGTTCATCTACCTGCTGGTGGCGCTGCTGCGCGCCGACCGTTTCTAGGAGACGTCATGAACAGTCATGACCTGTTGCTGATCGTCGCCTTCCTGGCGCTGGTGCTGGTGCCGGCACCGTTCCTCGGGCGCTTCTACTACAAGGTGATGGAAGGGCAGCGCACCTTCCTGAGCCCCGTGTTCCTGCCCATCGAGCGGGCCATCTACCGCGCCTGCGGCATCCATCCCGACGACGAGCAGGACTGGAAGCGCTACACCCTGGCGCTGCTGGCGTTCAACCTGGTGGGCCTGGTGCTGCTGTTCGCCATCCTCATGTTGCAGGGACTGCTGCCGCTCAACCCGCAGCACCTGCCGGGCCTGGAGTGGACGCTGGCGTTCAACACCGCGGTGAGCTTCGTCACCAATACCAACTGGCAGGCCTACAGCGGCGAAGCTTCGCTCAGCTACCTGAGCCAGATGCTCGGGCTGACCGTGCAGAACTTCGTCAGCGCCGCCGTCGGCCTGGCCGTGCTGGTGGCGCTGGCCCGCGGCATCTCGCGCAAGTCGACGAACAACCTGGGCAACTTCTGGGTCGACCTCACCCGTGCCACCCTCTACGGGCTGATCCCGCTGTGCCTGCTGCTGGCGCTGCTGCTGGTCTGGCAGGGCGTGCCGCAGACCTTCCTCGACTATGCCCACGCGCTGACCGTGCAGGGCGCCGACCAGTCGATCCCGCTGGGCCCGGCGGCCAGCCAGATCGCCATCAAGCAGCTGGGCACCAACGGCGGCGGCTTCTTCGGCGTGAACTCGGCGCACCCGTTCGAGAACCCGACCATCTGGAGCAACCTGTTCGAGGTCGTCTCGATCATCCTGATCCCGGCCGCGCTGGTGTTCACCTTCGGCCACTACGTGAAGGACCTGCGCCAGAGCCGCGCCATCCTCGGCTGCATGCTGGTGCTGTTCGCCCTCGGCCTGGGCGTTTCGCTATGGGCCGAGTACCAGCCCAACCCGGCGCTCAGTGCGCTGCCGGTGGAGCAGGTCGCCCCGCTGGAAGGCAAGGAAAGCCGCTTCGGCACTGCCGCCAGCGTGCTCTGGTCGGTGACGACTACCGCGGCCTCCAACGGCTCGGTGAACGCCATGCATGACAGCCTCAATCCGCTGTCGGGCATGGTCGCGATGCTCAACATGATGGTCGGCGAAGTGATCTTCGGCGGCGTCGGTGCGGGTCTCTACGGCATGCTGCTGTTCGTGCTGGTGGCGGTGTTCCTCGCCGGCCTGATGGTCGGTCGCACCCCGGAATACCTGGGCAAGAAGCTCGAGGCCCGTGAAGTCCGCCTGCTGGTAGCGACCCTGCTGGTGATGCCGGTCGGCGTGCTGGTGCTCGGCGCCATCGCCGCCAGCCTGCCCGGCCCGGCTTCGGCGGTGAGCAACCCCGGTGCCCACGGCTTCAGCCAGTTGCTCTACGCCTACACCTCGGGCACCGCGAACAACGGTTCGGCCTTCGGCGGCTTCGGCGCCAACACCCCGTTCCACAACCTGATGATCGCCCTGGCCATGCTGATCGGCCGCTTCGGCTACATCCTCCCGGTGCTGGCGATCGCCGGCAGCCTGGCGGCGAAGAAGGCCACGCCGGTCGGCCCCAACAGCTTCCCGACCCACGGCCTGCTGTTCGTCAGCCTGCTGACCGCCACCATCCTGCTGGTGGGCGGCCTGAACTTCCTGCCGACGCTGGTGCTGGGCCCAGTGGCCGATCACCTGACGCTTGGCTTCTGAGGAGCTGTCGCAATGAACGCACATACCCAGGAACTGGCCCTGAAGAAGGCCGTCGACAAACGCCCGACCACCGCGCTGTCCGCCCTGTGGAAGCCGGCGCTGGTGCAGGCCTTCGTCAAGCTCGACCCGCGCCAGCTGCAACGCTCGCCAGTGATGCTGGTGGTAGCCTTGACCGCCGTGCTGACCACCGTGCTCTGTGCGGTGGGCGGTGACGCGGTGCCCACTTTCGTCGCCGTGCAGATCGCCGTGTGGCTGTGGTTCACCGTGCTCTTCGCCAACTTCGCCGAGGCTCTTGCCGAGGGCCGTGGCAAAGCCCGCGCCGATAGCCTCAAGGCCGGCACCCAGGGCCTGCAGGCCATGCGTCGGACCGCCAGTGGCAACTTCGAGACGGTCGCCGCCAGCAGCCTGCGCAAGGGCGATGTGGTGCGCGTCGAGTCCGGTGAGCTGATCCCCGGCGACGGCGAGGTGATCGAAGGCGTGGCGGCGGTCAACGAGGCCGCCATCACCGGCGAATCCGCACCGGTGATCCGCGAGTCCGGCGGCGATCGCTCGGCCGTGACCGGCAACACCCGGCTGGTCTCCGACTGGCTGCTGGTGAAAATCACCGCGAACCCGGGCGAGTCCACCCTCGACCGCATGATCGCTCTGGTGGAGGGCGCCAAGCGCCAGAAGACCCCCAACGAAGTGGCGCTGGACATCCTGCTGATCGGCCTGACGCTGATCTTCCTGCTGGTGGTCGTCACCCTGAAACCCTTCGCCCTGTTCGTCGGCGGCAACCTGCCGCTGGTGTTCCTGGTGGCCCTGCTGGTGACCCTGATCCCCACCACCATCGGCGGCCTGCTCTCGGCCATCGGCATCGCCGGCATGGATCGCCTGGTGCGCCTGAACGTCATCGCCAAGTCCGGCCGCGCCGTGGAAGCGGCCGGGGACGTACACGTGCTGATGCTCGACAAGACCGGCACCATCACCTTCGGCAACCGTCGTTGCAGCGCGCTGCACACCGCTCCCGGCGTGCAGCCGCTGGAACTGGCCGAGGGCGCGTTCCTCGCCTCGCTGGCCGATGACACGCCCGAGGGCAAGTCCATCGTCGAGTTCCTGCGCGCGCAGATCATCCTGCCCGAGCCTGACCGCAACCGCGTGACGCCGATCGCCTTCAGCGCCGAGACGCGCCTGTCGGGCATCGACTGCGACGGCCATGTGTACCGAAAGGGGGCCGTGGACGCCGCGCTGGCCTTCGTCGGCCTGGACCGCGCGCAGATGCCCGAGAGCCTGGCCAAGGAGATCGAGCGCATCGCCCAGAGCGGCGGCACACCGCTGCTGGTGGTGGCCGATGGCAAGCTGCTCGGCGCCATCCACCTGAAGGACGTGGTCAAGCCGGGCATCCGCGAGCGCTTCGCCGAACTGCGCCGCATGGGCATCCGTACCGTAATGGTGACCGGCGACAACCCGCTGACCGCTGCCGCCATCGCTGCCGAAGCGGGCGTGGACGACGTGATCGCCGAGGCCACGCCGGAGAAGAAGCTGGCGCGCATCCGCCAGGAGCAGGGCGAGGGGCGCATGGTCGCCATGTGCGGCGACGGCGCCAACGACGCCCCGGCCCTCGCGCAGGCCGATGTCGGCATGGCCATGAACGACGGTACCCAGGCCGCCCGTGAGGCCGCCAACCTGGTGGACCTGGACAGTGATCCGACCAAGTTGCTGGACGTGGTGCAGGTGGGCAAGGAGCTGCTGGTGACCCGTGGCGCACTGACCACCTTCTCGGTGGCCAACGACGTGGCCAAGTACTTCGCCATCCTCCCCGCCCTGTTCGCTGGCATCTACCCGCAGCTGGGCGTGCTCAACGTGATGAAGCTGGCCAGCCCGCAGAGCGCCATCCTCTCGGCCATCGTGTTCAACGCGCTGATCATCGTCGCGCTGATCCCCCTGGCCCTGCGCGGCGTCCGCGTGCAGGCCAGCGATGCGTCGCAGCTGCTGCGCCGCAACCTGCTGATCTACGGCGTGGGTGGGCTGGTGGCGCCGTTCGTGGGGATCAAGGTGATCGATCTGATCCTGGTCGCCGTGGGCCTGGCTTGACGGGCTTCTTTGATCGACTGACGGGAGGGATGGGTGCCGTGCGCCCTCTCCCTAACCCTCTCCCGGAAGGGAGAGGGGACCGTCCGGTGGTATCGGGAAACATGGAACTCGCCGGGCGCTCCGAATAACTCACTCTCCCTTCAGGGGGGGACGCCTAGTCAGAGGGGGGAGAGGGTAGCCAACCCCGCTCCGAACCCAACAGAGGAACACGAAAAATGCTCAACCAACTCCGCCCCGCCATCGTCTCGCTGGTCCTGCTCAGCGCCGTCACCGGCGTTGCCTATCCGCTGGCCGTCACCGGCATCGCCCAGGTCGTCTTCCACGACCAGGCCAACGGCAGCCTGGTCCGCGACGACCAGGGCAACGTACGCGGCTCGGCGCTGATCGCACAGAAATTCGACGGCGCCCAGTGGTTCCATCCGCGCCCTTCGGCCGGCGACTTCGCCACCGTCTCCAGCAGCGCCAGCAACCTTGCGCCCGGCAACCCGGCGCTGGCCGAACGTATCGCCAAGGACGTCGAGACCGAACAGGTCGGCACCCAGCCGGTGCCGCTGGCGCTGGTCACTACCTCCGGCAGCGGCCTTGACCCGCAACTGCCACCCGCTGCCGCGTTGTATCAGGTACCGCGCATTGCGCTGGAACGCGGCGTGCCGGCGGCCAGCCTGGAAAAACTGGTGGAAGCCAACACCGAGCGCCCGCTGATCGGCCCCGCCGTGGTGAACGTGCTGGCGCTGAACATGGCCCTGGCCGGCCTGCCTCGCTAGACTCCAGCGCCAGTACCGACCTCTGCCACGGTACGAGGAAAACGCAGGGCCTTCCGTTGGCAGAGGACGGCGCCTTCTCCCTTCAGGGCGAGGGCTGGGGAGAGGGTTCGGTGAACTCGCTCCCGCATTGAAACGAGCGCCCCGAGCGCTCCGAGGATAGCCCCATGACCGACCCCAACCGCGCCGACGCCCTGCTGGCCGACCTGCCCCCCATGGGCCGTGGCCGCCTCAAGGTTTTCCTCGGCGCCGCACCGGGCGTCGGCAAGACCTACGCCATGCTGCTGGCCGCCCAGAGCCAGTTGCGCCAGGGCGTGAAGTTGCGCGTCGGTGTCGTTGAAACCCACGGCCGCGCCGAGACCGAAGCGTTGCTTGCCGGCCTGCCGCAGCAGGCGCTCAAGCGCTCCGTCTACCGGGGTATCACCCTGGAGGAAATGGACCTCGACGGCCTGCTCGGCGACCCGCCGGCGCTGGCGCTGGTGGACGAGCTGGCCCACAGCAACGCTCCCGGCAGCCGCCATGCCAAGCGCTGGCAGGACATCCAGGAACTGCTCTCTGCCGGCATCGACGTCTACACCACGGTCAACGTCCAGCACCTGGAAAGCCTCAACGACCAGGTGCGCGACATTACTGGCGTGCACGTACGCGAAACGGTGCCCGACTGGGTCCTGCAGGAGGCGTTCGAACTGCTGCTGGTGGACCTGCCGCCGCGCGAGCTGCTGGAGCGTCTGCGTGAGGGCAAGGTCTACGTCCCCGAGCAGGCGCGCGCCGCCATCGACGCCTTCTTCAGCCAGACCAACCTCACCGCGCTGCGCGAGCTGGCGATGCAGACCGCCGCCGCGCGGGTCGATGCCGACCTTGCCCACCGCTATCGCCAGCAGGGCGGCGAGGCGCCGGCCGTGCGCGGGCGCCTGCTGGTCGGCGTCGACGGCGAACAGAATGCCGAGCGCCTGGTGCGTCACGCCTGCCGTGTCGCCGAGCGCCGGCACCTGCCCTGGTCGCTGGTGCACGTGGATACCGGCGAAGCGCGCAGCGAAGAGTCGCGCATGCAGTTGCAGAGCGCCCAGCAACTGGCCGAGCGCCTGGGCGGCGACGTCGTGGAGCTGCGCGGCGGCGAAGTCGCGCGAACCCTGGTCGAGCACGCCAAGGAGCGTCGTGCCACGCTGTTGCTGGTCGGCCGTTCGCGGCAGCGCTGGTACCGCCGGCTGTTCGGCGGCGGCCTGGCGGCACGCCTGCTGCGCCTGGGCGATGGGCTGGAAATCAGCGTGCTCGACAGCGAAGCCGATCTCGCGCCACCCAAGGCCCGCCCGCAGACGAGCTGGCCCTGGGGCAACTACCTGCTTGCCGCCGTGGCCGCCGGTTGCGCCAGCGCCCTGGCCTGGGCGGTGGCCAGTGTGCTGGAGCTGCCGAACATCTCCCTGGTGTTCCTCGCCGCGGTGCTGCTGGTGGCGGTGCGCAGCAGCCTCGGCCCGGCGCTGGCCTGCGCGGTGCTGTCGTTCCTGGCCTACGACTTCCTGTTCATCCCGCCGCACTTCTCCTTCTCCATCCAGCGCGAGGAAGACGTCCTCACGCTGCTGTTCTTCCTGCTCATGGCCGGCCTCACCGGCAACCTCGCGGCCCGCCAGCGCCGGCAGCTGCAGGCGCTGCGCGAGACACAGGAAGAGACCAGCCAGATGCTCGAACTGTCGCGCAAGCTGACCGCCGCCACCGACCGCCAGGCGGTGATGGCCGCCGCAACACAGCAGCTGGGCGGCTGGGAAGGACTGGATATCTGCCTGCTCGGCCGGGTCAATGGCGAGTGGAAACTGGAGGGTGGCCTGAATCGCGCGCTGGAAGACCAGGAGCGCGCCGCCGCCGACTGGGCCTGGCAGCACGACCAGCCCGCCGGCCTGGGTACCGGCACGCTGCCGGGCGGGCGCTGGTGGTGGTGGCCGCTGTCCGGCGAGGACGGCCCGCTGGCACTGCTCGGCGTCAGCCCGCGTGACGGTCAGCCGCTGCCAGGTTCGCGTCGTCGCCTGCTGGCTGCCCTGGGCCAACCGCTGGGGCAAGCGCTGGCCCGTGCCCGCCTGGCCGAAGACCTCGAAGCCGCGCGCCTGCACGGCGAGACCGAGCAGCTGCGCAGCGCATTGCTGGCCTCGGTCAGCCACGACCTGCGCACGCCGCTCACCTCCATGCGCGGCGCCATCGACAGCCTGCTGGCCCTGGGCGATGCGATACCGCCGCCGGACCGCCGCGAGCTGCTGGAAAGCACCCGCGATGAGGCGGAGCGCCTGGACCGCTACATCCAGAACCTGCTGGACATGACCCGTCTCGGCCACGGCGGCCTGAAGCTGTCGCGGGACTGGGTATCGCCCGGCGACATCGTCGGCAGCGCGCTCAATCGCCTGCGCGCGGTGGTGGCTCCGTACCGCGTGGAAACCCGCGTGCCGCCGGAACTGCCGCTGCTCTACGTGCACGCCGCGCTGATCGAACAGGCGCTGGTCAACGTACTGGAAAACGCCGCGCGATTCTCGCCGCCGCAAGGCCGGCTGCGGGTCGCGGTAGAGCAGGGTGACGAGGAACTTCGCTTCTCGGTGAGTGATGAAGGTCCCGGTATTCCGCTGGTCGAGCGCGAGAAGATCTTCGATATGTTCTACACCGCTGCGCGCGGCGACCGTGGCGGGCAGGGGACCGGGCTGGGCCTGGCGATCTGCCAGGGCATGGTCGGCGCTCACGGCGGGCGGATCACCGTCGAGGACGGTATCGATGGGCGTGGGACCACCCTCGTGCTGCACCTGCCGCTGCAGCAACAGCCGGACCTGGAGCAGCTTGATGCTGCTGTCTGAAAGGCTCAAGCTGGACGCCCCCAGCCAGTCCGGACTGCCGATGAACGCCAGCGCCGCCACCATCCTGGTCGTCGACGACGAACCGCAGATCCGCAAGTTCCTCCGTATCAGCCTGAGCGCCGGCGGCTACAAGGTGCTCGAAGCCGGCACCGGCGAGGAAGGCCTGGCCCAGGCCGCACTGGGCCGCCCGGACCTGGTGGTGCTCGATCTCGGCTTGCCGGACAAGGATGGCCAGGACGTGCTGCGTGAACTGCGCGAGTGGTCGCAGGTGCCGGTGCTGGTGCTCTCGGTGCGCGCCAGCGAAAGCGAGAAGGTGCTGGCGCTGGACAGCGGCGCCAATGACTACGTGACCAAGCCTTTTGGTATCCAGGAGTTCCTCGCGCGCATTCGTGTGCTGCTGCGCCAGGGCGCCAGCGGCGAGGCGCAGGAGGCGGTCGTCGCGGTGGGGCCGCTGAGCGTGGACTTCTCCTATCGCCGGGTGCTGCTGGACGGTGCCGAGGTCTCGCTGACGCGCAAGGAGTACGCGGTGCTGTCGACCCTGGCGCGCCACATCGGTCGCGTGGTCACCCAGCAGCAACTGCTCAAGGATATCTGGGGGCCGACGCATACCGAGGACACCCACTACCTGCGGGTGGTGGTCGGGCATCTGCGGCAGAAGCTCGCCGATGATCCGGCGACGCCGCGGTTTATCGTGACCGAGGCGGGTGTCGGTTATCGCTTGCGCGAAGGCTGAACACACGGCATTCACCTGCGATCGCGCGCAGGTCAGCTCCAGCGCATCGCAACGAAAATCGCTTTGATAGGAACACGCCGGGGATTTGCACGCCGTGCAGGAGCGGGCCATGCCCGCGATTCGCGCCCGTAGGGCGCTCCTGCAGGGGACGGCTCAACTCAATAAGGGTTCTCCGCCTCATACCGATCCAGCGTATCGCTGGCGATCTGCCGGCCGAGGGCGATGAGTTCGGGGGCCTTGTAGAACTCGAAGAAGCGGCACACGCGCTTGGGCACGTTGATCAGGATGTCCGGCGGGTAGCCGGCGATCTTGTACTGCGCCAGCGATGTCTGCATCACCTCGAAGCTCTGGTTCACCAGTTCCAGCAGCGAGGCTGGGCTGCTGCTGTCGATCACATGGCTGCCCGTGGCCGAGCGCGGCGAGCCCTTGGCCTGCGGGGCGGCGGCGGGTTGCTGCATTTCCGGTTCGGCGGGCTCTTCGGAGGCGGCCGGCACCGGGTGGAGCAGGGCGTCGGCGATCAGTTCGGGTGGTGGTTCGACCTCGCCACGGCGGAAGAAGCTGAGCTTGTTCGACAGCCCGGAAATCACCGAGTCGAAGCGACCCTTGAGGGCCGCGGGGCGCTCGATCACCGGCAGTGAATACTGGCGCTGGTTGGTGGCGTTGAGGTTGACCGCGACGATCAGGTCGGCGTGGGTCGAGACCACAGGAACGATGGGCAGCGGGTTGAGCAGGCCGCCGTCCACCAGCATGCGGGTGCCCTGCATGACCGGGGTGAACAGGCTGGGAATCGCCGCCGAGGCGCGCATGGCCTGGTGCAGGCAGCCTTCCTGGAACCAGATTTCCTGCTGGTTGGTGAGGTCGGTAGCTACCGCCGTGTAGGGGATCGGCAACTGTTCGATATCGATCTCGCCGAGAATTTCGTGGATCTTGCCGAAGACCCGCTCGCCGCGGATGGCGCCGAGGCGGAAGCTGACGTCGAGCAGGCGCAGCACGTCGAGGTAATCCAGGCTTTCCACCCAGTCACGGTACTCGCCCAGCTTGCCGGCGGCGTAGATACCGCCGATCACCGCGCCCATCGAGCAGCCGGCGATGCACACCACTTCATAGCCGCGCCGCTCGATCTCCTCGATCACTCCGATATGCGCATAACCGCGCGCGCCGCCGGAACCGAGTACCAGCGCGATCTGTTTTGACATGGGGCAACTCCGCGTTACGAACCTTGCGACGATACGCCGGGGGCGGCGGCCGCGCCAAGCCGGGCTTTGCTAGAATCGCCGTTTGATTTCCCTGCCGGAGCCTCCCGATGAGCGAACCGATCCGCCTGACCCAGTACAGCCATGGCGCTGGCTGTGGCTGCAAGATTTCCCCCAAGGTCCTGGAGGTCATCCTCGCCGGCAGTGGCGCGCAGAATCTCGACCCCAAGCTGTGGGTCGGCAACGCCTCGCGCGATGACGCCGCCGTCTACGAAATCGACGCCGAGCGCGGCGTGGTGTCCACCACCGATTTCTTCATGCCGATCGTCGACGATCCCTTCGACTTCGGCCGGATCGCCGCCACCAACGCGATCAGCGACATCTACGCCATGGGCGGCGACCCGCTGATGGCCATCGCGATCCTTGGCTGGCCGGTGAACGTGCTGGCGCCGGAAATCGCCCGCGAGGTGATCGCCGGTGGCCGCAAGGTCTGCGACGAAGCCGGCATCCCGCTGGCGGGCGGGCACTCCATCGATGCCCCCGAGCCGATCTTCGGCCTGGCCGTCACCGGGCTGGTGGAGAAGCGATTCATGAAGCGCAACGACACCGCCACCGACGGCTGCAAGCTTTACCTGACCAAGCCGCTGGGCATCGGCATCCTCACCACCGCCGAGAAGAAGGCCAAGTTGCGCGCCGAGGACGTGGGGCTCGCCCGTGACTGGATGTGCACCCTGAACAAGCCCGGCGCGCGCTTCGGCAAGCTCGATGGGGTGAAGGCGATGACTGACGTTACCGGTTTCGGCCTGCTCGGCCACCTGGTGGAAATGGCCGACGGCAGTGGCCTGACCGCCCGTGTTCGCTACGATGCCGTGCCGCGTCTGGCCAGCGTCGAGTACTACCTGGAGGCGGGCTGCGTCCCCGGCGGTACCCTGCGCAACTTCGACAGCTATGGCGAGCGCATCGCGCCGCTGCCGGAGCTGCACAAGCTGCTGCTGTGCGATCCGCAGACCAGCGGTGGCCTGCTGGTGGCGGTGGCGCCGGAAGGCGAGGCGCAGTTCCTCGCCACGGCGAAGGAGCTGGGCATGGACCTGGCGCCCATTGGCGAACTGGTCGGTCGACAGCGTCACGCGGTCGAGGTGATGTGATGCGCGACAACACCCGCCACTACCGCGAACTGTTCCTCGGCGATGTGAAGATGATGGACGTGCGCGCCCCGGTCGAATTCGACAAGGGCGCGTTCCCCAACGTGGTCAACCTGCCGCTGATGAACGACAGCGAGCGGCAGAAGGTCGGCACCTGCTACAAGCAGAACGGTCAGCAGGCGGCCATCGCGCTGGGCCACGAGCTGGTCATGGGCAAGCTCAAGGCCACACGCATCGAGGCCTGGGCGAATTTTGCCAAGGCCAACCCCGACGGTTATCTGTACTGCTTCCGCGGCGGGCTGCGTTCACAGATCACCCAGCAGTGGCTGAAGACCGAGGCCGGCATCGAGTACCCGCGCGTCGTCGGCGGCTACAAGGCGATGCGTGGCTTCCTCTTCGACACCACCCGCGCCGCCGTCGAGGAATGCCAGTTCGTGCTGGTGGGCGGCCTGACCGGCACCGGCAAGACCGAGGTCATCGCCCAGTTGGCCAACAGCCTGGACCTGGAAGGTCACGCCAACCATCGTGGCTCCGCCTTCGGTCGCCGAGCCACGCCGCAGCCGGCGCAGATCGATTTCGAGAACCGCCTGGCCATCGACATCCTGAAGAAGCGTCACGCCGGCATGGAGCAGTTCGTGCTGGAGGACGAGGGCCGTATCGTCGGCAGCTGCTCGGTGCCGCTGGAGCTGTACCAGGGCATGCAGCACTACCCGCTGGTGTGGCTGGAGGACGGCTTCGAGCAGCGCGTGGAGCGCATCCTCAAGGACTATGTGGTGAACCTGTGCGCCGACCATGTTCAGGTGGTGGGCGAGGAGGGTGGTTTCGACTCCTTCGCCGCGTACCTGCGCAAGAGCCTGTCCGGTATCGTCAAGCGCCTGGGTGGCGAACGCTACCAGCGCCTGGCGGCGATCATGGATGAGGCTCTGGAAGAGCAGAAGCGCAGCGGCGCGGTGGACCTGCACCGGGGCTGGATCGAGGGGCTGCTGGGCGAGTATTACGACCCGATGTATGCCTTCCAGCGCGAGAGCAAGGGCGAGCGCGTCGAGTTCCGCGGCACGCAGGACGAAGTGGTCGAGTACCTGCGCTTTCGCGCGGAGCGCTGATCCCCGCATCCTGTAGGGCCGCAATTGGCACCGGTATCACGGCGGAGGACCGACGTAGGATGGCGTTTGCCGGAGAGGGTGGTAGGGGGGCGGTTCGCGAGCAAGCTCGCTCCTACAACTCGACCGAACACCGGAGCGCTCTTCGTAGGACCGAGGGGGACGCCTAGTCCTTGCTCGCGAACAGTACGTAGGGACCTCTGCGGCGGCTGACTCATCTCGGCGGACCATCAGGCTCTCAAACGCTCTTGCCGTCGTACTCCTTCACGGTCAGCCCCGCCAGGTCCACGCCTGGCAGGCAGCGCACGTTGATCGCCGCCATCGGCGTGCCGTCCGGCATCGCGCCATAGGCCAGCGGCGCGCAACCGCAGGTAGGGCAGAAGCGGTGCTCGATGCGATGGGTATTGAACGTATAGGTGCTCATCGCACTCTCAGGAGTCGTCAGCTTCAGCTTGCCGCGCGGCACGAACCATAGCAGCGAGCCCTTGCGCCGGCAGATCGAGCAGTTGCATGACACGACTTCACCGACATCCCCTTCCACTTCGAACGCGATCTGCCCGCAATGGCAGCTGCCCTGGTGCACCATGATCCATCTCCTTCTCGGGATATCCCGTGGGAAAACAGTGTAGTAGTCGCTTGAACGCCATCTGTCCGATGGCATACTGCGGCGCCGTCCGGCAGGCCTCTGCGCCGCGTTCTAAGCTGGATTCACCCCCGAATACTTCCAGGAGTTTCGTCATGCCGCGCATTCCCCTGATCATCGCCGTGCTGCTGGCCGTCGCCGGCTGCTCGGGCAAGACCGTCAACCGCGACAGCTGCGCCAACGAGCTGAACGCCGCCTGGCACGAGCTGGACCTGGCCAAGGCCGAAGGTTTCGCCGGCACGGTCAGCTACTCCAAGGCCGTTGGCCTGCTGACCGCCGCCAAGACCCAGCAGCAGGTCGAGGCCTACGACGGTTGCTCCGACAAGGCCAGCCGCGCGCGCTTCTACATCAAGGAATCCCGCGCCGGCCGCTGAGCCGCGCTCCGCCGGGCTGCCTGAAGCGGCCCGCGTCTTTCCACCGCATCGCTCACCGTCTGTCCGGATCTCCTCATGCAACTCGACTTCACCCAACTGTCCAAGGCCGAGGCCTACCGCTGGTTGGCCTCCACCGTCACGCCGCGCCCTATTGCCTGGGTTTCCACCCTGTCGGCGGAGGGCCGGAGCAACCTTGCGCCGTTCAGCTTCTTCCAGGTGATCAGCGATTCGCCGCCGACCCTGCTGGTCAATACCAGCGTGCGTGAGGACGGCAGCGTCAAGGACACCCTGCGCAATGTGCGCGAGACCGGCGAGCTGGTGATCCATCTGGTCAGCGCCGCCCAGGCCGAGAACATGAACGCTACTGCCGCCTGGCTGCCCCACGGTGTCAGCGAGATCGAACATGCCGGTATCGCGACCGCGCCCAGCGAGCGCGTGGCGCCGCCACGTGTGGTCGGCGCGCCGGTGGCCTTCGAGTGCCAGTTGGCGGAGATCATGCCGTACCCGGCGGACAATCCCTCCAGCCTGTTGATCTTCGCCCGCGTGCTGCTGGCCCACATCGACGAGTCGGTAATGCAGGACGAGCGCCATGTCGACCCGGCGAAGCTGGACCTGGTGGGTCGCCTGGGCGGCACCCAGTACAGCTATACCCGCGACACCTTCAGCATGATCCGACCGAAGTAAGCGCGCGCCTGGCGCCAAGGCGTCAGGCGAACTCCAGTTCCAGGCCGAGCTGCCAGTGGATACCGCTCAGGCGCGCCAGATCCAGCCGTTCACCGAGGGCGAAGAGTTCCGAGAGCAACGTGTCGCGGCGGGGGAATTCCAGCGCGCTGCCGTGAACCAGGCTGACGATGTCGTGTACCAGTTGCCAGCCGCACTGGGCGTCGAACCAGCAGTCCGACCGCTCGTCCTCGTCGCCGAGTCGCGGATAGACGAAGCGGCGGATCGGCAATTGCCCACCCTTCAACAGTAACGGGTCGAGGCGGCGCTGCTCGTGGTACAGCGCCGGCAGGACGAGCTCGTGGGTGAGTCCCGTCAGCGGGCGCTGCAGGACCAGTTGGTAATAGGCGTTCATCCAAGTACCTGGAGTGGGAATTCAGGTGTCGGAATCTGAACGTTCACACCGGCAGGTCGCTGTCGGCGGTTTCCGTAACCGAGTCAGGAAAGTCCTGTTCAGTGTTCTGGATACGACCTCCACGTACCTCTGTGCAGCATCACCGTGCCATCACCGTCGCACCCTCTATCCAGTCGGTGCGCGGCGCTCCTAATGTTCCGTCCAAAAGCAGCGATAACGATCAGGAGACCTTCGAGGATTTCCTGCAACGCCATTGCGGATGGGGGGAGATGCCATGGTTGCATTCGTGCAGCGTCGTCTGGCCGATATGGGTACGGCGAAGAAACTGGCCATCGGATTCGGCCTGGTGCTGTTGCTCACCGCGCTGGTGGCGGTGATCGGCGTCACCTCGCTACGGGCGATATCCCAGCGTTTCGACCTGCTCGGCGACATGTCGACCATCAATCGCGAGTTGCTGGAGATGCGCCAGAGCGAGAAGGACTTCGTGATCGACGCCAGCGATGCCTCGGCCAAGCGCCTGCGCGAACACGCTGACAGCCTCGGCGCAGCGGTGGCGCGGCTCAAGGCGCAGCCGGAGCAGGCAGCGGCCATGGCCCGCGTGGAGCAGGGGGTCGCCGACTACCTGGCCGCCTTCGCCCGCTTCGAGAAATCCAGCAAGAGCCGGCGGCTGTCGCTGGATGCCGCCACCTGGTCGGTGAACGGCGCGTCCAACAGCCTGGACATCCTGCAATCCAGCCTGGCCGATGACGGTGCCTATGAACTCAAGGATTCCCAAGGGCAGAAGGGTGAGGAGCTGCTGCAGCAGGCCGCCCAGGTCAGCCAGCTCTATCGCCTGGTGCTGCAGGGCCTGAACGAGGCTCGCTCGCGCATGGAGGCGGGCGGTGATGAAAAGGCCAGCGACGAGAAGGCCGAGGGCGGCCGCATCAAGTCCGCCGCCGAGGCGCTGGCGCTGTCCGCCAAATTGCAGGAAGCGATCACCGACCCGACCTACGTTTCGGTGCTCAAGGACGTCATCACCAACATCAATGCCTTCGTCGAGAAGCTCGACGAGTACACCGCCAGCCTCGAGCAGGAAAAACAGGTCCACGCGCAGATGAATGATCGCGCGGCCCAGGTCATGCAGCAGGTCGATGACGCCTACGCTGCCCAGCGCGCGGCGATGCAGGCTCAGCTTCGTACCAACACGTTGCTGATCGTCGCCTCGGCCGTGCTGGCGCTGCTGGTGGGGGCGCTGGCTTCGCTGCTGATCACCTGGATGATCGTGCGCCCGCTGCGCCAGGTGATCGGTATGGCCAGCCGCATTGCCGAGGGCGACCTGAGCGTGAGCATCGAGGTACGGCGCAAGGACGAAGTCGGGCAGTTGATGGGCGCGGTCGGCAGCATGGCCGATAGCCTGCGCAGCATCGTCAGCCGGCTCAGCGACGGCGTGGGGCAGATCACCGCGTCGGCGCAGGCGCTGTCCAGCGTCACCGAGCGAACCCAGCACGGGGTGAACAGCCAGAAGGCCGAGACCGACCAGGTCGCCACGGCGATGAACCAGATGGCCGCCACCGTCCACGACGTGGCGCGCAACGCCGAGGAGGCCGCCAGCTCCGCGGAACAGGCCGACGGCAAGGTCGCCAGCGGGCAGGATGTGGTGCGCCAGACCCTCGGTCGCATCGAACAACTGGCCGATGCCGTGCGCGCGGCCACGCAGAGCATCGAGCAGTTGGGGCGCGAGAGTCAGAGCATCGGCAGCGTGCTGGACGTGATCAAGAACGTCGCCGAGCAGACCAACCTGCTGGCGCTCAACGCCGCCATCGAGGCTGCCCGGGCGGGCGAGCAGGGCAGGGGCTTCGCCGTGGTGGCCGACGAAGTCCGGGCGCTGGCGCGGCGTACCCAGCAGTCCACCGCCGAGATCGAGACGCTGATCGCTGCGCTGCAGAGCGGCGCGAATACGTCGGTGCAGCGCATGCAGCGCAGTCATGCGCTGGTGGAGATGACCGTGGGCGACGCAGTACAGACCGAGGCCGCGCTGGGCACCATCGCCTCGGCGGTGGCGGTGATCCACCAGATGAACCAGCAGATCGCCGCCGCTTCCGAACAGCAGAGCGCGGTGGCCGAGGAGATCAGCCGCAGCGTCAGCAGCATCCGTGGCATCGCCGACGAATCGGCGCAGGCCATGGAGTCCACTGCGTCGTCCAGCGTCGAGCTGGCGCAGCTCAGCCGCGAACTACAGGGTTTGGTCGGGCAGTTCCGTCTCTGAAGCCGGTTCGGCTCGTTCGGCCGCCTGCTCACGCTTGTGTTGCTGATGCACGCGCCGGTAGGCGTTGACGCCGGCCCGCACCGAGCTGAATACCAGCGGCGGTTTCACCTCGCCCAGGGCGCCGGAGCGCTTGAGCATCGCCAGGGCTTCGCCGGTTACCCGCGCCAGGGACAGGTGCACGCCCTGGGCGTCGAGGGTTTGCTGAACCTCGCGTAAGGTGGTCAGGCCGCTGATATCCAGGTTGAGGATGCCCTCGGCATTGAGCAGCACCGCGCGGGCGCTGGGCGCCTCGGCCACTACTTCCAGCAGGCGCTGTTTGAAGTAGTCGGCATTGAAGAACAGGATCGGCGCGTCGAAACGGTAGATCACCAGACCAGGCAGGGTGTGGGCGTTGGGGTACTGCTCCAGCTCCACCTGGCCGTCGATGCCGTGCACCCAGCCCATCACCGCGTCGTGCGGGCGATAGGTGAGGTAGAGCAGGCGCAGCAGGGCGAGCATGATGGCGACGAAGATGCCCGGCAGCACGCCGACGCTGAGCACACCGGCCGTTGTCAGCACGCACAGGCCGAACTCGAACCGGCTCAGTGCCCAGAAGCCGCGCAGCGCACGGAAGTCGATCAGCCCCCAGCCGGCCATCAGCAGCACCGCGCCCAGCGCCGGCATCGGCACCCAGCCCAGTGGTTTGCTGAACAACAGCAGGACCAGGCCGATGACCAGCGCGGCCACCACGCCGACCAGCTGGCTCTTGCCGCCGACCATGTCGTTGACCGCGGTGCGCGAGTCCGCGCCGCTGATGACGAAGCCCTGGGAAATCCCCGCGCCGATGTTGGCCATGCCCAGTGCCATGAACTCGTGGTTGGCATCGATGGCGTAGCCGTGGCGGGCGGCGAAGCTGCGTGCGGTCAGCATGGCGCTGCAGAAGCTGACGATGGTGATGCCCATGGCATCGCGGAACAGGCTGCCCAGTTCCTCGTAACTGGTCTTCGGCCAGCTCAATTGCGGGAGGCCTTGCGGCACTTCACCCAGCAGCTTGATGCCGTACTGGTCCAGGCCGAATACGGCGGCGATGACCGAGGCAAACAGCACGCCCACCAGTGCGCCGGGAATCTTCGGGTAGCGACGCGGCAACAGGATCATCAGCGCCAGCGTGCCGACCCCCAGCGCCAGGGTCGGGAAATGCGTATCGGCGAGGTTGCGCACCAGGGCGATCAGGCCGCGGACGAAGCCGCTGGTCTCGCTGTGGTAGCCAAGGATCTTGCCGAGTTGGCCGGCGATCAGGCTCAGGCCGATGCCGTTCAGGTAGCCCACCAGCGTGGGCCGCGAGAGGAAACTGGCAACGAAGCCGGCGCGGGCGAACCCGGCGGCGATGGACATGGCGCCCACCAGCACCGCGACGATCATCGACAATTGCAGCAGGCGTTCCGGGTTGCCGGCGGCCAGTGGCGTGATAGCGGCCGCGACCATCGCGGCGGTGGCGGCATCCGGGCCGACCATCAGCTGCCGCGAGCTGCCGACGATGGCGTAGATCAGCATCGGCAGGATGCAGGCGTAGAGCCCGACCTGCGGCGGGAAGCCGATGATCTGCGAGTAGGCGATGGCGGTAGGAATCTGTACCGCGGCCACGGACAGGCCAGCCTGGACATCGCGCGGCAGCCAGTCGAAACGGTAGTGCAGCAGGCTGTCCAGACCGGGCAGCCAACGGGCGAGGGACATTCGGGGGGATCTTCCTTGGAATCGACCAAGGGAAATCCTAGCTGGAAAGGATCAGCAGAGCTTGTCGGAAATCATCGAGATAGAGCGCGGAAGTAGGGAGGGCACCCTGTAGGAGCGAGCTTGCTCGCGAATGGGGACTCCGGAGACTCCGACGTTGCGCCGATTTCCCTTTCCCTAACCCTGGCTGCGCGCCCCGCTCCGAAGGGAGAAGGGACCGTTCGGTGCAGGTTGAAACGATTGCGTCAGCCGGCATGGATAGGGCCCTCTCCCCCTCAGGGAGAGGGCGGGGGAGAGGGCTGGGCCCAGCGCAGGAATATCCAAGTGGAGCGAGCGGACTCCGTCCGCGATCGCGTGGATTGCGCGCTCCTGCAGGATGCCGCTAGCCCGGCGTCAGACCTTCAGCACCAGCTTGCCGAAGTTCTCGCCGCTGAACAGCTTGGCCAGGGTCTCGGGGAAGGTTTCCAGGCCTTCGACGATATCTTCCCTCGACTTCAGCTTGCCCTCGGCGATCCAGGTCGCCATGTCCTTGAAACCTTCCTGGAAGCGGTGGGCGTAGTCCATCACCACCATGCCTTCCATGCGCGCGCGGTTGACCAGCAGCGACAGGTAGTTGGCCGGGCCGCGCACGGCTTCCTTGTTGTTGTACTGGCTGATCGCGCCGCAGATCACCACCCGCGCCTTGGGCGCCAGGCGGGCCAGGACGGCATCGAGGATGTCGCCGCCAACGTTGTCGAAGAACACGTTCACACCCTTCGGGCACTCGCGCTTGAGGCCGGCGTGGACGTCTTCGGCCTTGTAGTCGATGGCGCCATCGAAGCCCAGTTCGTCCACCAGGTAGCGGCACTTGTCGGCGCCGCCGGCGATGCCGACCACACGGCAGCCTTTGATTTTCGCGATCTGTCCGACCACGCTGCCCACCGCGCCGGCGGCGCCGGAGACGACCACGGTGTCGCCGGCCTGGGGCAGGCCGACGTCGAGGAAGCCGAAGTAGGCGGTCATGCCGGTCATGCCCAGCGCGGAGAGGTACAGCGGCAGCGGCGCTCGCTGGCTGTCGACCTTGTAGAAGCCCTTGGGCTCGCCGAGGAAGTAGTCCTGCACGCCGAGGGCGCCATTCACTTCGTCGCCGACCTTGAAGTCCGGGTGTTGCGAGGCGATCACCTTGCCCACGCCCAGGGCGCGCATCACGTCGCCAATGGCCACGGGGGCGATGTAGGACTTGGCGTCGTTCATCCAGCCGCGCATGGCCGGGTCCAGCGACAGGTACTGGTTCTTCACCAGGATCTGGCCGGGGCCGGGCTCGCCGACCGGGGTTTCCACGTAGGCGAAGGTATCGCGGGTGGCGGCGCCGACCGGGCGCTGGGCGAGCTGGAACTGGCGATTGATCTGGGCGGACATGGCAGTGGACTCAGTCAGGGGGAAAGCCTAGGTGATAGTCCGCGCGCGGCGTTGGGGCAAGTTCCGTCCGCCGGGGGAATGTCCGCCCATCGGCGCCAGTGATCCTTGTTTGCAGTAATCATCATTGGCATGGATGCAGCGACGTCGCCCCGCCTGATAGTGCTTCGCGCCCGCAACGCGCTGGCTAGACTGCGACGGTTATCCCCATTCGCTTCGCAACGCTTTCGAGGAACGCTCATGAGTCAGCTGCTTTCCGGCCAGGTCGCCCTGGTCACCGGCGCCGCCAACGGCATCGGCCGCGCTACCGCCCAGGCTTTCGCCCAGCAGGGCGTGAAGGTCGTGGTTTCCGACGTCGACACCAAGGGTGGCGAAGCGACCGTCGAGCTGATCCGCGCGGCGGGTGGTGATGCCACGTTCATCCGCTGCGACGTGACCCGCGACGCCGAGGTCAAGGCGCTGGTGGCAGGTACCGTTGCCGCCTACGACCGCCTGGACTACGCCTTCAACAATGCCGGCATCGAGATCGAGAAGGGCAAGCTGGCCGACGGCGAAGAGAGCGAGTTCGACGCCATCATGGGCGTCAACGTGAAAGGCGTCTGGCTGTGCATGAAGCACCAGATTCCAGTGATGCTGGAGCAGGGCGGCGGCGCCATCGTCAACACCGCCTCGGTCGCGGGCCTCGGCGCTGCGCCGAAGATGAGCATCTACGCTGCCTCCAAGCATGCGGTGATCGGCCTGACCAAGTCCGCGGCCATCGAGTACGCGAAGAAGAAAATCCGTGTCAACGCCGTGTGCCCGGCGGTAATCGACACCGACATGTTCCGTCGCGCCTATGAGGCCGACCCGAAGAAGGCCGAGTTCGCTGCCGCCATGCACCCGGTGGGCCGTGTAGGTCGCGTCGAGGAAATCGCCTCTGCCGTGCTGTACCTGTGCAGCGACAACGCCGGCTTCACCACCGGCATCGCGCTGCCGGTGGATGGCGGGGCCACGGCGATCTGATCGTCTTGGGCAGCGGTGCGCAGCGGCTAGCCCCTGCACCAACGCTGCCACGTCACACCTGTAGGAGTGAGCTGGCTCGCAAGCGAATTTCCCGAACGCTTCGGCGCTGGGCGGTTCGCGAGCAAGTTCGCTCCTGCGAAAAGCCCGCTAGCCTCACGATCCCGTCCCGTTCGCTACAAACTTTCGCATTCTGTTACAGGATGAAGTGGAGTTGGCCCGCAAGGCCAGTTACAAGCGCTCAAGAGGCCGAAACAATCGGCCCACCTCAGTTGGAGAATAATGACAATGACCAACGATCCCTTGCTGACGCTCTTCATGCCCATCGCCCTGGGCATCATCATGCTGGGCCTCGGCCTGTCCCTGACCATCGCCGATTTCGCCCGTGTGGTGCGCTATCCCAAGCCCGTGCTCATCGGCCTGGTGTGCCAGATCATCCTGCTACCCCTGGCGTGTTTTCTCATCACCCTGGGCTTCGCCCTGGAAGCGGCGCTGGCCGTGGGCATGATGCTGCTCGCCGCGTCCCCCGGCGGTACCACCGCGAACCTCTACAGCCACCTGGCCCACGGCGACGTGGCGCTGAACATCACGCTGACCGCGGTGAACTCGGTGATCGCCATCCTCACCATGCCGCTGATCGTCAACCTGTCGCTGCTGTACTTCATGAACGACGGCCAGACCATCCCGCTGCAGTTCGGCAAGGTGGTGCAGGTGTTCATCATCGTGCTCGGCCCGGTGGCCATCGGCATGATCGTGCGGCGCCTTCTGCCGCGGGTGGCGGCAGCGCTGCAGAAACCGGTGAAGATCCTTTCCGCGCTGCTGCTGGCGGTGATCATCGGTGTGGCCGTGACCAAGGACTGGCAGACCTTCCTCGCTTATGCGCCGATCGTTGGTGCGGCGGCGCTGTGCTTCAACCTGCTGAGCCTGGCGCTGGGCTACTGGATTCCGCGCCTGCTGAAGCTCTCCAAGCCGCAATCCATCGCGATCGGCATGGAGATCGGCATCCACAACGGCACCCTGGCCATCGCCCTGGCGCTCAGCCCGATGCTGCTGAACAACAAGACCATGGCGATTCCGGCGGCGATCTACGGCGTGCTGATGTTCTTCACCGCCGGGCTCTTCGGCTGGTGGGTCAGCCGCGGTGTGGCCAAGACTGCGCCGGAGCAGGCGACCGCCTGACGCCCGGATTTTCCCTGTAGGAGCGGGCCATGCCCGCGATCGCGCGCATGGCGCGCTCCTACAGGTTGGCGCCGTGCCTTGCCGGTGGGTTTCTCACGTTCCTGGCAGAAGGGCTTCGCGGACGAAGTCCGCTCCTACGACCCTTTCAACTTCGGCGTCGACCTGAAGGCGTAGTCTCAATCCGCCCAATGCCAGGCCGGGGCATCGAACATGCCCTGGTCGCGGATGCGCGTCTGGCCCAGCTCCTTGTCCAGGTGCAGGCAGTTGCACTCGGGGTGTTCCTCCAGCGTGGCAATCAGCCGGCTGGCGTGGGACACGACCCAGACCTGGGTGTGCTTCGAGGCCTCGATGATCAACCGTCCCAGCGCCGGCAGCAGGTCCGGGTGCAGGCTGGTTTCCGGTTCGTTGAGCACCATCAGCGACGGCGGGCGCGGGGTGAGCAGGGCGGCCACCAGCAGCAGGTAGCGCAGCGTGCCGTCGGAGAGTTCCGCCGCACTCAGCGGCCGTAGCAGTCCGTACTGCTTCAGCGCAACCGCGAAGCGTCCGCCGGGCTGGCAGTCGATCAGCAATTCGGCGCCGGGAAAGGCATCGCTGATGGCGGTTTCCAGCGCGCGGGCATTGCCGATTTCACGAATGGTCTGCAGCGCTGCCGCGAGGTCACGGCCGTCGTGGTGCAGCACTGGCGTGCGAGTGCCCAGTTGCGGTTGGCGCGCAGGGGCGTCGGCATCAGTGCGGAAGTGGTCGTAGAAGCGCCAACCACGAATCTGGTCGCGCAGCAGCAGGGCTTCAGGGCAGTCGGAGCCGCTGCCGATCTGGGTGAACAGGCTGTCGAAGCTCGGAATGTGTTGTTCCAGTACCTGCCAGCTGCGGCCCTCGCGAGCACGCAACATCGGGCCGTTGCGCTCCACCAGTTGCGAGGCGGGGCGGTACCACGGGCCGGCCCAGATGCTTTCGTGCTTGATCTCCGGGTCCAGCCCGAAGGCGCTGACCACGGGTGGAGGCGGCAGGCCGAGGGCAATGGCGTAGCCGAAGTCGTCACCGGAAAAGCCCAGGCGCAGTCGCTTCACCTCGTTGCGCGGGCCGCCCTGGACCTCCACCTCGCCTGAGCGCATGCGCCGCGAATGGGTTTCCGGACCGGCCCAGAAAGTGGATTCCAGCCCGCCCTCACGTGCCAGTGCGTTCACCACGCCGCCCTGGGCGGTTTCGGCGAGCAGGCGCAGGGCGCGATAGAGGTTGGACTTGCCGCTGCCGTTGGCGCCGGTGATCAGGTTCAGCCGGCCCAGGGGTAGCACCAGCGAGTTGATCGAGCGGTAGTTGGCGACGGCGAGGGTGTGCAGCATGCAGGACGATCCGGTTCGGGCAATCGCCCGCATGCTAGCAGACGGGAGTTACGCGGAACGGCGCCAGTTCAACACCAGTTGGGTCAGCAGGCCGGCGACCAGCCCCCAGAAGGCCGAGCCGACGGAGAACAGGGTGAAGCCCGAGGCGGTGACCAGGAAGGTGACCATCGCCGCTTCGCGCTGGCGCGCATCGGCCATGGCGTTGGTCAGGCCGTTGGTGATCGAGCCGAGCAGGGCCAGGGCGGCGATGGACAGTACCAGCGCCTTGGGCAGCGCGGCGAACAGCGCGGCGAGGGTGGCGCCGAAGATGCCGGCAATGCCGTAGAACAGACCGCACCAGAGCGCGGCGGTGTAGCGCTTGTGCGGGTTTTCGTGGGCTTCCGGGCCGGTGCAGATAGCCGCGCTGATGGCTGCCAGGTTGATGCCGTGGGAGCCGAAGGGCGCCAGTAGCAGCGAAGCGATGCCGGTGGTGGAGATCAGCGGCGAGGCGGGCACCTGGTAGCCGTCGGCGCGCAGCACGGCGAGGCCGGGCATGTTCTGCGAGGCCATCGCCACGATGAACAGCGGGATGGCGATGCTGATGGTAGCGGCCAGCGAGAAGCTCGGGGTGGTCCACACCGGGCGGGCGATCTCCAGCTGGAAGTGACTGAAGTTGAGCAGGCCGAGGAAACCGGCCAGGGCGACGCCCACCAGCAGCGCGGCGAACACCGCATAGCGCGGTGAAACCCGCTTGGCGACCAGGTAGCTGACGAACATCGCCACCACCAGTGCCGTTTGCTGTTGCGCGGCGTTGCAGATCTCGATGCAGATGCGGAACAGCACGCCGGCCAGCAAGGCCGAGGCCAGCGAGCCGGGGACCTGGCGCATCAGCCGGTCGAAGCTGCCGGTGACGCCGCAGATCGTGATCAGCGCGGCGCAGACGATGAACGCGCCGATGGCCTCGCCGTAAGGCACGCCGGGCAGGCTGCTGATCAGCAGCGCGGCGCCGGGTGTGGACCAGGCGATGACGATGGGCGTGCGGTAACGCAGGGTCAGGCCGATGGTGGTCAGGGCCATGCCGATGGACAGCGCCCAGATCCACGAGGAAATCTGCGCGGTGGAAAGGCCGGCGGCCTGGCCGGCCTGGAACATCAGCACCAGCGAACTGGTGTAGCCGGTGAGCATGGCGACGAACCCGGCGACGATGGCGGCGGGGGAGGAGTCGGCCAGCGGGCGCAGCGGCGCGGTGGCGGGAGTGGTGTCAGTCATGCACGAACTTCCATCAGGTGCGAGTGAGCAAAGGGTAGAGCGAAGCGACCAGCAGTGCAGCCATGCCGAGGTTGAACAGGCGCAAGCGCAGCGGGTCTTCCAGCCAGCGCCGCAGCAGGCTGCCGAGCACCGTCCAGACGCCCACGCTGGGCAGGTTGACCACGGCGAACAGGGTGGCGATCAGGACGACATTGCCGATCCAACTGTTGGCTGGCAGGTAGGTGGCGATGGCGCCGACGGCCATCACCCAGGCCTTGGGGTTGACCCACTGGAAGGCGGCGGCCTGGAGGAAGGTCATCGGCCGGGCGGTGTGCTCACCCTTGGCCTCGGGCGCGCCGGAGCGGGCGATCTTCCAGGCCAGATACAGGAGGTAGGCGCCACCGGCGTAGCGCAGCACCGTGTAAGTCGTCGGGAAACGCTCGAACAGCTGGTGCAGGCCCAGACCCACGGCGACCACCAGCAGCAGGAAGCCGATGCTGATGCCGAGCATGTGCGGGATGGTACGGCGAACGCCGAAGTTCACGCCCGAGGCCAGCAGCATCATGTTGTTGGGGCCGGGGGTGATGGAGGTGACGAAGGCGAACAGCACGAAGGCGCCGAGGAGTTCGAGGGGCATGGCGGTATACCGGTCTAGTTGTAGGACCAGACTAATCCCGCTGGCGCCGGACTGTCCCATAACAGCCAGCGGCCGAGTAGCCCGTACAGTGCGAGCGGCAGTGGCATGCGACGGGGTGCGCCGGTATGGTGCGGGAACGCCGTACAACTGATGGACGATCGCCACCATGGAACAGAATCCCTATGCCGCCCCCCAGGTCGAGCTGGTGGATCAGAGCGCTCCGGGTGCATTCCTCGGCGGGCGCTGGAGCCCGGGCCACCTGCGCCTGCTCGGTTGGCTGAGCCTGGCCCTGTTGCTGTGCAATGTGGTGCTGTTCGTCCTGTCGTTCGCTGCCGCGCTGCATGAATCGAGCACCTGGCAACGCTACGAACTCTGGGTTGGCGTGCTCAGCACGGTGCTCGGCTGCTTTCTGCTGTGGCGCACCCGCAGTTTTCTCGAGGATCGCTTCAACGCCCGAGGGCTGGCCTGGCCGGTTGGGTTGTCGATTGCCGTCGCGCTGGTGATGCAGGTCTACAGCCTGGTTTTCGACGAGCAGCTCAGCGGCGAATTCAACGGCGCGCTGATGGGCTTCATGGGCCTGTTCGTTCCTACCGGCATTGTCACCCTGTGGTACGGCATCCGCCTGCTGAAGATCGAACTGCCGTACCCGTCGGTGAAGGTCATGGGCTGGCTGGAGGTCACCTCCGGCGTGTGCCTGCTCAGCGTCCTGCTGTTCCTGCCCGGCACCGCGCTGGCGATGGCCAGCCTGCTGCCGCTGGCGCTGATGTTCCTGCGCGCCGCTCGCGAGCTGGACGCCGCCGCCCGCTAGTCGTCGTCCTGTGACCAGGCGATGGCCTGATTGACCGCCAGCCAGCCGCGCACGGCGTCTTCCCCGGCCTCATCGAAGGCCCGTTGCAGCAGGCGGCCCTGCTCCTGGCGCAGGGCCTTTTCCAGCTTGCCGCCTTCTGCCGTCAGCTCCAGCAGGCGCCGGCGCTTGTCGTTGTCGCAGGCTTCGCTGCGGATCAGGTCGCGCTCCAGCAACTGGCGCAGCGGCACGTTCAGCGCCTGTTTGGTCACGCCGAGGGCGGCCAGCAGCTGGCTGACGCTCAGCCCTGGATTGCGTGCGATGAAGAACAGGATGCGGTGATGCACCCGGCTCAGGCCGCGGCGCGCCAGCATCTCGTCGGGTTTCGCGGTGAAAGCCCGGTAGCTGTAGAAGAAGGCTTCCATCGCCTGGAGTTGCAGGGCGCTTTTTATTAGGTCAGGCATATTGACGTATCCATCTCGGGCGTCGTAGCTTCGGTCAAGCAGTTTGACTCATTCTTCCGTGCTCCCGCTACCGGTGACCCCCATGGCCTTCTCCGAACGCATCGCCCGACTGAAAAGCTCTCTGATCCGTGAAATCCTCGCCGCGGCGCAACGTCCGGAGGTGATGTCCTTCGCCGGCGGTCTGCCCGCCGAGCCGATGCTGCCGAAGGTGAACTGGGATGCCATGCCGGCGAGCATGGGACAGTACGGCATGAGTGAAGGGGAGCCGGCGCTGCGCGAGGCCATCGCGGCCGAGGCGCGCGCGCTGGGTGTGCCCTGCGAGGCGAGCCAGGTGTTGATCGTCAGCGGCTCGCAGCAGACGCTGGACCTGGCCAGCAAGCTGTTCATCGATCCGGGCACCGAAGTGCTGCTCGAAGCACCGACCTATCTGGCCGCATTGCAAGCCTTCCAGCTGTTCGGGGCGAACTGCCTGACCGTGCCGCTGGGCGCCGAAGGTCCGGACGTCGCCGCGCTGCGCCAGCGGCTGGAGACCAGCAAGCCGGCCTTCGCCTACCTGATCCCGACCTTCCAGAATCCGTCCGGCGTGCGCTACAGCGAACAGCGCCGCGATGAGGTGGCTGCCGTGCTCGATGAGTTCGGCGTGACCCTGATCGAGGACGAGCCCTACCGCGAACTGGTGTTCGACGAGGGCGCCGCGACCCCGCTGGTCAGCCGCCTGAAAACGTCCAGCTGGATTTACACCGGCACCGTGTCCAAGACACTGCTGCCGGGGCTGCGCGTGGGCTTCCTGATCGCCACGCCGGACCTGTTCCCGCACCTGCTGCGGCTGAAACAGTCCGCCGACCTGCACACCAACCGTGTCGGCCAGTGGCAGGCATTGCAGTGGTTCGGCACCGAGGCTTACCGTGGGCATCTGGCCGAGCTGCGTGATTTCTACCGCATTCGCCGCGATGCCATGCAGGCCCAGCTGGAAGAGCATTTCGCCGAGCTGGCCGAATGGAACGTACCGCAGGGCGGGCTGTTCTTCTGGCTCAAGCTAAGGCAGCCGCTGGATACCCGTACGCTACTGGACGCGGCGTTGGCACAGAACGTCGCGTTCATGCCCGGCGAGCCGTTCTTCACCGAACCGGATGCCAATCCCGGCTATTTGCGGCTTAACTTCAGCCACGTGGCGCCGGAGCGTGCCGGCGAGGGGCTTCGTCGCCTGGCAGCGGTCATCCGTGACGCCCAGGCCCAGTGAGGAGATGAGCATGTACACCGTTTACGGCGATCAACTGTCCGGCAACTGTTACAAGGTCAAGCTGGCCCTGCACCTGCTCGGCCTGCCTTACCAGTGGCGCGAGATCAATATCCTCAAGGGCGAGACGCAGACCGCCGAGTTCCTGGCGATGAACCCCAACGGCAAGGTGCCGGTGCTGCAACTCGACGACGGCACCTGCCTGTGGGAATCCAACGCCATCCTCAACTTCCTCGCCGATGGCAGCGACCTGCTGCCCAGCGAGCCGCGCCTGCGCACCCAGGTGCTGCAGTGGCAGTTCTTCGAGCAGTACAGCCATGAGCCCTACGTGGCGGTAGCGCGTTTCATCGAGTTCTACCTCGGTCTGCCGGAGGAGCGCCGCGAGGAGTACGCGCGCTGCCACAAGGGTGGTTACAAGGCGCTGAAGGTGATGGAAAAGCAGTTGGAGCAGACGCCGTATCTGGTGGGGGACCGCTACTCCATCGCTGATATCACCCTGTACGCCTACACCCATGTGGCGCACCAGGGCGGCTTCGACCTGTCGAACTTCCCGGCGATCAACGCCTGGCTGGCGCGGGTGGCGGATCACCCGAAGCATGTCGGGATGCAGGACTGATCACCACGCCTGGTCACTGAAAGCGCCGCTTCCTTCGAAGCGGCGTTTTTCGTTGTGCGCGGGTATTTCCCTGTAGGAAGGGGCGCTTTTTCGAAGGGCATTGGGGCGCTCTTGCAGGGATGTTCAGGCGTCGTACGGACAGTTCTGAGGTTCGAGATAGAAAACCGGCAAATTGCCATCAGATAAATCCGAAAAAACCGCTCTAAACCGCGTATTCCGGAGCTTTGGGGTTGACCGGCATCATGGCGTCGATTTGTCGCTCTCCCTAATCTGGACGCGCTGCCATGCGGGATGTACCGATGTGGCCGGGCGCGAGCGGCAGGCAGTGTCGTCGCCCGGCGTGGGGAGGGGAAAGATGGCCTATCTGGTCTGGCAGGCGGATCTCGATACCGGGATCGGAGTGATCGACGCACAGCACAAGCGCATCGTCGAAATGATCAACCAGCTGCACGAGGCCCAGGCCCATCACGATCGAGCCATGCTCGGCGGCGTGATCGAGGAACTGGTCGACTACACCATCTCGCACTTTGCCTTCGAGGAGACCCTGCTGGAGGACTCCGGCTACCAGTTCACCCGCGCGCACAAGAAGGTCCACGAACTCTTCATCAAGCGCGTCTCCGACTACCGCCTGCGCTTCGAGGCCGGCGAGGACGTCGCCGAGGAGCTCAAGGGCCTGCTCGGCCGCTGGCTGTTCAACCACATCCGCAACGACGACGCCAACTACGTGGAGGCGGTGAAGGCGACGATGCACGAGCTGACCCGGGACCAGAGCCACGGTGGCTGGCTGTCGCGCTCGATGAAGCGATTCTTCGGCTGAATCGCCTGCTGTTTCGGCAGTGAATGCCGACGCGAATTGCCCCTGGCTGGCTATGCTCTGTGCACAACTACAAGCAATGCCACGGGGGTATTCGCGCATGAAGACGCTGTTGAAGTCACTGCTGTTGCTGTCGTTCCTTTCGTCCTTCCCATTGTTCGCCGCGCAGTCCAGCGCCACGTCCGGTGCTGACGACCAGCGTGCCAAGGCGCTGCTGTCCAAGGCGGTGGCGGCCTACAAGGCGGAGGGCGACAAGGCGTTCGCGGCGTTCAGCCGCCAGGGAGAGTTCGTCGACGGCGATCTCTACGTCTTCGTGGTGGACAGCAAGGGCACCATGCTCGCCAGCGGCGGGCCGTCGGTGGTGCTGATCGACCGCGACGTTTCCTCCACCCTCGATCCCTCGCTCCAGCAGCAGTTCGCCAAGGCGCTTAAGTCGCCGGAAACCGGCAAGGTGCAGCAGGCCGACTACCGCTGGAAGAACTGGGCGGACGGCAAGGTCGAGCGCAAGCACGTTTACTACCAGCGCGTCGGCGAGCGCTTCCTCGCGGTGGGCTACTACATCCCGCGTGCCTCGGCGCAGCAGGCGGCGGCCATGCTGGACAAGGCGGTGAAAGCTGTCGAAGCCGATCCGGAAGGCACCTTCAAGAAGATCACTGCGCGGGACAAGGCCTTCATCGAGGATGACCTCTACGTCTTCGTGGTCGACCTGGACACCTCGAAGTTCGTTGCCCACGGCTTCAACACGCGCATGGTCGGCACCGATTTCGAATCACTGAAGGACCCGGGCGGCAACCCGATCGGTCACGCCATGCTGGAACTGGCCAAGTCCAAGGGCGACGCCGAGTTCGAGTACCAGTGGCGCAACCCGGTGACCAGCAAGGTGGAGAACAAGCACGCCTTCCTGCGCAAGGCCGGGCATTACCTGGTCGCGGTGGGTTACTACACCCGCTGACCCGCGATTCCAGACGCAAAAAAACCGGCCCGAGGGCCGGTTTTTCATGGCGACGGCTCGCGATCAGCGGATCAGGCTGAGGAACTCGCTGCGGGTAGCGGCGTTCTCGCGGAACTCGCCGAGCATCACCGAGGTGACCATGGAGGAGTTCTGCTTCTCCACGCCGCGCATCATCATGCACATGTGCTTGGCTTCGATCACCACGGCCACGCCCAGCGCGCCGGTGACCTGCTGCACGGCCTCGGCGATCTGCCGCGACATGTTTTCCTGGATCTGCAGGCGGCGGGCGTACATGTCGACGATGCGCGCGACCTTGGACAGGCCCAGCACCTTGCCGTTGGGGATGTAGGCGACGTGGGCCTTGCCGATGAAGGGCAGCAGGTGATGCTCGCACAGCGAGTAGAGTTCGATGTCCTTGACCAGCACCATTTCGCTGTTGTCGGAGCTGAACAGGGCGCCGTTGACGATCTCCTCCAGCGTCTGCTGGTAGCCGCGGCAAAGGTACTGCATGGCTTTGGCGGCACGCTTGGGCGTGTCGACCAGACCTTCGCGGGTGACGTCCTCACCAAGCTGGCTGAGGATCGCGGAGTAGTTTTGTTCCAGGGACATGATCTACCTGTGGCAATGACAAAAATAAAAACCGTGGCGCAGGGTAGGGCGCTCAGCCTTGGCTGGCAAGGCCCGCGCGCCGGTTGGCGCTTTATGGCTGCTGGTTTGTCGCGAGGTGCCGCGCCTGGGTTGCCGCGCCGGATTTACTCGTCGCGGCCTTCGAGCATGGTGCGGCGCAGCATCACGTAGATGGCGCCGGTGCCGCCGTGGCGCGGCAGGCAGGAAGCGAAGCCGAGCACCTGCGGGTGCTGGCGCAGCCAGGTGTTCACGTGGCTCTTCACCATCGGGCTGCGGCCATCGATGCGCGCGGCCTTGCCGTGGGTGACGCGGACGCAGCGGATTTCGAAGCGGGTGGCTTCGGCGATGAAGTCCCAGAGGGTTTCGCGGGCGGTTTCGATCTTCATGCCGTGCAGGTCGAGGCTGCCTTCGAAGGCGATCTGGCCGGCCTTGAGCTTGCGAATCTGGCCCTCCTGGACGCCGTCGCGGGCCCAGTAGAGTTCGTCCTCGGGCCCGACGTCGATGACGAACTGGTCGGACAGGCCGTCCACCCGGATGTTCTCGGTGCGCACGGTCGCGTTCTGCCGCAGCTCCTTGAGCTGCTTGCGGTCGGCCTTGGGTTTGCCGGTGTCGGCCTGGTCCACGGTGATGCGCTTGACGCCGCGCATCTCGCGGGCGAACTGGGAAAAATCGTCGTCTTGCATGCGCACCTCCTCGAAGAGCCGCGCAGTGTAGCGGATCGCGCCGTGCCTGCGGAAATCGCCAGGCCGGCCCGACGGGGTCAGTTGCGGCGTTTCATCAGCCTGGGCGACAGGCTCAGGCCATCGCGGCCACGGGCGCGGCGGCGGGCGGCACGCCAGAAGGTGACGCCCAGCCAGAGGCAGAGCAGACCGATCACCAGCAGCACGGCGCCGGCGCCCGGTTCGATGTGCAGCACGCCCACGGCGGGCTGGCGGCGGAGCAGGGCGGCAATGCCGGCCATGCTGGACAGGATGCCGAAGGTGGCGATTACCGCGGCGATCGCGGCGGCGAAGCGCCAGCGCCAGCGGCCCGGACGTTTCGGGCGCAGGCTGGGTGGATCGAATTTATCGGTCATCTTCATCCCGACTTCCTCATCTATTGAACGAGGCTATGACCGGTGGGGATGGGTGGGGTTCCAACCCCAGGGTCGGGAAACGCGGCGAACCCGCTGGTCCAGCGGGTTCGCGGGCTTTAGCGCCTAAGCTGAGCCTAACCCCGGGCGTCTGTCATTGCCGCCCGTCGGGACGAATGGCCTCAGACCAGCGCCTGGGCCTGGGCGACCACGGCAGCGAAGTTGTCGCCCAGGGCGGCGATCTCGGCGCGGTGCAGGTCGCGGGCGGCGAGCACGCCACCTTCCGGAGTGGGGATGTCGCGGGTGGCGCACGCGGCGTCCACCAGGGTGCAGCGGTAGCCATAGTCCTTGGCGGCGCGGACGGTGGTGCTGATGCTGGAGTGGGTCATGAACCCGCAGACGATCAGGTCCAGGCGACCGCTGGCCTGCAGGCGGTCATGCAGGTCGGTGCCGGCGAAGGCGTTGGGCAGGCGCTTGTCCACCACCACCTCGCCCGGCAGCGGCGCCAGCTCCGGCAGGAAGCGGCCACGCGGGCCCTGCGGGTCGAGCAGGCCGCCCACCACACCCAGGTGGTGCACGTGGACGACGGGAGTGCCCATGGCCCGGGCCGTCTCCAGCAGCAGGCGAATCTGCGCCACCGCGGCGTCCAGGTCAGGCAGCGCCAGCACGCCGCTGCGGTACTCCTCCTGGGCATCGATGATCAACAGAGTGCTCTGGCGCAGGGTGGCCGGCGGATATCCGCGCCCACTGATCTGCAGCATGCTGAGCGGATGGGACATGTCTGGACTCCTGTAAATGCATGTTCACTCATTGTGGGCCGTAACGCGTCCGCTGTGAATCTTTGCGAACTCGCGCCAAAGTGGTATTGGCATTCTTCGCCGGAACTGCCCGGAGGCGCCCCAGAGCTTCCGCGTTCCGCTAGAATGCGCCCCTTTTTGCGAGCTGCGAGGACCACAGCCGTGACCGAATCCCGTTTGCTGACCCTGCGTGACCACATCCGCTGGGCCGTCAGCCGCTTCCACGCCGAGGAACTGTTCTTTGGCCACGGTACCGACAATGCCTGGGATGAAGCCCGCCAACTGGTGCTGGGCGCCCTGCACCTGCCCTGGGAGATGGCTGACGCCTACCTGGACTGCCGCCTCGAGGACGAGGAGCGCGAGTACCTGATGCACCTGCTGCGCCGACGCATCGAGGAGCGCGTGCCCACCGCCTACCTGCTGGGCGAAGCCTGGTTCTGCGGCATGCCCTTTGTGGTGGACGAGCGCGTGCTGGTGCCGCGTTCGCCTATCGCCGAACTGATCGAGCGCCGCTTCGAACCCTGGCTGGCAGCCGACCCTGCGCGAATCCTCGACCTGTGCACCGGCTCCGGCTGCATCGGCATCGCCTGCGCCAGCGCCTTCCCGGATTCCGAGGTGGTGCTGGGCGACCTGTCGTTCGACGCCCTGGAAGTGGCGAACATCAACATCGAGCGCCATGAGCTGGGCGAGCGCGTCTACACGGTGCAGGGCGATGGCTTCGAGGGCCTGCCGGGCCAGCGTTTCGACCTGATCGTGTCGAACCCGCCCTATGTCGACGCCGAAGACTTCGCCGACATGCCTGCCGAGTACCACCACGAGCCGGAACTGGGCCTGGCCTGCGGCAACGACGGCCTGGACCTGGTGCGGCGCATGCTGGCCGAAGCCGCGGACCACCTGACCGAGCGCGGCACGCTGGTGGTGGAAGTGGGCAACAGCCAGGTGCACGTGGCGGCGCTCTATCCGGAAGTGGACTTCACCTGGCTCGACTTCGAATACGGCGGCCACGGCGTGTTCCTGCTCTCGGCGCAGCAATGCCGCGAGCATCAGGCACTGTTCAAGGCGCGGATCAAAGCCTGAATAAACCTGTAGGAGCGGGCTATGCCCGCGATCGTGCCCATGGGGCGTTCCTGCAGGGAAGCGCCACGCCTCAGTGCGTGGCGATCCAGATCAGCAGACCGGCCTGGAACACGGCGAATACCGTCAGGCAGGCGATGGTGAAACGCAGGCTTGTGTCGTCGCGGCGGAAGGTCTCGATGCGCTGCTCCAGCCGGCGGATCTCGTTGGATTGGGTGGCAAGGTTCTGGTCTGCCTGCTCCAGCATGGAGCCGGCCTCCAGCAGGGGGACGATCTGCACCTTGTCCTTGTGCCAGTCGTCGTACAGCTCGCTGACACGGCCAACGCTGTAGCGCGCCTTCAGCAGCCGCGAATCCTCGTAGATCACGTCGAATCCCTGGGCGCGCAGGAAGTGGTCGCGGCGTTGCCGGGCCTCTTCGTTGGGCGTGTCCTTCATCGCCAGCGCACCACCCTCGACGCGGTAGTGGGACCACTTCTTTTTTGCCCAGGCCACCCCCTGGGCCAGCAGGAAACGCCCCAGGCCGCGGTTCAGCGGTTCGGTAGCGAAGCCTGAGTCAGCGCCGAAGCGTACTTCCTTGCTGCGGTGGTCCGCCCAGACCTCCAGCAGGTTCACTTCCTTGCGCAGCACCATGCCAGGCACCTGAACGGTCAGGCGCAGCAGGCTCTGCTCGCCGTTGTGGCGCTCCACCCGTCCGAGCTGCACGAAACGCAGCGGCCGTGCGCCGGTGGTGCGATCGGTGGGCTGCGGCGCCAGGCGCAGCAGGCGATAGTGTTCCGGCGCAAGCTCTGCCCACGGGTGCGGGCGGGCGGCGGCCTCGTCGGCGGCGACGGCGGTCTGTTCGGCTTCGGTCATGGGGATCTACCTCGGGGCCTGGCGGGCGTGGCCAGGGCTCTCCCGTGGTTTATCGACGCACCGGCGGATTTCTTGAGACGTTCGCTCCAGATGCGTCGCCATTTTCGGCAAGCGTACCGCCGGGCAGCGTCTGTACCTGCCGGATGAACGTCGTGATGCGCTCCACCAGCTCGCGCGCCAGCGGCAGATTGGGGTTGTTATAGGAGGCCAGCTGTTGCGGACCGCTGGTCGGAACGATGCGCAGGATGTGGTTCATCCCCGAGATCAGGTGGAAGTCGCTGTCGGGTTTGGCGCGCTTGAGCGCCTGCGCATCCTCCACGCCGACCTGGATATCGTTGGTGCCCTGCAGGATCTGGGTCGGGAGCTTCAGCTGGGCGAAGGCGCGGGCCGGGTCCTGGCGGAACAGCGAGATCAGGTAGGGCTGCACGCTGGGGCGGAACAGGACATTCAGTGGCTCGGGCACGTTTGGCTGCAATGTCCCGGCCTGCAGGCCATCGATCAACTGGTCGGCCTGGGCTAGCAGGGGCGGTGGCAGGCGGCCCTGCAACTGCTCGTGCAGCACGTCGCCGATCGGGCGGGCGCTGCCGGCCAGCGACACCAGTGCCTCGGCATGGGTTTTCGGTGCGGCGAGGCTGGCGATCAGCGCGCCTTCGCTGTGGCCGACGAGAATCTGCCGGCCGAAGCGCGGGTCGTGGGCCAGCTTGTCGCTCCAGGCCACCACGTCGCTGACATAGGCCTCGACGCTGAGTGCTTCCTCGCGTGGCGCGGCGGGCAGGCTGCGTGCGACGCCGCGCTTGTCGTAGCGCACGCTGGCGATGCCATTCTCCGCCAGCGTTTCGGCCAGTTTGCGCAGGTAGGCGTTCTGCCCGCCCTCAGGGTTGTTGCCGTCGCGGTCAGTGGGTCCGGAGCCGGCGATCAGCAGGGCTACCGGTGGTGGGTTCTGCGGTTGGGAGGGCGGAGTCTGTGGCAGCAGCATCGTGCCGCGCAGCACGCCGTGGCCGGTGTCGAGGTCATAGGGCCGCTGCAGGATGCTGGTGGGGGCGGCCTGGGCGAGGGAAGAAATGAACAGGAGGCAGAACAGGGCGAGACGGCGCATCGATGACTTCACGATGGGGCTGATGGCGCTTTGATCCTCGCGGGCCGCGAAGGTTCGCAGGGCGGATTGACGCAGGTATACTGCTCGGCCTTTTCGATACCAGTCTTTTCGCGGAGCCTCGCATGTCCGGCAACACCTACGGCAAGCTGTTCACCGTCACCACCGCTGGCGAAAGCCACGGCCCGGCGCTGGTCGCCATCGTCGACGGCTGCCCGCCCGGCCTTGAGATTTCCCTGGAAGACCTTCAGCGCGACCTGGACCGCCGCAAGCCCGGCACCAGCCGCCACACCACCCAGCGCCAGGAAGCCGACGAGGTGGAAATTCTCTCCGGCGTGTTCGAGGGCAAGACCACCGGCACCCCAATCGGCCTGCTGATCCGCAATACCGACCAGAAGTCCAAGGACTACTCGGCGATCAAGGACCTGTTCCGCCCGGCCCACGCCGATTACACCTACCACCACAAGTACGGTGTCCGCGACTACCGTGGCGGCGGCCGCTCCTCGGCGCGCGAGACCGCCATGCGCGTGGCCGCCGGCGCCATCGCCAAGAAGGTCCTGGCAGGCATGGGCATCAGCGTGCGCGGCTACATGAGCCAGCTCGGCCCGATCGAAATCCCCTTCAAGACCTGGGACAGCGTCGAAGACAACGCCTTCTTCAGCCCCGACCCGGACAAGGTGCCGGAGCTGGAGGCCTACATGGACCAGCTGCGCCGTGACCAGGACTCGGTCGGCGCGAAGATCACCGTGGTCGCCGAAGGCGTGCCGCCGGGCCTGGGCGAGCCGATCTTCGATCGCCTGGACGCGGAACTGGCCCATGCGCTGATGAGCATCAACGCGGTGAAGGGCGTGGAAATCGGCGCCGGTTTCGCCAGTGTCGCCCAGCGCGGCACCGAGCACCGTGACGAGCTGACTCCGGAAGGCTTCCTGTCGAACAACGCTGGCGGCATCCTTGGCGGCATTTCCTCCGGCCAGCCGATCGTCGCCCACCTGGCGCTCAAGCCGACCTCCAGCATCACCACCCCCGGCCGCTCCATCGATGTCGATGGCAACCCGGTGGACGTGATCACCAAGGGGCGCCACGATCCGTGCGTGGGCATCCGTGCCACCCCCATCGCCGAGGCGATGATGGCCATCGTGCTGCTCGACCACCTGCTGCGTCATCGCGCGCAGAATGCCGATGTGAAGGTCGGCACCCCGGTGCTCGGCCAGCTGTGACCGACGTGAGTCGTCCGCGAGCCGCCCGGTTCGCGGACGGTTCGTCGCGCCACCGATGACGCAGGTTCCCTACTGGCGGCTGTCCAGTTTCTACTTCTTCTATTTCTGCCTGCTGGGCGGGACGGCGCCGTTCCTCGCGCTGTATTTCCATCACCTGGGTTTTTCCAGCGCGCGGATCGGCGAGCTGGTTGCCATCCCCATGCTGATGCGCTGCGTGGCGCCGAATCTGTGGGGCTGGCTGGGCGACCGCAGCGGCCAGCGGCTGGCCATCGTGCGCTTCGGCGCGGTGTGCACGGCGCTGTGCTTCGCCGGCATCTTCCTCGGCCACAGCTATGCGTGGCTGGCGCTGATCATGGCCGGACACGCGTTCTTCTGGCACGCCGTGCTGCCGCAGTTCGAGGTGATCACCCTGGCGCACCTGCGCGAGCGCACCGAGAGCTACAGCCGCATTCGCCTGTGGGGCTCGATCGGCTTCATCTGCACCGTGGTCGGCCTGGGCTGGCTGTTCGAGTTCGCCAGCCTGGATGCCTATCCGCTGGCACTGCTGACGATCATGCTCGGCATCGTCGGCGCCAGTTGGTGGGTGCCGAATGCCCAGCCGCTGGCGCGGCAGGACGAAGCCGGCGCCGGTGGTTTCCTCGCGCAACTGCTCAGGCCCGGCGTGCTCGCCTTCTACCTGTGCGTCTGCCTGATGCAGCTGTCCCATGGCCCGTACTACACCTTCCTGACCTTGCACCTGGAAGCACTCGGCTACGCCCGCGGGCTGATCGGCCAGCTCTGGGCGCTGGGCGTGGTAGCCGAGGTAGTGCTGTTTCTGGTGATGCCGCGCCTGCTCAAGCGTTTTTCCCTACGCCAGGTGCTGGTCGCCAGCTTCCTGCTGGCGGCCCTGCGCTGGCTGTTGCTGGGCACCCTGGCCGGACATCTGCCGGTACTGTTGTTCGCCCAGTTGCTGCATGCGGCGACCTTCGGCAGCTTCCACGCCGCCGCGATTCATTTCGTCCAGCGCAGCTTCCAGGCGCGCCAGCAGGGGCAGGGCCAGGCGCTCTACGCCGCACTTGCCGGCACTGGCGGGGCGCTCGGCGCGCTTTACTCCGGCTACAGCTGGGGTAGCCTTGGCCCGGCCTGGACCTTCACCATTGCCAGCGTCGCTGCGCTGGCCGCCGCCTTCATCATCTGGACCCGTCTGAACGAGGACCCGCATGAACGACATCCGTGAACAACTGACCCAGCAGATCATCGAGGCTGGTCGTTTCCTCTATGGCCGCGGCTGGTCGCCGGCCACCAGCAGCAACTACTCGGCGCGCCTGGCGGCCGATCGCGCGCTGCTCACCGTCTCGGGCAAGCACAAGGGCCAGCTCGGCGAGGACGACGTGCTGGAAACCGACCTGGCCCGCAACAGCCTGGAGCCGGGCAAGAAGCCTTCGGCTGAAACCCTGCTGCACACCCAGCTGTACGCCTGGCGCGCGGAGATCGGCGCCGTGCTGCACACCCACTCGGTCAATGCCACCGTGCTCTCGCGCCTGACCGCCGGCGACCGCCTGGAGCTGGAAGACTACGAGTTGCAGAAGGCCTTCAGCGGCGTCACCACCCACGAAGGCCGCGTCACCGTGCCGATCTTCGACAACGACCAGGACATCGGCCGCCTGGCGGCCAAGGTGCAGCCTTGGCTCGATGCGCATCCGGACTGCCCCGGTTACCTGATCCGCGGCCACGGCCTGTACACTTGGGGCCCACGCATGGCCGATGCCCTGCGCCAGATCGAAGCTTTCGAATTCCTCTTCGAATGCGAACTGAAAGTACTGAGCCTTCGCGGCGGCACGCGCTGAGCGAATCCGGCCCGCTTTTGCGGAAATAGCCCAGAAGGATAACGACCATGAGCAGCCTGACCGTCTACCACGAATCCAATCCCGAGCAGCCGCTGAAGCTGCTGACCCACGCCGAGGACATCGCTTCCACCCTGGGTGAGCTGGGCGTGCGCTTCCAGCGCTGGGCGGCCAACGCCCCCATCGTGCCGGGCGCCAGCCAGGAAGCGGTGATCGCCGCCTACCAGCACGAGATTCGCCGCCTGCAGGAAGAGGAGGGCTATGTCACTGTCGACGTGGTCAGCCTGACTGCCGACCACCCGCAGAAGGACGAGTTGCGCGCCAAGTTCCTCGACGAGCACCGCCACGGCGAGGACGAAGTGCGCTTCTTCGTTGCCGGCCGCGGGCTGTTCACCCTGCACATCGAGGATCATGTCTACGCCGTGCAGTGCGAGAAGAACGACCTGATCTCGGTACCTGCTGGCACCCGCCACTGGTTCGACATGGGTGAGCGCCCGCATTTCGTCGCCATCCGCTTGTTCAACAACGCCGAAGGCTGGGTCGCGAAGTTCACCGGCGACGAGATCGCCAAGCGCTTTCCGTTGCTGGAAGACTGATTCCCCCGCCTGGCGTTGCCGGGCCTTCTTTGCTTTTCGTAGGACCGAGGGGGACGCCTAGTCCTTGCTCGCGAACGAACCCTGCTGCGGCATCCGTTCGTGCGCAAGCCTGCTCCTACATGGACATACCGTCCGCTTGTCGCAGCGGCGGGCTTTTGGAGTTCCCATGCCCATCAAAGCCATACTCACCGACATCGAAGGCACCACCAGCGCGGTCAGCTTCGTCTTCGACGTACTCTTCCCCTATGCCGCCGCGCACCTGCCGGACTACGTGCGTGAGCACGCCGGCGAGCCCGCCGTGGCCGAGCAGCTGGCTGCCGTTCGCGCCGACAGCGGCGAGATGAGTGCCGACACCGAGCGTTGCATCGACATCCTTCTTGGCTGGATCGCCGAAGATCGCAAGGCCACGCCGCTCAAAGCCTTGCAGGGCATGGTCTGGGAACAGGGCTACCGTGCCGGCCAGCTCAAGGGCCACGTTTATCCGGACGCCGTCGACGCGCTGCGCCACTGGCATGCCGAGGGCTACAGGCTGTACGTCTATTCCTCCGGCTCGATCCAGGCGCAGAAGCTGATCTTCGGCTGCTCCGAGGCGGGCGACCTGTCGCCGCTGTTCTCCGGCTACTTCGATACCACCAGCGGGCCCAAGCGCGAGGCGACGTCCTACCAGCGCATCGCCGCCGCCATCGGCCTGCCGGGCGAGGAAATCCTCTTCCTGTCCGACGTGGTGCAGGAGCTGGATGCTGCACAGCAGGCCGGCCTGCAGACCATCGGCCTGGCCCGCGAGGGCGGCGTGCTGGAAGGCCACGACACGGTCGCGAGCTTTGCAGTGATCGACCCGGCGAGGGTCTGAGCTCGCGTCTTGAATGCACGCCCGTGCCGTTGCGGTGCGGGCGGCTATGCTGATCAGGCCGACATTCTCATAGAGGGATCTTCCATATGGGCTCGACCTTGAGTGGCCTGATCAGCCTGATCATCTTTGCCCTGGATATCTGGGCAATCATCAACGTGGTGAAAAGCAACGCCGAGATGTCACTGAAGATCATCTGGATCCTGGTGATCGTCATCCTGCCGGTGCTGGGTCTGATCATCTGGGCGGTGGCCGGGCCACGGGGGAATGTGAAGATCTAGTTGCCGTACCGCTCCCTGCAGGAGCGTCCCATGGGCGTACTCGCGGGCATGGCCCGCTCCTGCAGGGTTATCCCTCAGCCAAACCGATAATGCATCCGCACACACCCCGGCTCGATGACCTTGGCCGACAACAGCGTCGGTGACGCCCGCAAACCGCTGGGCGGGAACAACGGATAGCCGCCACCGATGATTTCCGGCATCACATAGATTTCCAGCTCATCCAGCGCCCCGCGTTCCATGAAGGCCATCTGCAGCTGACCGCCGCCGAGCATCCACACATCGCCATCCTCCAGGGTGCGCAGCTCCGTGATCAGCGCATCCACATCGCCGCGGGTCTCCAGCGGGCCTTTCGGATCGTCGATGGGGTGGGAGGTCACCACCAGTACGCGCTGCTCGCCGTACGGCCAGGGGCCGGGGTCGGCTGCGAGGAAGTCGTAGGTTGCGCGGCCCATGACTACCGTGCGGGTTCGCTGGAGGAACAGGCTGTAGTCGTGTTCGCCCAACTGCAGCTGGTCATGCTTGAACAGCCAGTCCAGTCCGTGTTCCGGGGTGGCAATGAAACCGTCGAGGCTGGTGGCGATGTAGCCGAGAATCCTGGCCATGTTGAGTCTCCCTGGATAAGCTTCGCGTCAATATATAAATGAATGTTCATTTATAAAAGAGGGTGGCATGGCTCGAACCAAGACGGTGAGTGACGAGGCGATACTCGATGCCGCGATGGCATTGATGTTGCGCGAAGGGCCGGAGGCGGTGACCTTCGCCGCCGTGGGGCGCGAGGTCGGGCTGTCCGCCGCGACGCTGGTGCAACGCTACGCGACCAAGGCTGAGTTCCTGCGCGCCGTACTGCTGCGCGCCTGGGACCAGCTGGACGAGCAGACCGCACGGCTCGACGAGAGCGCCGAGCTGAGCCCGGAGGGTGCCGTGCGGATGCTGGTGGCAATGTTCCCGGTGGGCGAGGGCGAGACGGATTACGCCGAAGGACTGCTGATTCTCCGCGAGGACATGCGCGACCCCTTGTTGCGTGAGCGCGGCGCGTGCTGGGGCGCTGCGCTGGCGGCCGCGCTGGGCCGGCGGCTGAGCGACGATCCGCAACGTCAGCCGGTGCTTGGCCGACTGATGGCCAGCCAGTGGCAGGGTGCGCAGTTGTGGTGGGCCTTCGAGCGCCAGGGCGATGCGGCGAGTGCCATCGGTGGCGAGCTGCGGCGCTGGTGCGAGGTCGTGCTGAAGGCGGACCTGGTCG
>CBIGPF010000027.1:0-45551 GCA_966191535.1 uncultured Pseudomonas sp. | reverse complement strand
GATTCCAGTAGCCGAGCATCACGTTCGGGCCGCAGACGATGATCTCGCCCACCACGCCGCGCGGGACCTCATTGCCTTCCTCGTCGACGATCTTCACCAGGCCGCCGAAGCCGCCCCGCCCGGCACTGCGCACCAGACCGCTGGCGATGCCCTCGGCCTGGTGGGTCCAGTCCGGGCTCACCGAGATCACCGGCGAGGTTTCGGTCATGCCGTAGGCCTGCATGAAGGCGATGCCGGGAAACTTGGCCAGCGCCTGCTCCAGCACCGGCAGGGAGATCGGCGAGGCGCCGTAGGCCATGCGCTTGAGGCAGGACAGGTCGTGACGCTCGAAGTCCGGGTGGTTGATCACTGCCTGCAGCATGGTCGGCACCAGCAGCATCTCGTTGATGCGCTCGCGCTCGATGGTCTGCAGCACTTCCAGCGGGTCGAACATCGGGATGAAGACGTTGACGTAGCCACCGATCACCTGGCTCAGGCAGCGCGCCATGGCGGCGGTGTGGAACATCGGCGCGGCGTGCAGGGTGCGCGAGTCGTCCTCGGCGGGAAACTCGGCCATGCGCGCCACGGCGGAAGACCAGAGGTTCAGGTGCGACTGCATCACGCCCTTGGGCAGGCCGGTGGTGCCGCCGGTGTACATGATCGAGGCGAGGTCATTGCCGCCGCGCAGGGCGTCTTCGATGGGCGCGTGGCTGGCGATCAGGTCTTCGAAGGACTGCATGCCCTCGGGCGCTGCGCCGTCACCGACATGGATCAGCACGGGCGCGCTCCTGGCACCGGCACGGATACCTTCGGCCAGGTGCAGGAAGTGGTCGTCGATCAGCAGGATTTCGGTCTGGCAGTCGTCCAGCGAATAGACGATCTCCGGCACGCTCCAGCGGATGTTCACCGGATTGAGCACGCCGCCGCCCCACCAGGTGGCCAGCATGTATTCCAGGTAGCGGTCCGAGTTCAGGGCCAGCATGCCGACCCGGTCGCCGTTGCGCATGCCCAGCGATTGCAGGGCCGCGGCCAGGCGCGAGACGCGCTCGCCCTGCTCGCGGAAGGTCCGCGTGCGGCCGCGGAAGATGGTCGCGACGTGGTCCGGGTCCTGCTGCAGCATGCGTTGCAGGCCTTGGGTCAGGTACATGGCAGGTCTCCAATCGATGTTGTTCTTGTGAGTCCGATACTAGGGAGCCCCGTGGGGCGCGGCGTCGGTCGAAGGGATGAAGCTGCGGGGGATTGGCGGGTGGTTCGAATGGACTAGAACGTTCCGCGCTGTCCGGGTGGCATGGCGCTGGGTGCAGGAGCGCGCCGTGCGCGCGATCGCGGGCATGGCCCGCTCCTACAGGGAGCCGCACGCGTTACCCTTTGGCGCAATAAAAAAGGGCCAGGCGCCCGAAGCCGCCCGGCCCTCCCCCGTACAACCTTCGTATCAGCTGATCTGCAGCTCGCCCAGCGAGGCCGCGCGGCCCGGTTGGGCGTCGTTGCGCTCGGCCAGCAGCAGGTCGGCGCACTTCTCGCCGATCATGATGGTTGGCGCGTTGGTGTTGCCGCCCACCTGCAGCGGAATCACCGATGCGTCGGCCACGCGCAGGCCCTGGACACCGCGAACGCGCAGCTGCGGGTCGACCACCGACTGCTCGTCGCCGCCCATCCGGCAGCTGCCGACCGGGTGGTAAACGTTGTCGCAGTGCTCGCGGATCATCTGCTTCACCGCATCGTCATCACTGCCGTCGAACTTCAGGTGGCCATGGAACAGCGGACGGCCGCCGAAGCGCTTGAGCACTGGCTGTTCGAGGATCTGATGCACCAGCTTCACGCCCTTGAGCATGGTCGCCATGTCGCGCTCGTCCTGCAGCAGGTTCAGCTCGATCAGCGGATCGTCGCGCATGTCGGCGCTGTGCAGGCGTATCTGCCCGCGGCTGTGCGGACGCAGCACGCAGACGTGGATCGAATAGCCACTGCCGTAGTGGAAGGTGCGCCCGTGGTTGTCGCCCGAGGACATCACGAAGTGCAGCTGGATATCCGGATCGGCCAGCGCCGGGTCGGTCTTGAGGAAGGCCCCGGCCTCGGTGAAGGTACGGGTGAACAGGCCACCGCGCTCGCGCTTGTACTTGCGCCACTGCCACAGGTAGCTGAGCGCCCCGCGCACGGTCACGCCGAACAGGTCGGTGCTGAAGATGCGCTTGTGCAGGATCAGGTCCGGGTGCTCCTGCAGGTTCTGCCCCACCTCGGGCGCGTCGTGCAGCGGCGCGATGCCCAGCTGCCGCAGGTGTGCGGCCGGGCCGATGCCGGAGACCATCAGCAGTTGCGGCGAGACCAGGCTGCCGGCGCAGACGATCACTTCCCGCGAGGCCTGCAGCGTCACTTCCTGGCCGTCGCGCTCCACCAGCACGCCGGTGGCGCGCTTGCCCTGGAACAGGATGCGCAGGGCGCGGGTGCCGGTGAGCACCTGCAGGTTCGAACGGCCGCCGTTGTGCGTCGGATCGCCAGCATTGCCACGGTGCAGGTAGGCACGCGCGGCGTTCCAGCGCTCGCCGTTGAGCTGGGTGACCTGGAAGTAGCCGACGCCTTCCTGCTGCGGCCCGTTGAAATCGTGGTTGTAGGCGTGCCCGGCGCTGGCCGACGCCTCGATGAAGTGGCGCGCCCAGGAGCACGGCGAGCGCGGGTCGGTGACATGCAGCGGGCCGCTGCCGCCGTGCAGCGCATCGTCCTTGCCGGCAACGCGCTCGTTGTTCTCGGCGCGCTTGAAGTACGGCAGCACGTCCTGCCAGCCCCAGCCTTCGCAGCCACGAGCAGCCCAGCCATCGTAGTCCGACGGCGTGCCGCGCAGGTACAGCATGCCGTTGATCGAGGAGCTGCCGCCCAGCCCGCGACCGCGCGGCAGGTAGCTGGCACGCCCGGCCAGGCTGGGTTGCGCGGTGCTTTCGTAGGCGTAGTTGTAGTCGCCCTTGCGCGGGATGGTCAGCACCAGGCCCACCGGCACCGTGACCTTGCCATGATGGTCATGGCCACCGGTTTCCAGCAGCGCCACGCTGCAGCCGGCCTCGGCCAACCGCCCGGCCACGGCGCAACCGGCCGAGCCGGCGCCTACCACTATGTATTCGTACAAGCGTTCCATCGGTTCACCTTTCTTGTTGTTGTGCGTTTGCCGCTGCGGAGGCGGGTTCAGATGACGCCGGCCTGCTGCAGGTCGGCGATGCGTGCGTCGCTCAGCCCCCAGTCGCGCAGCACCGCCTCGCTCTGCGGCTCGCCCGAGGCCTGCGTCGGCTTGGCGGCCGGGGTGCGGCTGAAACGCGGCGCCGGCGCGGGCTGCAGGACGCCGTCGAGTTCGAGGTAGGTGCCGCGTTCGCGGTTATGCGGGTGCTGTGCGGCTTCGGCCCAGTCCAGCACCGGGGCGAAACAGGCGTCGCTGCCTTCGAGCAGCTCGCACCACTGGGCGCGGCTGCGCTGCAGGAACAGCGCGGTGAGCTTGGCCTTGAGCTGCGGCCATTGGCGCGGGTCCATCTGCTGCTGGAACTGCGGGTCGTCGATGCCGCAGCGTTGCAGCAATTCGGCGTAGAACTGCGGCTCGATGGCGCCCAGGGCGATGAAGCGGCCGTCGGCGCAGGCGTAGGTGTCGTAGAAGTGCGCGCCGCCATCGAGCAGGTTGGCGCCGCGCTCGTCACTCAGGCGGCCGCCCGCGCGGAAGCCGTACATCATCGCCGAGAGCAACGCGGTGCCATCGGTCATGGCCGCGTCGACGACTTGTCCCTTGCCGGAGCGCTGCGCGTCCAGCAGCGCGCAGAGCAGGCCGAAGCCCAGCAGCATGCCGCCGCCACCGAAATCACCGATGTAGTTGTGCGGCACCACCGGCTTCTCGCCGGGCCGACCGATCGCATGCAGCGCGCCGGCCAGGGCGATGTAGTTGATGTCGTGACCGGCGGCCTGGGCCAGCGGACCGCTCTGGCCCCAGCCGGTCATGCGGCCGTAGACCAGTTTCGGATTACGCTGCAGGCATTGCTCCGGGCCCAGGCCCAGGCGCTCCATCACGCCGGGGCGGAAGCCCTCGATCAGCGCGTCGGCGCCCTCCAGCAGCTGCAGCAGGGTTTCCACCCCTTCGCTCTGGCGCAGGTCCAGGGCGATGGCGCGACGGCCGCGGCCGAGCACGTCGAAGCGCGCCCGCTCGCCCAGCGCCTGTCCGGGGCGCTGCACGCGGATCACTTCGGCGCCCATGTCGGCCAACAGCATGGCGCAGAATGGCGCCGGCCCCAGGCCGACCATCTCGATTACCTTCAATCCCGTCAGCGGGCCCGCCATCGCATCGCTCCTGTCTGGCTGTGCAAGCGCCGGGATATCCGGCGGCTCCCCAGCCTAGCGGCGGGTCGACGGGCAACAATGGATCGAACGGACGAAACGTCGGCTAGTTCGTTTCGGGGCTCTGGCGTGCCTCAAACTGTCGAGTAGTTCGAATGGACGACTGCGGTCACGGCGCCGACCGTGGCAAGATGCCGCGACAAAGAAAAACAAATGAGCCGGCGGCGCGCCCAGCGCAGCCATACGACCGGCCTGCGGAGTTGCCATGTCTGCCCAGTTTTCCGCCACCCCTCCCGCCGCTTCCGCCGGGACCGCCGCGCCGCTGCGCATCCTGTCGAGCAAGTTCGCCACGCCGTCGGTTTCCTCCAGCCACCTGCCCCGCCAGCACCTGCTGGACCAGATGGAGCAGTCCAGCGCGCGACTGATCCTGATCCGCGCGGCCGCCGGCTTCGGCAAGACGACCCTGCTGCAGCAGTACCGCGAGCGCTGCCTGGGCCAGGATCGCCAGGTGCTCTGGCTCAACCTGGATGCAGCGGACAACGACCTGCAGCGCTTCGTCGCCCACCTTGCCAACGGCCTGTGCCAACTCGATGCCACGCCGGCTGTCGAGTCGCAGGGCCTGTCACAGCAGATGCAGACCCTGCTGGAAGAACTCTCCGACCGGACCGGGCCCTTTGCCCTGCTGCTGGACGAGTTCGAGACGATCCACAACCCGGCAGTGCTCAACTTCGTCCAGCAACTGATCGACGTCCTGCCGCCCTGCGGTGTCTTGGTGCTGGCCTCGCGCTCGACCCCGGACATCGGCCTGGGCCGTATTCGTGCCCGTGGCCAGTTGCTGGAGTTCAACCCGGGCGCGCTGCGCTTCTCCCTCGAGGAAGCTACCCGCTTCATCCGCGACAAGCGTGAGCTGCCGTTGCGCGACGCCGAGATCGCCACGCTCTACCGCTGCACCGAGGGCTGGATCACCGCCATCTACCTGGCGAGCCTGTCGCTGCAGGGGCGCAACGACCACGCGGCTTTCGTTTCCAGTTTCTCTGGCAGCAACCTGGAACTGGCCGAATACCTGACCGAGGACATCCTCGCGCGGCAGAGCGAGGCCTGTCGGCAGTTCCTTCTGCTCACCAGCGTGCTCGAGCAGCTCAGCGTACCGCTGTGCAACGCCGTCACCGGCGGGCAGGACGGCCAGGACATGCTCGCCTACCTGGAGCGTGCCAACCTGTTCCTGTTCCCGCTGGACAGCGAACACCAGTGGTTCCGCTACCACAGCCTGTTCGCCAGCTACCTGCGCGACGCCCTGCAGCGTTCCTACCCCGGCCGTGCCGCCCAGCTGCACCAGCTGGCGGCGCAGTGGTACCTGGCCGAGCAGCGCCCGGTGCCGGCCATCGACCACCTGCTGCAGGCCGGCGCCCGCGACGAGGCGGCCCTGCACCTGACCCGGCATGTCGGCGAGTTCATGGACGTCGGGCGCTCGCGCCTGCTGTTGCGCTGGCTGGACCAGATTCCGCCGCAGACTCTCCAGCGCTATCCGAACCTCTGCCTGGGCTACTCCTGGACCCTCGCCCTGCACCGTCGCTACAACGACGCCCTGGCCAGCATCGCGCTACTGCGTGGCGCCACGGAGGACGGCGAGCAACCGGCGGCGCTGGAGGCGGAAACCATCCGCTGCCTGCTGTTCGCCCTCACCGACCAGGTCGAAGCCTGCTGCGAGGCCGGCCTTGCGCATATTCAGCGGATTCCCGACGACGAGCAGTTCCAGTATGGCGTGATCGCCAACTGCCTGGGCTACAGCCTGGTCTCCACCGGCCGCTACGAAGAGGCGCGGCGCCTGCTGTCGCGGGCCATCCTGCGCTGTTCGCAGAGCCGTACCCAGTCCATGGGCAGCGTCGCCAGTTGCCTGGAAGGCGCGCTGGACATGATCCAGGGACGCCTGGGCAATGCCGTGGCGCGCCTGCAGGCGGCCTTTCCGTCACAGGCCTCCGGCGGTGCGGAGAAGATTCTCGCCGGGCGGCCATCACTGGAGATCACCCTGTCCATCGCGCTGTACGAGACCGATGCGCTGGACGAGGTGGAGCAACTGCTGGGCGAAGTGCTGCCCCACGCCAAGGAAAGCAGCCCGCCGGATTCGCTGATTTCCTGCCATGTGCTGCTGGCCCGCGTCGCCCTGCTCAAGGGCGACCGCGACGCCTGGCTGCGCCTGCTGGCGGACCTGGAGCAGATCGGCCAGCAGTCCGGCTCGGCGCGGGTGATCTGCTCGGCCTGGTTGGAGCGCGCCCGTGCGGCGACCCTGGAGAATCGCCTGGAATCGGCCCGCCAGTCCCTGCGCTATGCCGAGCTGCATGGCGACTGGGAGCGGCCTGGCATCCTGCTGCACGGCAATGACGTCGATACGCCGAGCATCGCCCGCTTCCGCCTGCGCATCGCCCAGGGTGACTGCGAGGACACCGAGCGCGAACTGCGTGACGCGATGGCCGAGGCGCAGGCCCGCCAGCACCACCGCCGCGAACTCAAGCTGCGCCTGCTGCATGCCCTGGCGCTGAACGCCCTGGAGCGCACCGAGGAATCCTTCGAAGCGCTCAGCGAGGCGCTGCGCTTCGCCAGCCACGAAGGCTTCATGCGCACCTTCCTCGATGAAGGCCCGCGCCTGGGCAGCCTGTTGCAGCGCTGGGCCGTGCCGCATCAGGCACAGTCACGGGCGCTGGGGATCGAACCGCGGTTTCTCACCACGCTGCTGCAGCGCTTCGTCGGCCACGGCGAGGCACCGAGCAACGGCCAGGTCGCCGGCGCGGCCGGCGAAGGCCTGACCACCCGTGAGATCCAGGTGATTCGCCTGCTGGCGGCCGGACACCGGAACAAGGTGATCGCCGAGAAGATGTTCCTCTCCGAGTTCACCGTGAAATCCCACCTGCGCAACATCAACGCCAAGCTGGGCGCCCAGGGGCGTACCGAGGCCGTGGCGATTGCGCGGGCGCGGGGGTTGCTGGATTGAGCTGAACAGCGCGCGTCCGATCTGCGCGCTGGTATTTTCCAGAAACTCGAAACAACCGGCTGCTGCGGTGGTGAGCTGTTGGTGCGGGCCAGGCGCGCGAGCGCGGGATTGGCCCGCTCCTACACGTTGGTTCCGAGTGTCGGTGCGGGCTTGCTCGCGATCGCACAGCACCGGGTCCGGCGTTAAGTGGCGTTCGCGAGCACGCGGGAGAACCGTCAGTCGCCAGCGCTGGCAAGCAACCGCCGGGCGCGGCCCAGCACCGGGGCGTCGACCATCTGCCCGTCGACCTGGAAGGCCGCTGCACCGCTTTCCGAGGCAGCCACCACGCGCCGTGCCCAGTCCAGCTCGTCGCCACTCGGGGCCAGCGCCGCATGGGCGACACTCACCTGCTTGGGATGAATGCACAGCGCGCCGAGCAAGCCGAGGTCACGGCCATGGCGAATGGTCGCGGCGAAACCTTCGGCGTCATCGAACGCCGGGAACACGGTATCCAGCGGCGGTTGCAGGTCGTTTACCCGCGAATGCAGCAACAGGCTCAGGCGTACCTGGTCGTAGACCACCGCAGCCGCCGCTGTGCCACTGCTCATGCCGATATCCAGCGCCAGGTCGAGTCCGCCGAAGGTCAGGCGCTCCACACCCTCGCAGGCAGCGATTTCACCCAGTGCGAGCAGGCCGCGGGCGCTCTCGATCAGTGGCCACACCGGTTTGCCGCAGGAGGCGGCAATCCGCACCTGCATCGCGCGCTCGGCCTTGGGCAGCAGGATGCCGATGACGCCCGGCAGGCGTCGGCACAGTTCAAGATCGGCGGCCTGCTCGGGATCGCCGGCGGCATTCACCCGCACCCGCACGCGGGCGTCCGGGTTGGCGCCGAGGAAGGCTTCCAGATTGTCGCGGGCCTGGGCTTTCAGCGATGCCTCGACGGCATCCTCGAAGTCGACGATCACCGCGTCGGCGCCACTGGCCAGCGCCTTGGTGAAGCGCTCCGGGCGACTGCCGGGTACGAACAGTGCGGTTCGTACGATTGAATCCATGGGGATTTCCTGACTCACGGGGGTCTCCTGGGTCATACCGCGCCCTGCTCGTGCAGGCGCTGGATATCACCGGGGGTATAACCCAGTTCCTGCAGCAGGTCATCCGTCTGCTGACCTAATGCCGGCACGGCGTCCATGCGCGGCGCGTAGGCGTTGCTGTTCACCGGTGGCAAAAGTGCCGGCAGCCGACCGGCCGGGCTGTCGATTTCGCGCCAGCGGTCGCGGGCGGCCAACTGCGGGTGCTGCCACAGGCCGCGCATGTCGTTGACGTGGGCATTGGCGATCTGCGCCTGCTCCAGGCGCTCGACCACCTGCTCCGCGCCGAGACTGGCAAAGGCTTCGACGATCAGCGCGCGCAAGGCGTCGCGGTTGGCGACCCGCAGGCTGGTCGCGGTGAAACGCGGGTCGACCGCCAGTTCCGGGCGTTGCAGCACCACGTCGCAGAACAGCTTCCACTCGCGCTCGTTCTGCACGCCGAGCATGACGCTGCCGCCATCCCCGGTGGGGAACGGTCCGTAGGGATAGATGGTGGCGTGGGCTGCGCCGGCGCGCGGCGGCTGCGACTGGCCTTCGAAGGCGTAGTACATGGGGAAACCCATCCACTCGGCCATGCCCTCGAGCATCGACACCTCGACGCGGCTGCCCTCCCCCGTGCGGCCACGCAGCAGCAGCGCGGAGAGGATGCCACTGTAGGCGTACATGCCGGCGGAAATGTCGGCGATCGAGCAGCCGGCCTTGGCCATCTCGTCGGCGCCAGGTCCGCCGGTCACCGAGAGGAAGCCGCTCTCGCTCTGGATCAGCAGGTCGTAGGCCTTTTTCTGCTCGTACGGACCGCCTTCGCCGTAGCCGGAGATGTCACAGACGATCAGACGCGGGAAGCGCTCGTGCAGCGCCTCGAACGACAGCCCGAGGCGCGCGGCGGCCCCCGGTGCGAGGTTCTGCACCAGCACGTCGGCGCTTTCCAGCAGTTGCTCCAGCACGGCCTGGGCCGGCGCCTGCTTGAGGTCCAGGGACAGGCTTTCCTTGGAGCGGTTGGTCCAGACGAAGTGCGAGGCCAGGCCGCGCACACGCTCGTCGTAGCCGCGAGCGAAATCGCCGACGCCGGGGCGTTCGATCTTGATCACACGGGCGCCGAGGTCGGCCAGCTGGCGGGTGCAGAACGGCGCGGCGATGGCGTGTTCCAGGCTGATGACGGTGATGCCGTCGAGGGGACGCGAACTCATGGGCAACTCCAGACGCCGGCCGGCTGGCCGACGCTACGATTCGGTGGGACCGGGCGGCAGCGCCGCCCGGAGCACGGTCAGTGCAACGCGACGTCAGTGAAAGGCGCCGAGGTCCGGCAGTTCGTGCAGACGCCAGCTGGCCTGCACCAGGCGATCCGCCTCGGCATCACTGCGCTGGCCGGCGAAGGCCAGCAGGCGGCGGAACTTGTCTTCCAGTTCGGCGCGGCTCAGGCCGTTGCCCGGATCGCCCTTGGGCTCGTCGATGGCGCCGTGCAGTTGGCGGCCGTCGGTGGTGAGCACGTCGACGCGGCCGAGCCAGCGTCGCGGGTAGGCGCCGTCCACTTCCGCATCGAGCTGCATGCTGACCTTCTCGCGGAAGGCCGAGACCTCGGCGTCGCTCAGGGAGAACTCCTCGAACTCCACCAGACCGGCCTTGCCGTGCACGGCGATCAGGCCCAGCACAGTGCCCATGGAGAACTTCGCCTGGTGCACCGTCTGCGGCACGACCACGCGGCCAAGCACATCGATGGCGCCCTGGTGCACGCGGGTGGTGACCTTGGCGATGTCGCCATGCTTGAGCCCTTCGCGCTGCATCAGGCCCAGCAGCGCATCGGCGGCCGGGTGGGTGTGGCGGCAGGAAGCGTGGAACTTGTAGGAGGTCTCGCAAAGCGCCCAGCGGGTGCCCAGGCCGTCCACCAGACGGCTCGGGTCGGCGTCAGTGGACATCCCGGCGGCCATGCCCTGCTCGCCCTCGAGGATATTCTGCGCGCCGGTCAGGCCGTCGGCCGTCAGGTAGGCGGCGAGCAGGCCGTCAGCGGCGGCTTTCGCGGTGTGCAGCTGCTTGGAATCGGCCGCGTCACGCAGGAATTCCCAGAGTCCGGCGGCCTGGGTGCCGGCGCTGCCCAGGCAATTGACGAACTGCCGGCTGTCCAGGTCCAGCAGCTTGCCCACGGCCACCGCGGCGGCCAGCGTGCCGACCGTGGCGGTGGTGTGGAAGATGCGGTAGTGCGAGCGGCCGAGGAACTCGCCGATGCGGATGCCGGCTTCGTAGCCGGCGACGCTGGCAAGGATCAGCTCGCGGCCGGACTTGCCCAGCTCCTGCGCGGCGGCCAGGGCCGCCGGGAAGACCACGGTGGCCGGGTGCAGCACGGAGCTGTTGTGCAGGTCGTCCTGCTCCACCAGGTGCGAGCTGGCGCCGTTGATCAGTGCGGCGAAGTAGGCGGAGGTCGAGGTGCCGTCTACCAGCACGCGACTCTTGCCGCTGGCCGGGCCCATGCGCTGGGCGTAGCGCTGGAACAGCAGGGTCGGGTGGCGGTTCTGGCTGGCCAGGGCCGAGCCGAGCCAGTCGAGGAACAGCTCCTCGGTGTACTCGACCACGGACGTGGGCAGGTCTTCGTAACGCAGGCCGGCAAGGAATTCGGCAAGGGCGTGGGTATTGTTCATTGTTCTTCTCGTCCCGGCTTAGAAGGAGCGTGGCAGTTCGAGCAGGTGCTCGGCCACGTAGGACAGGATCAGGTTGGTGGAGATCGGCGCCACCTGGTACAGGCGGGTCTCGCGGAACTTGCGCTCGACGTCGTATTCGTTGGCGAAACCGAAACCGCCGTGGGTCTGCAGACAGGCGTTGGCCGCTTCCCAGCTGGCCTTGGCCGCCAGGTACTTGGCCATGTTGGCAGCGGCGCCGGCGTTCTTGCCGCTGTCGTATTCCTGGCAGGCGCGCCAGCGCATCAGGTCGGCGGCCTCGATCTCGATATGGGCCTCGGCGATGGGGAACTGCACGCCCTGGTTCTGCCCGATCGGGCGGCCGAACACCACGCGGTCACGGGCGTACTGCGCGGACTTCTCGGTGAACCAGCGGCCGTCGCCGATGCATTCGGCGGCAATCAGGGTGCGCTCGGCGTTGAGGCCGTCGAGGATGTACTTGAAGCCCTTGCCCTCTTCGCCGATCAGGTTGCCGGCGGGGATTTCCAGGTTGTCGAAGAACAGCTCGTTGGTCTCGTGGTTGACCATGTTGGCGATCGGCTGGACAGTCAGGCCGTTGCCGGTGGCCTCGCGCAGGTCAACGAGGAAGATCGACATGCCCTCGGACTTCTTCTTCACCTCGGCCAGCGGCGTGGTACGGGCCAGCAGGATCATCAGGTCGGAGTGCTGGATGCGCGAAATCCACACCTTCTGGCCGTTGATCACGTACTTGTCGCCCTGGCGCACGGCAGTGGTCTTGATCTTGGTGGTGTCGGTGCCGGTGGTGGGCTCGGTGACGCCCATGGACTGCAGGCGCAGTTCGCCGCTGGCGAGCTTGGGCAGGTAGTAGGCTTTCTGCTCGGCGCTGCCGTTCCGCAGCAGGGTGAACATGTTGTACATCTGCCCGTGGATGGTCCCGGAATTGCCGCCGCAGTGGTTCACCTCCTCGAGGATCACCGAGGCCTCGGCCAGGCCCAGGCCGGAGCCGCCGTATTCTTCCGGGATCATCGCCGAGAGCCAGCCGGCTTCGGTCATGGCACGGACGAAGTCCTCGGGGAAGCCCTTCTCTTCGTCGATCTTGCGCCAGTACTCGGCGGGGAACTCCGCGCAGAGGGCGCGCACGCCGTCACGGATGGCCTGGAGTTCTTCGGGGGTGGACGTCATCGAAACACCTCATGTCTTTCTTGTTGGAGGCACCGTCAGGGGTGCGGTCAGTCGAATTCCACTTCGCCGCGCTGGGCGATGCCGGCGCCGTTGCCGGCCCACACTTCCGCCTTGCCGGGGCCGCTCAGGCGCCCCCCGACATCGAACGGTTCGGGGCTGATCAGCGGGCGCAGGCCTCGATAGGCGTAGCGGCGCAGGCGTGCTTCGGGGTTGGCGCGGCAGAACGCGCGTAGGTTCAGGGTGCCAATCAGCGGACCGTGCACCACCAGGCCGGGGTAGCCCTCGGTCTCGGTGACGTACGGCCAGTCGTAATGAATGCGGTGGCCGTTGAAGGTCAGCGCGGAGTAGCGGAACAGCAGGATCGGCGACGGCTCCACGGTTTCGCTCCAGGTGCCTGCGGGCAGTGCTTCGCCGCTGGAGAGCTTGGGTGGGCTGGGTTCGCGGTAGACGATGTCCTGTTCTTCGCTGAACGCCAGGCGGCCGTCCTGCTCGAATTCATGGCGTAGCGTGACGAACAGCAGCGAACCGGTGCGGCCGTGCTTTTCCTCGACATTGAGGATCGTGGTCGTGCGTTTCGCCACGCCGCCGACTCGCAGCGGCTCGTGGAACGCCAGGCGGCCCCCGGCCCACATGCGGTTGCGCCCATCGGCCGGGGGCAGGAAGCCTCCGCGCGCCGGATGGCCATCGGCGCCCAGGCCCGGCTCGGTCACTTCATCCTGGAAGAACATCCAGTGCCACAGCGGCGGCAGCGCCTCACCGGCAGCTGGCGCCTCTTCCGAGAGGGTCACGGCCAGGCGGCGGACCAGCAGCGTACTCAGTTCTTCCTCGCGCTCCAGGGAGCGGCCGATCCAGTCGGCGTAGGGTGAATCGCTCATTGCGGACCTCTTGGCAGGTTTGATGAACGGAGCATGCAACAGGGCTTGCATTCGTCGAATCCACATTTTCATAATCCAGCGTTAGGCTGTCCCTAACGCCATTCCTACACCTGAAGCCTAGCGCTGCTGTTTGTCGCTTCGCGGAGAACTGTCCCATGCACTTCGACCTGGCCGACCTGCGGCTCTTCGCGCATATCGCCGAAGCCCCCAGCCTCACCCAGGGCGCGCGCCGCGCCCACCTTTCGGCGGCTGCCGCCAGCGCACGGATCAAGGCGCTGGAAGGCCAGCTCGACTGCCGCCTGCTCTACCGCGACAACCGCGGCGTCGAGCTGACCCCGGCCGGGCAGCGCCTGCTGCAGCACGCACGACTGATCCTGCGTCAGGTCGATCACCTGAAAAGCGACTTCAGCGGCCAGGCCGGCGATCAGGTCGGGCATATCCGCATCTTCGCCAACACCACGGCAGTCACCGAATTTCTCCCCGAGCTGCTGGCGGATTTCCTCGCCGAACGTCCCGGCGTCAGCGTCGACCTGCAGGAGCGGCTGAACCGCGACATTGTCCGCGCCATCCTCGACGGCTCGGCGGATCTGGGCATTGTTGCCGGCCCGGTGCGCGCCGAAGGCCTGCAGATCATTCACTTCAGCACCGACCGCCTGGTCCTCGCCGTGGCGCCCGAGCACCCACTGTGCGCCCTGCCCCGCCTGACCCTGGCCGACACCCTGGATTACCCGCACATCGCCCTGCATGAGGGCAGCACCTTGCAGAGCTTCCTCCGTGAGCGGGTCGAGCGCATGGGTGGCGACCTCAACCTGCGCATCCAGGTGGCCAGCTTCGAGGCGATCTGCCGGATGGTCGAGGCCGGCGTCGGCATCGGTGTGATCCCGGAGACTGCCGCCCTGCGCCACAGCCGCACCATGAACCTGCGGATCCTGCCGCTGGACGAGCCCTGGGTGGTCCGCGAACGCAGCGTGCTGCTGCGCGACCGCGAAGCCCTGCCGGCCTGCGCCCGCGCCCTGGTGGACCTGCTGCGCGGGATGCAGGAGCCCGGTTCAACCGAGCAGCCCCAGTGACTTGGCGCGGACGATGGCCTGGGTACGCCGGCGCACGCCCAGCTTGACGTTGATCTTCTTGGCGTGGGTCTTCACGGTGTTCAGCGAGATGAACAGGCTGTTGCCGATCTCCTGGTTCGACAGGCCCTCTGCGAGCAGGCGCAGTACGGCGACTTCCCGCGCCGTGAGGCCATGGGCGCTGTCCTCGATCTCGCCGCTGGACGTCGGCAGCAGGCTGGGCAGGCGGTCCGGGGCGATCTCGACCCGCAGGCTGTGCGAGGCATGCTCGGTCTCGCTCGCCAGGGCCTGGTAACCCAGGCCCTGGCATTCGTCGCGCAACTGCAGCAGGCGCTCCTTCGCGGTATCGATCCGACCGCAGCCGGCCTCCGCCAGCGCCAGCAGGTAACGCACACGCTGCGGCAGCGACGGTGTATGCAGAGGCGCGACCCGTTCCGGCCGCTGTTCGAGTTCGGCAACCAGTACGCTGGCCTCGTGATGCAGGCGCAGCCATTGCCCCTGGCGCGCCAGCAGGCGCAGCTTGAGACTTTCCAGCGGCAGCCGGTAGCAGTCAGGCTGCACCTTCCAGCAATGCATGCGGCGCTCGGCTTCTTCGCAGAAACGCTGGGCCGCTGGGGCGTCGGCGCTGCGCGAGGCGGCTTCGGCAAGCCCCAGCAGGCCATGCAGGATGTACGGGTCGGCGCACGACCGCGCCAGGCGCAGCCCGCGCTCCAGCGAGGTCGTGGCCGCCATCGTGTCGCCCTGCAGGAGCAGCAGTTCGCCATCGAGGAAGGCCAGGCGCCCGCGCAGCAATTCATGCCCTTCACCGCTGGCCGGCAGCCGCTCGCGGCAGGCATCCAGCAGGCTGCGGGCCTGCTCGCGCTCGCCGGCCAGCAGGCACAGGCGCACACGGTCACAGTCGATCAGCACTTCGCTGGCCAGGCAGCCCTGCCGCCGCGCCAGTTCCAGCGCGGCCTGGAGAATCCGGCGGGCTTGCGGCAGCTCGCCGGTGGCCATGTCCAGGCGCGCCAGGGTGGTCAGGCACAGCAGGGTCGAGCGCCAGTCACGCGGCTCCAGGTCGCAGAGCGCGGCGTTGCAGTAGTCGCGGGCCTGTTCCAGGCGACCGTGCATGCCGTCCAGCGCACCACGCAGGGCCAGCCAGTTGGCCAGCAGGCGACGATTGCGCGGAGCCTGGGGCTGCGGCAGGAAGTTGCCCAGGCGCTCGATGCAGCGGTGCGCCTCGTCCAGGCGCCAGCTGAACAGCAGCGCGCGAGCACTCAGGCTGATCAGCCGTGGCGTACTTTCCAGCAGGGTGGCCGGCAGCCGCTCGCGCCACTCCAGCAGCAGCCTCAGGTGGCGACCGCTGAACAGCCAGTCCATGTCCAGGCGATCCATGTAGCCGGCGGCAACCTCAGGCTGGCCTGCTTCCAGCGCCATCTCGATGGCCTCGTCCAGCCAGCCGGCCTGGCTCAGCACGCCACAGGCGCGCAGGCGCAGGCGGGTCAGCGCCGGGCCTTGCAAATGGCACTGCAGCGCCTTGGCCACCAGCGGCGGCAGGCGGAAGCAACTGGCCTCGGCGTCCAGCGCGAGGAAAAAGCCCTGGCCCTGCTGCAGGCGATCGAAGAGGACGCCGCCCTGCTCTTCCCACAGGCTCGCGCAGATGTCCCGGTTGAAGCGTGGCAGGTAGGCGAGACCGCAGAGCATCGCGCCGGTCTCGGCATCGAGCCGCCCCAGCAGCTCCTGGGACAGGTAGGTGCGCAGCCAGGACGCGACTTCGCCCGGCGCATGCACGCCATCGCGCGCACTGAGCACCAGCCGCGCGCCTGCACACCAGCCCTGGGTGGCCGCCCACAGGCGCTCACGGCAGTCGGCGTCGTATCCCTGTGCCAGCGCCAGGACATCACACTCCTCGCGATTGAACGCCAGGCGCGCGGCGCCCAGTTCGCAGAGGCGCTCATCCAGCAACAGGCGCGAGAGGTTCCAGGCCGGCCGCTGGCGGCAACTGACCAGCAGGTACAGCGGCGCGTCCCCCAGGCCGAGCAGGCGCTGCAGCCAGGCATCCAGTTCGGGGTCGGCGGCCTGCGGGTAGTCGTCCAGCACCAGCCACAGCGGTTGCCGGCGCGACTGCAAGGCCAGTTGCACGCTGTCCGGGTCGCTGTCGAGCAGGCCGAGCTGGCGGGCTACCTGTGCGCTAGCCACGTTCAATGCCAGGGGTTGCCCGGCGAAATCCAGCCAGGCGCGCGCGCAGCTCGCTGGCAGGCGCTCCAGCAGCGCGCGGGCGAGCGCACTCTTGCCATAGCCGGCCGGAGCACACAGCAGGTTCAGGCGCCGGGGCGACTCCAGCAGGGCGTGCAGCAGATGCTCGCGGGGCAGTTGCAGGGCAACCGGCGAACCGGCGGCAATGGCGGGGAAACTGGACATGGCGACACCCGTTATCGTTGTAGTTCGTGCTGCGTCGGGGTGTCAGAAGATCATTGCGGGACGAGGCGGGACAATCGGTCGTGCGGACTAGCCGCAGGACTAGCCCTCACCCGACGCCGCCACGCAGGTCGCGGCGCCGGGCTGTTTCAGGAGCAATGGATCAGCGGATACCGGCGTTGCGCAGGGCCGCAGGGGTGAAGTCGTTCATTGCTGCGCTGACGCCGAACTGCGCGCCCTTGCGAGCTTCGTTGACCAGGCCCATGGCGATGTAGCGCCCGGCAATCAGGTCGTTCAGCGACTGCACGGCGTACACCGAGATGCCCTGCTCGTAGTCGTTCACCTGGAAGCCCTCGCCGACGCGCCAGAGCTGGCCGCGGCCGTCGTACTGGTCGGTGGCGACGATGGCCCAGGTGTCCTCGTCGACGTACATCCGGCGGGTGCCGTAGATGTGCCGCTCACCCGGCTTCAGCGTGGCTTCCACCACCCACACGCGGTGCAACTCGTAGCGTGCGTGCTCCGGGTTGATGTGCCCGGCCTTGAGGATGTCGTCGTACTTGAGCTGGGTGGACCACAGGCGGTAGTTGTTGTACGGGACGTACATTTCCTTCTTGCCGACCAGCTTCCACTGGTAGCGGTCCGGCGCGCCGTTGTACATGTCCAGGTCATCGGCGGTGCGCAGGCCGTCGGCAGCGGTACCCGGACCGTCGTAGGCCACCTGCGGGGCGCGCCGCACGCGGCGCTGGCCGGCGTTGTAGATCCACGCCAGGCGCGGTTCCTTGACCTGGTCGATGGTCTCGTGGACCAGCAGCACGTTGCCCGCCAGGCGCGACGGCGCGGTCACCTGCTGCTTGTAGTAGAACAGCACGTTCTCGCTCTGCTTGCTGTCGGCGCCGCCGGTCAGCGTCTGCGGGTAGGCGATGTCCTCGACCATGCTCACGGTGTTGTACGAGCCGTTGGTCTGCGGCGTGGCCTGCACGGTCTCGCGGTGCTGGTTGCTGCCGCGGTAGCGAGTCATGTGGTTCCAGATCACCTGCACGCCGTTCTGCGGAATCGGGAAGGCGTAGTAGTGCGAGCTGAAATTGGCCAGGCCGTTGCCGTCGTTGGCTTCCTGGGTGGTCACCGCGCTCTGCTTCACCGCGTCGTATACCGCCTGCGGGCTCGAAGCGGTGCGGCGGGTGGTGAAGACCGGCATCTTGTAGCTGTCCGGGTAGCGCTTGAACATCGCCAGTTGGCCGGCGGTGAGCTTGTCCTTGTACTGCTCGGCGTTGGCCGCGGTGATCACGAACAGTGGCTTGTCGGTCGGGAACGGATCGGCGAGGAAACCGTTCTCCACCTTCGCCGCGCCGGGCTTGAGGCCACCGGTCCAGGCCGGGATGCTGCCGTCGGCATTGCCTTCCTTCTGCGCGCCCATGGGCGTCAGCGCGCTGCCCAGTTTGTCCGCTTCCTGCGCGGAGACCGCGGCTTGCACCGAACAGGCCAGGAGGCTGATGCCGAGGATGGCGCCCTTGATCATTGTCTTTGCTTGCATGTGCTCACCTGCTCAGAAGTTCACGCCGACGCTGACCGACATGTAGTCGCGGTCGGTCAGGGTGTTGTAATCGCCGCCGAAGTAGTTGGTGTAACTCAGGCTCATCGTGTAGGTGTTCTGGTAGTCGGCATCCACGCCCAGGCTGATGGCCTTGGCGCCTTCCTCGAAGCTCGGGCCGGTGCCATTGATGTCCTGCGACCAGGCCATGTTCGGCTTGAAGTTGATGCCGGCGATGACGTTCGGGTAGTCGAGGATGCCGCGCACGCGGTAGCCCCACGAGCTGGTGGTGTAGAAGCCCTTGTTGTTGCATTCCTGCTGCGGGTTGCTGGCAGTCTTGGTACCCGCGGCAGTTCCCACGCACACCGACTGGTCAAGCAGCTCGCCGGCGCCGAAGGTCGGGCTGCGGCCGAAGCGCAGGTCACCCACCGAATTGCCGATGCCGCTGATGTGGTCGTAGCCGACCTCGCCGACCACGGTCAGGCGTTCGGCGCCCAGCACCTGGTCGAAGAACTGCGTGGCGCTGACCTGCACCTGGGTGAACGGCAGGCGCTTGTAGCCTTCGATGGACGCGCCGGGGGCGTTGACCGCCTGGCCATCGACGAACACCGGCGAGACGGCGGTGGCGACACCGTTGACCAGGCCTACCTGGTTGACGGCCGCCAGGTTCAGGTCGGCGGTGTTGATCTGCATCGGCATGTTCGGCCGGTAGCTGACCTCGCCGTTGAGCGCCACGCCACCGATGTTGGTCTGGAAACTCAGGCCGTACAGGCGGATGTCTTCGGGGTAGTCGACGAAGTAGCTGGCACCCCGCACGCGGCTGGCGGTGGTCAGCGCGTTGGACGCGCCGGCGTAGGTGGTGCGGGTGAAACTCAGGAACGGGTTGCGGCTGTGATAGTTCATCACGTACGCGCCCAGTTCGGTGTCGTTGAAGTCCGGCAGGAACCAGCGCATGGCCAGGCCGAACTGCCCGGAGTCGCCCGGTTCGTGGTCGTCGGTGCGGGGGATGTAGGCGTTGGCCCGGTTGGTGGCAACATCCAGGATGGTGCCGGCGTTGCTGCGTGGGTCATTGGGCGCGAAGTCGGGACCGGCGATCACCAGGCGATCGTTGCAGCCCTTGGCCACGGCATCCACGGCAAAGAAGGTGCCGCAGTTCTCGGTGACCGTCTTGTCCCACTTGATCTGGTAGAAGGCCTCGGCGGTGACGTTCTCGGAGAGGCCCTGGGAGAAGTACAGCAACTGGATCGGCACCAGCGCCTCCTTCACCTCGGCACCAGGGCGGCGCAGGGCCGAGACGTCCACCGGGTTGATGGAGTTGATCGAGTTGGGAATGAAGGTGCTCTCGCCCCAGCTCACCACCTGCTTGCCGAAGCGCACGTTGCCCGGCAGGTCCCCCAGTTGGTAGTTGTGGTAGAGGAAGGCGTCGAGGAACTCCCCGCCCGAGGCCTTGGCCGACTGGTCGCGGCCATGGTCGTCGATGTTGTAGTAGCGCAGGTCCTCGTCCTTGAGCTTGAAGTCGTACCAGTACTTGCCGCGCAGGAAGGCGCCCGAGTCGCCGTACTTGAGTTCGAGGTCGTGGGTGCCCTTGAATATCTTCGAGAATACGTCGCCCTTGCTGAAGTTCAGGCGGCCGTCATCGGCGGTGCGCGAGGCGGCCTTGCCCTTGGCGCCGACCACGTTGTAGTTGGAGATGAATTTCGGGTCCGGGTTGCTCAGCGCCCAGCTCATCCCCAGGGATGCCGACGAATCCAGCTGCCCCTCGATTTCCCCGATGTTGAAGTTGACGGCGTGTGCGCAAGGCGCGCTCGCCAGGGCGATGGCAAGGGCCAGCGCCTGCGGTCGAAAGTGTCCGCGCATTGTTATTGTTGGCATGCGGTACTCCAGGTGGTCCAGGTGTTGGAGTGCGCATGCTGGCAGTGCTCGAAGCCCGCAAAAACCGCCCGATCAGGTGATTTTCACCCTCACCCTTGCAGGTGATTCCCGCCCGTTTCCTCCTTCTGCGCCGCCGCTTTGCCGCCGCTGCCCAGGTGCCCTTCGCACCGCGCCGATACCACCGGTAACGCCCTCCCTCGCCGCCCGCTCACCCGTCCGGGCCGAATCACCCCGTCAGGTGATTGGCAGTCCGCCGGCGCGCCACTCAAATGCAGCCACGTCACGCATCCATCGAAAACAAGAAGTCCCAGGAGTCCACGTGAAAAACGTTCCGCTGCTTCACCACTGCCTGGCCGGCGTTCTGGCCGCCAGCCTGAGCCAATCCCTGCTCGCCGCCGCGCCTGTGCAGCCGGCCAGCGCCATCACTGCGGCGAAGAACGCCGAGGTGCTCAAGACCCTGCCGTTCAGTGACCGTGACGACTACGAGTCGGTCAGCCGTGGCCTCATCGCGCCGTTCCACGGACAGATCCGCAACGCTGCGGGCAATGTGGTCTGGGATACCCAGCAGTACGATTTCCTCGACGCCGACAAGGCGCCCGACACCGTCAACCCGAGCCTCTGGCGCCTGGCGCAACTGAACAGCCACGCCGGCCTGTTCCAGGTCTCCGATCGCATCTACCAGCTGCGCGGCATGGACGTGTCGAACATGACCATCGTCGAAGGCGACGACGGCCTGTTCATCATCGATCCGCTGACCGTCGAGGAAACCGCACGCGCGGCGCTGGAGCTGTACTACCAGCATCGCCCGCACAAGCCGGTGGTAGCAGTGGCCTACAGCCACAGCCATGCCGACCACTTCGGCGGCGTGCGCGGGGTAGTCGACGAGGCGGACGTGAAGAGCGGCAAGGTGAAGATCTACGCACCGTCCGGTTTCATGGAACACGCCATCAGCGAGAACATCTTCGCCGGCACGGCCATGGCGCGCCGCTCGCAATTCCAGTTCGGCACCCTGCTGCCGCGCGGGACGCAAGGGCAGCTCGACGGCGGCATGGGCAAGGTCGCCCCTTCCGGCGGCACCCTGACACTGATCGAGCCGACCGACCTGATCCGCGAGCAGTTCGAGTCCCATGACGTTGCCGGCATCACGATCGAGTTCCAGCTGACGCCGGGCACCGAGGCGCCGGCGGAAATGAACTTCTACTTCCCGCAGCTGCGCGCCCTGTGCATGTCCGAGAACAGCACGCAGATGATGCACAACCTGCTGACCCCGCGCGGCGCCCTGGTGCGCGACGCCAAGGCCTGGGCCGAATACATCGACGACAGCCTGGTGCGCTACGGCGACAAGACCGACGTCATGTTCGTCTCGCACAACTGGCCGACCTGGGGCGCGCAGCGCATCCAGACCTTCCTGGCTGACCAGCGCGACATGTACGCCTTCCTCGATGCCCGCGCCCTGCACCTGATGAACCAGGGCCTGACGCCGACCGAGATCGCCCAGAAGATGGATCGCCTGCCCGGCAACCTGGAAAACAAGTGGTACACCCGCAGCTACTACGGCTCGCTGAGTCATAACTCGCGCGCCGTGTACCAGCGCTACCTCGGCTACTACGACGGCAACCCGGCCAACCTCAACCCGCTGCCGCCGGTGGAGCTGGGTCAGCACTACGTCGAGTCCCTCGGCGGCGTCGATGCGGTGCTCAAGCTGATGAAGGCGGCGATCGACAAAGGCGAGTACCGCTGGGCCGCGACACTGGGCAACAACCTGGTCTTCGCCCAGCCGGACAACCAGCAGGCCAAGGCGCTGCAGGCCGATGCCCTGGAGCAGCTGGGCTACCAGTCCGAGAACGCCCTGTGGCGCAACATGTACCTGACGGCCGCCATGGAGCTGCGCAATGGCGTGCCTGCAGCGGGTACCGGTTCGGTGCGCAATGACCTGATCAAGGCCATGTCGCCGAGCATGTTCTTCGACTTCCTCGCCGTGCGCCTGGACAGCGAGAAAGCCGAGGGCCACGACATGGTGATGAACTGGGTGTTCGACGACCTGCAGGAAAACTATGCCCTGACCCTGCGCAACGGCGTGCTGACCCACCGGAACAAGCAGCTCGCACCCAAGGCCGACCTGACGGTGACGCTCAGCAAGGCGACCCTGGACCGCATCAGCCTGCGCCAGCTGGACTTCCCCACCGCGATCAAGCAGGGCGACATCAAGCTCGGTGGCGAAGGCGCCAGGCTCGGCCAGTTCCTCGGCATGATCGACAGCTTCGCCCCGCAGTTCAACGTCGTCACACCCTGACGCCACCCCGCCCCCGGCCGCCCTCGGGTGGCCGGGGGCCCTTCTGCTATTCGCCTGCCGACGCCAGCAACTCCACCGCCACGTCGCGGAACTGCCGCACCACGCGGCTTTCGTTCTCCGGGTTATAGACCAGGGCAAGCGCCACGGTGCGCTCCTGGTGCGGGGTCTCCAGCTCCAGGAAACACACCGGCGCCGACGAGCTCCGCGCGTGCAGCGCCGGCACCAGCGCCACGCCCAGGCCGCAGGCCACGAGGCTGATGGCGGCCTGCACCTGCGTCGTGGAGTGCACCAGCTGCGGCACGAAGCCCGCCGCCTGGCAGAGTTGCAGAAGTACGTAGTGCAGGCCTTCGGTGTGCGGGTAGTCGATCAGCGGCTGGTCGGCGACCTCCGCCAGGTGCACGCGGCTGCGCCCGCTCAGGGCCAGCGGGCTGTCCTGCGGCACGACCAGCATCATCGGCTCCCACACCAGCGGGATCAGCGTGAGCGCGGTCGGTTGCGGCAGCGGGAAACGCACCAGGCCGACATCGGCGCTGCCGTTCTCTACCAGTTCCAGCACCCCGCTGGAGGGCAATTCGCGCAGTTCCAGGGTGATGCCCGGGTAGCGCCGGCGAAACTCCGGGATCAGCCGCGGGATCAGCGACAGGGTCGCCGAGCCCACCGAGCCCAGGGTCAGTTGGCCGCGCTCGCCGGCTCCCGCCTCCAGCGCGTAGCGACGCGCCTGCTGCAGGTGCAACAGCGCCTTGCGCAGCTCCGGCAGGACCGCCTCACCCGCCTCGGTCAGGGTCACCTGGCGCGTGGTGCGCTCGAACAGCGGCAGGCCAATCTCCTCCTCCAGCTTGCGGATCGACACCGACAGCGGCGGCTGCGACATGTGCAGCCGCTCGGCGGCCTCGCGGAAGTTCAGGGTCTCGGCCAGGGCGAGGAACTGGTGAATCTGGCGCAACTCCATACTGATACTCCGTATGTATCAATCGTTCTCCAAATAATATTGGATGAGTACGAGCGCTGCCCATAGCCTGACCCCACTCGACAACAACAATCCCAACAGGAGAGTGGTGCATGGCGCACAACGAAATCGCCCTCGGGCAAGGCTACTACTGGCAGCAGATCGAAGCCGGCCAACGTTTCCGCACCTTCCGCCGGACCGTCACCGAGGCCGACCTGATCGGCTTCGTCGGCGTCACCGGGCAGACCGAAGTCATCTTCATCGACAGCACCTTCAATGGCGCCATCCAGGGGCGCCCGGTGCCGGCTGCACTGAGCTACAGCCTGATCGAAGGCATCCTCATGCAGACCATGCTGCAAGGCACCGGCCTGGCCCTGCTGGAGCTGCACAAGAGCGTGAAAGGCCCGGTGGTGGTGGGTGACACCCTGGAGGCCGTGGTGGAGATCGAGGACGTCCGCCCAACCTCCAAACACAACCGCGCCGTGGTCACCTCCCGCGTTTTCGTGCTCAACCAGCGCGAGGAAACGGTGATGGAGTACCAGGTCAAGCGCCTGCTCGCCGGCCGTCCCGAACGGAGTGACGGCTGATGCTCGAAGCCCTCGACTTCCGCGCGCTACCGGCGCGGCACGAGGCCTTGCGCGAGGAGCTGCGCAGCTTCCTCGCCGAGCGCCTGCGCGATTACCCCACCGACCTGCGGGCGCGCAGCTGGCAAGGCTTCGACGCCGACTTCAGCCGTGCCCTGGCCGAGCGCGGCTGGGTCGGCCTGACCCTGCCGCGCGAGTACGGCGGCGCCGGCCTCGACCCGTTGGCGCGCTTCGTGGTGGTGGAGGAACTGCTCTGCGCCGGCGCGCCGGTGGCTGCGCACTGGATCGCCGACCGCCAGAGCGGCCCGCTGCTGCTGCGCTTTGGCAGCGAGCAGCAGAAGCGCCTGCACCTGCCGGCGATCTGCCGTGGCGAACAGTTCTTCTGCATTGGCATGAGCGAGCCGAACGCCGGCTCGGACCTGGCCAGCGTGCGCACACGCGCCGAACGCCATGACGGGGGCTGGCTGCTGAATGGGCAGAAGATCTGGACCACCTACGCCCAGCACAGCCACTACATGATCGCCCTGGTGCGTACTTCCGGCAGCGTCCAGGACCGCCATCGCGGGCTGTCGCAGGTGCTGGTCGACCTGTCGCTGCCGGGCGTGAGTATCCGCCCGATCCGCGACCTCACTGGCGCCGAGCACTTCTGCGAGGTGTTCTTCGACAACGTGCAGCTGCCGGCCGAAGCGCTGGTCGGCGAAGAAGGCGACGGCTGGAAGCAGGTCACGGCCGAACTGGCTTTCGAGCGCAGCGGACCGGAGCGCATCTATTCCAGCATCGCCCTGCTCGATGCCTGGCTGGACTGGCTGCGCAGCCATCCGCAGGCAGGACAGGAACGTCTAGTGGGCCAACTGCTGGGCGAATTGATGGTGCTGCGCGCGCTGTCGGTCAGCCTCGCCGCGCAACTGGCAGACGGCCGCAGCCCGGTGGTGGAAGCGGCGCTGGTGAAGGACCTGGGCACCAGCTTCGAACAGTCCATCCCGACCCTGCTCGGCGACCTGCTGGGCGCGGTGCCAGGCGCCGCCGTCCCGCACCTGCTGCAACGCACCCTGGCCTACCTCGAACGCATGGCCCCGGTGTTCTCCCTGCGCGGCGGCACCCGCGAAATCCTCCGCGGCGTGATCGCCCGCGGCCTCGGCTTGCGATAGGAAACCCCATGAGTCTCGACACCCTCATTCTCGACGCCTTCGGCCAATGGCTGGACGGCGAAGTCAGCCCCGAGCGCGTGCGCCGTATCGACCTGGGCGAACCCGCCGACGGGCTATGGCGCTCGCTGGCCGAACACGGCTTCGCCGACCTGCTGCTGCCCGAGGAACTTGGCGGCGCGGCAGCCAGTGCGGAAACCGCCTGCCACCTGCTGTTCGCCGCCGGCAGCGCGGCCCTGCCGCTGCCGCTCGCGAGCACCTGGTGGACACGCCTGGCGCTGGCCGAAGCCGGCCTCGCGCTGCCCGAGGGCGCCATTGCCCTGGCCAGCGGCGAACACGATGGCCAAGGCCTGCGCTGCCATGCAGTCGCGTTTGCGGCCCAGTCCCGCTGGGTGCTGGCAGGCCTGCCGGAGGGCGCCTGGCTGTTGCCGGTAAGCAGCGCGCAACGCCAGGCGGATGGCATCCACGCCAGCGCCGCCGAAGACCTGTTCTGGCCTGAAGTACCCGCCGACGCCCAACGGCTGCCGGCTGATCGCGACTGGCGTGCACTGGGCGCGACCTACAACGCCGCCCTGATCGCCGGCGCCGCCGAGCGGGTGCTGCACCTGACCCTGGACTACGCCACTACCCGCCAGCAGTTCGCCAAGCCAATCGGTGGCTTCCAGGCCATCCAGCAACAGATCAGCGTGCTCGCCGAGGAAGTCTTCGCCGCGCGCATGGCCGCACAACTGGCGCTGCGTGGTTCGGCCTGGCCGCAAGGCATCCCGGCGGCAGTGGCCAAGGCGCGCTGCAGCAGCGCGGCGGTGCGCGTCTGCACCATTGCCCACGCAGTCTTCGGCGCCATCGGCGTCACCGAGGAATGCGACCTGCAGCTCTACACCCGCCGCCTGTATGCCTGGCGCTCGGACTTCGGCAGCGAGGCGTACTGGCAGCCGGTGATCGGGCGCGCAGCCCTGCGGGAGAGCGGCGACAGCCTGGCCTTCCTGCGCCGGCACCTGCCCGCGGCCTGAAGCGTGCCGCCCACCGGCGGCACGCTGCTTCTTGAACCGTGATTCTCAGAATAATGACAATGGAGAACACCGATGGCCCACATTCTCAGCCAACCGCATCGCTCCGCTGCAACGGGCGCGGCCGCCAGCACCCGGCCCATCGCCTGGCGCACCATCATCGCCGGCAGCGTCGGCAATACCGTGGAGTGGTTCGACTGGACGGTCTACACCGCCTTCGCCCTCTACTTCAGCCACCAGTTCTTCCCCTCGGACAACGAGACCACCGCCCTGCTCGCCTCCTTCGCGGTGTTCGCCATCGGCTTCGCCATGCGCCCGCTGGGCGGCTGGCTGATCGGCATCTTCAATGACCGCGCCGGACGCAAGGCAGCGCTCAACCTGACCATCCTGATGATGGCGCTGCCCTCGCTGCTGATCAGCCTGATGCCGACCTACGCCACCATCGGCATCGCCGCGCCCGTGCTGATGGTCCTGGCACGCATGGTCCAGGGCCTCTCGGTGGGCGGCGAGTATGGCGCCGCCGCGACCTTCCTCGCCGAATCCGCGCCGTCCAGCCAGCGCGGCCTGTACTCCGGCTTCTTCTTCGCCAGCATCGCCCTCGGCCTGCTGTTCGCCTCGGGCCTGGCCTGGGTCCTGAGCCAATGGCTGAGCCGCGACCAGTTGATCGACTTCGGCTGGCGCATTCCCTTCTTCATCGGCGGCCTGGGCAGCCTCGCCGGCTTCTGGATTCGCCACGGCGTCGAGGAAACCGCGGCCTTCCGCAAAGGCCAGGAGCAGCGCCGCGGCCAGCGCATCGAGCAGCCGCTGCGCACCCTCTGGCGCGAGCACCCGGAGGCTGTGAAACGCCTGGTCGGCATCAGCCTGCTGGGGGCCTTCGCCTTCTACCTGTTCGTCAGCTACCTGCCGGTCCACGCCATCCGCACCCTGGGCGTGGAGCCGGGCACCGCCTACGCCGCCAGCAGCCTGGCGCTGGTGGTGTTCATGATCTCCCAGCCACTGTTCGGCTGGCTGTCCGACCGCATCGGACGGCGCCCGCAGCTGATCGTCTTCGCCCTGGGCTACGCCGCGCTGCTGTACCCGGTGGTGCGCTCGATGAACGCCTCGTTCACCTCGATCCTCGCCGTCGAGCTGTTCGGCCTGCTGCTCTACGGCCTGTATTCGGCCATCGCCCCGGCGATCAAGTCGGAGCTGTTCAGCACCGACCTGCGCGCCCTGGGCATCGGCCTGCCGTACAACCTGGTGGTGGCGATCTTCGGCGGCACCACGCCCTACCTGATGACCTGGCTGCAGAGCCGCGGCCATGAACAGTGGTTCCTGGTCTACGTCTCGGTCATGGCGGTGATCACCCTGGTGGCCTTCGTGCGCATGCCCGAAACCCGTGGCAAAGACCTGCACTGAAGCCCCGCAGCGAACTGGAGAACAGCATGAGCAACACCCAAGCCACCCCACAGGGCCCGCTCTCGGGCCTGCGCGTCCTCGACCTCTCGCGGGTCCTCGCCGGGCCGTGGGCCACGCAGATTCTCGGCGACATGGGCGCGGACGTGATCAAGGTGGAGCGCCCCAGCCGGCGCGACGACACGCGCACCTGGGGCCCGCCCTTCCTGGAAGACAGCAGCCCGACCTGGGACGCCGCCTATTACTTCTGCGCCAACCGCAACAAGCGCGCCATCGCCGTGGACTTCGGCCACCCCGACGGCGCCGCGCTGCTGCGCCGCCTGGCCGCGTCGGCGGATGTACTGGTGGAGAACTACAAGGTCGGCACCCTGGCGCGCTACGGCCTGGATTACGCCGCACTCAAGGCGCTGAACCCGAAGCTGATCTACTGCTCGGTCACCGGCTTCGGCCAGACCGGCCCCTACGCCGGACGCGGCGGGTATGACTTCCTGGTGCAGGGCATGAGCGGGCTGATGAGCATCACCGGCCGCCGCGACGACGAACCCGGTGCCGGACCGCTGAAGGTCGGCCTGCCGGTGAGCGACCTGTTCTGCGGCCTGTACGCGACCATCTCGATCCTTGCGGCGCTGAACCATCGCCACGCCAGCGGCGAAGGCCAGCACATCGACTGCGCGCTGCTCGACAGTCAGCTGTCGCTGATGGCCAACCAGGCGATGAACCACCTGGTCAGCGGGCAGGTGCCGCAGCGCCTGGGCAACGCTCACCCCAACGTGGTGCCCTACCGCGATTTCGCCTGCAATGACGACTACATCCTCGTTGCCTGCGGCTCCGACGGACAGTTCCAGGCCCTGTGCCGCCTGCTCGGCCGCGATGACCTCGGCGGAGACCCGCGCTTCACCCGCAACCCTGGCCGCAGCCAGCACCGCCGCGAACTGGAAGTGGAGCTGGCGAAGAGCATCGCCGGCTGGCGCGCCGCCGACCTGCTGGCGGCCATGGAAAAGGCCGGCGTGCCCGGCGGACCGATCAACAACCTGCAGCAGGCCCTGGCCGACCCGCAGGTGCAGGCCCGTGGCCTGTTGCAGACCCTGACCCGCCAGGACGGCACGCCGGTGACGCTGCTTGGCTACCCGGCGCGCTTCTCCGCCTCGCCGCCGACCTATCGCCTGGCACCACCGATGTTCGCCCAGGACACCGCGCAGGTACTGGCTGAACAGCTGGGGCTGGCCACCGAGCAGTTGGCGGAGTTGGCCGGCAAGGGCGCGATCGCCCTGGCCGAGCCGCTGGCGGAGCCTGTCTCGAAGGTTGGCTGAGCCGCCGGCTTTGCATTCCCTCGCCTCGATCAATATGATGCATATATGTTTTGTTACGCTTCATAGCGAATTGCATCAGAGAGAGGCGAGAGATTCATGGGCATCATCAACCTGGACGACGACCTCCACGACCAGCTGCGCCGCGCCAGCTCCGTGGCCTGCCGTTCGATCAACGCCCAGGCGGCGTTCTGGATCAAGATCGGCATGCTCTGCGAGCTGGAACCGACCCTGAGCTTCAACGAGATCATCACCCGCGAACTGCAGGAAGCCGGAGTCAAATACTCCGCCGCGGGAGGCGCCAAGTGATCAAGACCCCGGCGGAAATGGCGCTGATGGCCGAGTCCGGCCGGCTGCTGGCGAACGTCTTCGGCTTCCTCGACAACCTGCCGCTCGCTGGCATGACGACCCTGGAAGTGAACGACCGGGTCGAGCGCTACATCGTCGACGAGCTGCAGGCACGGCCGGCCAGCAAGGGCCAGTACGGCTTCGCCTACGTGCTCAACGCCTCGCCCAACCAGGTGGTCTGCCATGGCGTGCCGTCCGACGCGGACCGTCTGCAGGACGGTGACATCGTCAACTTCGACATCACCCTGGAGAAGAACGGCTTCATCGCCGATTCGAGCAAGACCTACCTGATCGGCAACGTCTCGCCCGCTGCCCGGCACCTGGTAGAGATCACCTACGAAGCCATGTGGAAAGGCATCCGCGCGGTGAAGCCCGGCGCCCGCCTGGGTGACGTCGGCCACGCCATCGAGCGGCACGCCCGGCAGCACGGCTACACCGTGGTCGAGGAATACTGCGGTCACGGCATCGGCCGCGAGATGCACGAGCCGCCCCAAGTGCTGCACTTCGGCCGCCCGCGCACCGGGCAGGTGCTCAAGGAAGGCATGACCTTCACCATCGAGCCCATGCTCAACCAGGGGCACTCCGGGGTGAAAACCCTGGCGGACGAGTGGACAGTGGTCACCCTCGACGGCAAGCTCTCCGCGCAGTTCGAGCACACCGTGGCGGTCACCGCCACCGGCTTCGAAGTCCTCACGCTGCGTCCCGAAGAGCGCAACGCCGGCTACTGATCCGCCGCTCAGCCGTCGGTGGAGCGGCTGAGCGCTTCCCAGTGGCTGATCTCGTCCTGCAGGTCTGAGAGTTTCTGCCGCACCAGCCCCAGCGCATCGCTGCCCAGCAACAGGTGCCGCGGTGGCACCGGCGCGTCGATCGCCGCGAGCATCGCCTGGGCGGCTTTTGTCGGGTCGCCCAGTTGCTTGCCGCTCTTCTCTTGCCGCGCCCGGCGCACCGGGTCGAACAGCGCGTCGTAGTCGGCGATGGAACGCGGGCTGCGTACCATGGAGCGACCCGCCCAATCGGTGCGGAAGGAACCCGGCGCGACGGCGGTCACCGCGATGCCGAAGCCCTCGACTTCCTTGCCCAGCGCATCGCTGATCCCCTCCAGGGCGAACTTGCTGCCGCAGTAGTAAGCGATGCCCGGCATCGTGATGTAACCGCCCATCGACGTGATGTTGAGGATGTGCCCACGCCGGCGCTGGCGCATGTGCGGCAGCACAGCCTGGATCATCGCCACGGCGCCGAAGACGTTCACCTCGAACTGCCGGCGCATCGCCTCCAGCGGCGACTCCTCGAGGATGCCTTCATGGCCGTAGCCGGCACTGTTCACGAGTACATCCAGCGGACCGACGCTGGTCTCGACATCCTCGACCACCGCGGGGATGGTGTCGATGTCGGTGACGTCGAGCAGGCGGCCAAAGACCTGGCCGGGGGCCAATGCCTCCAGTTCGGCACGGGCCTGTTCAGTACGCGCCGTGCCCACCACGCGATGTCCGGTGGCGAGCGCCTCGCGGGCCAGGGCCAGACCGAAGCCGCTAGTGGCGCCGGTGATCAGCAGAGTCTTGCGAGATGACATGGGGTGGCTCCATTGCAGGGGTTTGAGTGCACAATACGCACACACCCCCCCCTTTCAGAGACCGCAAACTCTGTCTTTATTGCCTGATTCTATGAGTACGGATATCGACGCCCCTACCTCCGAGCAGGCGCGCATGGTGGCCCTGCTCGCCGCATTGGCGCCGTTGGAGGGCTACAACCTCACTGCGCTGCCGAGCGTGCGCTTGCTCCGCTCGAATCGGCCACTGGCGCGCACCCCGGTGCTCTATGATCCCGGCATCGTGATCGTCTGCCAGGGCCGCAAGCGCGGTTATTTCGGCGATGAGATCTATGTCTACGACGAACAGCACTACCTGGCCGTCGCGGTGCCGGTGCCCTTCACGATGGAAACCGACGCCACGCCGGAGCGTCCGCTCCTGGCCATCTACCTGCACCTGGACTTCCAGCTCGCCGCCGAGCTGATGCTGCAGATCGACCAGCACAGCCTCCTGCGGGACAAGCCGTCCAGCGAGGACGCCCCACGCAGCCTGTTCTCCAGCCCGATGGACTCGATGCTGACGCAGTCCGTGTTGCGCTTCCTCGAAGCGCTGGGCGATCCGCTGGAGACCGCGATCCTCGCGCCGGCCCTGCTGCGCGAGCTGTACTTCCGCGTGCTGACCGGCGCCCAGGGCCAAGCCATGCGCGCGGCGCTGGCGATGCGTGGCCGCTTCGGCAACATCGCCAGGGCCCTGCAGCGCATCCACACGAGCTATGCGCAACCCATCGACCTGCCGCAGCTGGCCGGCGAAGCCGGCATGAGCGTTCCGTCCTTCCACAGCCACTTCAAGGCGATCACCCGCACCTCGCCCATGCAGTACCTCAAGTGCACCCGGCTGCACCAGGCGCGGCTGCTGATCGTGCGCCAGGGCATGACGGCGCAGGCGGCGAGCCTGGCCGTCGGCTACGCCAGCGCCTCGCAGTTCAACCGTGAGTTCAAGCGCCTGTTCGGCCGCACACCGCTGGCGGAGGCGCAGCGCATACGGGACAACTTCGCGATACCGCCGGCCCAGGAAGCATCGGGTTATGTTTCATCCCACTAACCTGGACAGCAATTGCCAGGAAGTGCGGCCTTATGATGTTTTATTGCCGATATACCGCCAGTGCAGCAATGAAACGCCGACTTCCTGCCGGGATATTCGCCTAGAATGCTGACTCACCCAGGAGCCCCGCATGAAACCGCTCGACATTCCCGCCCGCCTCGCAGGCAACGCCGCATGACGTGCGCCCTGTCCCTTGAAGCGCTGGCCTACGACCACCAGGACGGCGAGGAAATCCTGCCGCATTGCCACACCCAGGCGCAGTTGATCCACTCGATCTCCGGCGTGATGCTGGTGGGCGCCGCGCAGAAGAACTGGGTGGTGCCGCCCGGCCACGCACTGTGGGTGCCGCCGGGGACCGAGCATCAGATCCGCATGTTCGGCAGCGTGCGCATGCGCACGCTGTTCATGCCCGCCTCCACCTGGCCCTGGGGCGGCCAGCACTGCCAGCTGATCGAGGTAACGGCCCTGCTGCGGGAAGTGCTGGTGGCCGCCAGCGCAGTGCAGGCCGGCGACGGCAACGAGCACCGTCGCCGCTGCCTGCACGAACTGCTGCTGGTGGAGATGGACGCCGCGCAGACGGTCGGCATCCACCTCGCCATGCCGCGGGACCCCCGTCTGCTGCGGCTGTGCAACGCCGTGATCGGCGCGCCGGCAGACGAGACCGGCATGGAGGACTGGGCGCAGCAACTCAACATGAGCAGCCGCACCCTCGCCCGGCTGTTCCAGCGCGAGCTGGGCATGAACTTCGGCGACTGGCGCACCCGCGTGCGCATGGTCCTCAGTCTGCAACGGCTGATCGGCGGCGCCTCGGTGCTGGAAGTGGCGCTGGAGCACGGCTACCAGAGCCCGAGCGCCTTCTCGCAGACCTTCAAGCGCATCCTCGGGCAGTCGCCCAGCCAGTACCAGGCAGTCCGCAGCTGAGCAGCTTGTCATTTTCGCGAGGCTGGTTGTCGGCCGTGCGAGAGAGCTGCAGCGGTTGAATCCCTAACCTGCGGGAGTCCGAATCGAAGTGACTCCCCGACATGCCCATACCCTCCTATCACCCGCGACACGCCTTGCTCGCACTGGCCTGCACCGGCCTGCTGCTGGGCGGATGCTCGGCGGTCAGCGAACATGAAGCGCCGGCCGCCCACCTGCCAGCCGCTGGCGACTGGCAAGCGCTCGCCGCTGGCACCGCCTCGCAGGAACCGCCTGCCCACTGGTGGCGGCTTTACCATGACCCGCAGCTCGATCAACTGATCGCCCTCGCCCTGCAACACAACCAGGACCTGCAGGCCTCCCTCGCCCACGTCGACGAATTGCTGGCCCTGCTGGGGCAGGCCCGCGCGCAACGCTGGCCGAGCACCACGGCGAGCTGGCAGACCTTCTACGGCCGCACCAGCGACGACCAGACCGAAGCCAAGGCCTCCGGCAGCCACGCCGGCTCGCAGTGGAACCAGGTGCCGGGGTTTGCCCTGGACTACCCGCTCGACCTCTGGGGCCAGGTGCGCCAGTCGATCCTCGCCGCCCAGGCCAATGCCGAGGCCGCTGAAGCAGCCCATGACCAACTGCGGGTAAACATTGCCGCCGGTACGGCGCGTGCCTTTGCCAATGCCTGCGCCTATGGCGCGCGGGCGGCCATCCAGCAGCACTCGATCGCCACCGTGGAACGCAGCCTCGACCTCACCGTCCGCCAGCGCCGAGCCGGGCTGGTCACCGAACTCGAGGTGGATCGCGTGCGCAGCCTGCTGGAGGAAACTCGCGCACTGCTGCCGCGCCTCCAGGCGGAACACCAGGCGGCGCTGGAAGAACTTGGCGTGCTCACCGGCAGCGAGCCGGGGCAACTGCCGGCGGGCGTCGGTGACTGCCGCAGCGTGCCTCAACTGAGTCACGCCCTGCCGGTCGGCGATGGCTGGGCGCTGCTGCAACGCCGGCCGGACATCCGCGCCGCCGAACGCGCCCTGGCGGCCGCCGGGCATGACGTCGGAGTGCGCCAGGCCGACTACTACCCGCGCGTGTCCTTCGGTGCGTCGATCACCTCTTCCGCCGAGCGCCTGCGGGATCTCGGCGACCACGAGGCGATCACCTATGCCGTGGGGCCGCTGATCAGCTGGAGTTTCCCCAACCTGCTCACTACCCGCGCCCGTCTCGACGGCGCGCAGGCCCGGGAACGCCAGCAACTCGCGCGCTTTCGCCAGCAGGCGCTGGTGGCGCTCAAGGAGGTTCGCCAGAGCCTGGCCCGCTACAGCGGCGAGGTCGGCCGCCGCGATGCCTTGGGCAGTGCACTGGACAGCAGTCGCAATGCCTACCGACTGGCGCAGCTGAACTACCAGGCCGGTGCGCTGGACTTCCTCGACGTGCTCGACAGCGAGCGCGCCATGGTTCGCCTCGAAGCCGACAAGGCCGAAGCCGACCGGCAACTGGTCGAGCGCCAGATCGAACTCTTCCATGCCCTCGGCGGCGGCTGGCAGGACGCGCCGACCAGCTCGCTGGCCGGGCATTCCACCTCCTCAACGGAAATTGCACGATGAACATGGCTGTCGATGACAAGCAAACCGGCTCCGCCGAATCGGTGGCGCAGAACCACAGGAAGCCGCGTCAACGGCGGCTGGTGTGGCTCGGTGGCAGCGCCCTCGCGCTCGCCGCGGTGGGTTACGGCTTTTACTGGGCCGGCATCGGCCGCTACCTGGAGGAAACCGACGATGCCTATGTGCGCGCCGACTGGATCGCCATCAGCCCGAAAGTCTCCGGCTACGTCGCCGAGGTGTTGGTGGACGACAACCAGCACGTCGCCGCTGGCACCCCGCTGGTGCGCATCCAGTCCCGTGATTACCAGGCCCGACTGCAGCAGGCGCAGGCCCGCCAGGCCGAGGCGCGCGCCGCCATCGCCGCCCAACAGGCCGCGCTGGTGACCCTCGACGCCCAGTTGAAGGAGCAGCAAGCGCTGATCGAGCAGGCCTCCGCCGATATCGACAGCGCCCGCGCCGAACGCCAGCGCGCGCAACTGGACTACCAGCGTTACCGCGACCTGGTGGCCCAGCAGGCGGCGAGCGACCAGCGCCTGGAGCGCGTCACGGCCGACTTTGCCCGCGCACGCTCCACGCTCAGCCGCACCGAAGCCGCGGCCAGCCGGCAGCGCACTCGCCTGAGCGTGCTCAAGGCCAGCCGCGAGCAGGCCGGCGCGCAACTGCAACAGCAGCAGGCCCGCGCTGCCGAGGCGGACGCCAGCCTTGCCCTGGCGCAGAACGAACTGGAGGACACGCTGATTCGCGCGCCCAGCGCCGGCGTGGTCGGACAACGCCGCGTGCGGCAGCGCCAGTACGTCACGCCCGGCCTGCCGCTGCTGGCCCTGGTGCCGGTGGAACAGGCCTATGTGGTCGCCAACTACAAGGAAACCCAGCTGCGCCGCATGCACCCCGGCCAGCCAGTGGAGGTACGCGTGGACAGTTTCCCCGATGCGGTCTTGCATGGCCGTATAGAGAGTTTCTCGCCCGGTTCAGGTGCGGTCTTCGCCCTGCTGCCACCGGACAACGCCACCGGCAACTTCACCAAGATCGTCCAGCGCTTCCCGGTGAAGATCGCCCTCGATCCCGGCGCCCGCGAGCAGGTGCCGATCCTCCCCGGCATGTCGGTGATCGCCGAAGTGGATACCCGCGACCGCGACGAGGCCCAGCCCGATGGCCGGTGAGACCGAGAAAACCTCGCTCAAGGCCTGGGTGGCGGTAATCGGCGGGCTGCTCGGCTGCTTCATGGCCGGCATGAACGTCCACGTCACCAGCGCCGCCCTGCCGGAAATCCAGGGCTCGCTGAGTGCCAGTTTCGAGGAGGGCTCGTGGATCTCGACGGCCTACCTCGTTGCGGAAATCGTCATGATCCCGCTGACCGCCTGGCTGGTGGAGGTGTTCTCCCTGCGCCGGGTGATGCTGGTGGGCTCGGGGATTTTCCTGGTGGCGTCGGTGGCCTGCTCGTTCTCGCCCGATCTCACCACGCTGATCGCCATTCGCGTCGTCCAGGGCGCGGCCGGCGCGGTGCTGATCCCGCTGTCGTTCCAACTTATCATCACCGAGCTGCCGGCCTCGCGGATGGCGATGGGCATGGCGCTGTTCAGCCTGTCGAACAGCGTCGCCCAGGCTGCCGGCCCCTCCATCGGCGGCTGGCTTACCGACGCCTACAGCTGGCGCTGGATCTTCTACCTGCAGCTGATCCCCGGCGTACTCCTGCTCGCCGCCGTCGCCTGGGCCATCACGCCGCAGTCCCTGCATTTGCAGAAGCTGCGCAACGGCGACTGGCTGGGCATCGCCAGCATGGTCATCGGCCTGGGGGCAATCCAGATCGTGCTGGAAGAAGGCGGTCGCAAGGACTGGTTCGGCTCCGACTTCATCGTCTGGATGCTGGTCATCGGTGTGTTCGCGCTGTCGCTGTTCATCTACACGCAGCTGTTCGGCCGGCGCTCGTTCATCAACCTGCGCCTGCTGGCCGGGTACAACTTCGGCGTGGCCAGCGCGGCGATGTTCATCTTCGGTGCGGCGACATTCGGCCTGGTGTTCCTGGTCCCGAACTACCTGTCCCAGCTGCAGGGTTACAACGCCCGAGAGATCGGCGTCAGCCTGATCGCCTACGGGCTCGTGCAGTTGCTCCTGGCGCCGTTGATGCCACGCCTGATGCGCTGGCTGAACCCCAAGCTGATGGTTGCCACCGGCTTCGCCATCATGGCGCTGGGCTGTTACCTCGGCGCGCACCTGGACGCCGACAGCGCCGCCAACGTGATCATTCCCTCGACGGTGGTCCGTGGCATCGGCCAACCTTTCATCATGGTGGCGCTCTCGGTGCTGGCGGTATCGGGCCTGTCCAAGCAGCAAGCCGGCTCGGCCTCGGCATTGTTCTCGATGCTGCGCAATCTCGGTGGCGCGGTGGGCACGGCGGCGCTGACGCAGATCGTCTCGCAGCGCGAACGCTTCCATTCCGAACGCATCGGCGAACAAGTGACACTCTTCTCGCCGGCCGTGCAGGAGCGGCTGCAGGACGATCCCGGCAGCGCCTTCGCCCTCAACGAATGGTTGCCGTCCCAGGCCGAAGCCCTCGCCCGCCTGGGCGCACACGTACGCCACGAGGCATTCCTCATGGCCTATGGGGATGCGTTCTATCTGTCCTTCATCGCGCTGCTGGTCTGCGCGGTCGCCGCGCTGGCGCTGCGCGGCCACCAGCGGTCCTGAAGGAGGCGGCCTGCCGACCTTCCCGGCGACGGGGAAACCCTCCGTCGCCGGGAAGGTATCCGCCGTCACTCGATGCCGAAGCGGGCGCTGTAGTCCACCTTGGTCCCGCGCCGGGCGGTAGCGCGCATCTGGTACACCTGCACGCTGTAGGTCCCGGAGATCGGCAGTGCGCCGCTCCAGTCCTGGCCGACCGCGCCGCTGCCCAGGGCCATCGCCTCACCCGGCCGGTCGCCGGGCGCGAAGACGTTGAAGTTGGCGTTCCGGCTGCCGCTGACGCCGACTTTCATGTGCTGCCCGGCCTTCGCCGCCAGCGTGTAGACGACCGAGTCATAGCCTTTGAAGCTGCCTTTGAGGGTGGCACTGCTCGCGCCCCGGTCGAAGTGCACCGGAACCGTGGTGACGGTGTCGGCCGCCAGTGCCAGCGCAGGCACGGCGCCGAACAGGCAGAACAGCAGGAGGGAAGTTTTCATGGTGATCAAGCTCTCGTTGGGAAAATGGGATCGGAGGAGAACGTCATGAGGCGGCCTGCCAGTCCTGGTCGGCCACGAAGACGAGAAACTCGTCCAGCGGCATCGCCTTGCCGAACAACCAGCCCTGTCCGTACTGCACGCCGCGCTGACGCAGGTACTGCAGTTGCTCGTCGGTCTCGATGCCTTCGGCTACCAGCTGCAGCTCCAGCTGGCGGGCCATGGCGATGGTGTGATCGGTCACCGGGCACGGCGAGCCGGCGGCCAGGGACTGGACGAAGGAGCGGTCGATCTTCAGCAGGTCCAGCGGCAGGCGCCGCACGTACTGCAGGCTGGAATACCCGGTGCCGAAGTCATCCAGGGCAATCGGGTGCCCTGCCGCGCGGCTTTGCGACAGTGTCCGGTGCGCGGCGTCGATACTCAACAGGCTGCTCTCGGTCACTTCCAGCCAGATGGCCCCGGCGGCGATCCCGGCACGCTGCCGCTCCTCGGTCAGGTGCGGCAGGTAGGCCGCGCTGGCAATGTCACGGGCCGAGAGGTTGATCGAGACATGCTGCACCTGCCCCGAGGCCAGGCACGCCGCCAGCTCGCCGCAGACCGTGGAGATGACCTGCGCAGTGATTGGCTCGACCAGCCCGCTCGACTCGGCCAGCGGCAGGAAGCTGTCGGGCATGCTCACCGAGCCGTCCGCTCGCCGCCAGCGCACCAGCGCCTCGGCGCCGATGCAACGGCCGTCACGCAGGTCGAGGATCGGCTGGTAGAACGCGGTGAACTCGCCGTTCTCCACCGCCCGTGACAGCACGGCCAACGGCGACAGGTAGGCCCGCACGCGACGCGCGACGACCCAGCACCACAGACAGGACAGCAGCAGGCCCAGTGGAGTGAGCATCAGCAGCTCGCGCCACAGGTCGCGGAACATTTCCTGGCGGGTGACGGCGGCAACGGTCTGCCAGTTGCCGTGGGCGATCCGGGTATAGACATAGCCGTCGCGCAACCCGGCATGCGGGGCACTGTGGATCCGTGTGAGCACCTGGGCGAACCCGGCGGCGGGCGTTCCCAGCCAGTGCCCGCTCGGCGTGCCCAGCGCCAGGCTGACACCGGGCGCGAGCGAGGTTTCCAGGAAGTGTTCGGGGTCGATCAGCAGGTTGAAGGCGGCATCGCGCAGGGCCAGCATCGGCTTGGCCGGCGCCACGAAGGGCGGCACGTTGATCGATACGCCCAGCCCTTCCCGCGTATGGAATTCCGCAGGCCAACGCTGTACGCCGTTGTCGATCAAGCCCCAGGAACTGCAGACGAAAACCTCTTCCTCGACATAGCCCACGGCCTTCACGGCCAGTGTGTCGATGGCCACCAGGCGCATCTGTTCGATGCCCTCGACCGAGCACGGCGGCAACGGCGAGCGATTCAGCTCCCGAAGCGCCGCCGCTGCCTGGGCGAAGGTATTGTCCGCCCGTTCCGACGCCAGTCTGGCGAGGGTTTCCAGGCGTTCGGTGGTGTGTTCCAGGACCAGGTTCCAGGCGAGAAAGCCGGTCCCGGTCATGACCAGAGCGACACCCAGCAGGCTGGCGATGCCGCCGGTCCTGACAATGCGAGCGCGACTCATGATGGGTCTCCAGAGGGCGCACGGCGTGCGCCCAAGTGGGATGAGCAGCTACCAGAGGTAGCGGTAGCCGAGGGTCAGCGAGAGCGGTTGCTCGATCTCGTGGCCATTGGCGTAGTGGGCCTCGATCATCAGTTTCTGGTGCGCGCTGACCAGCAGCGAGCCACCGGCGCCCACTTCGGCGCGCGAGCCAGGCAGCGAGTTGTCCAGCGCGTGGCCGTTGACCTTCACCGTGCTGTCGCCGGCCAGTTCGTCGATCCACGAGGCGCTGAGGTAGCCCTGCACCTGCGCACCGGAGTCCAGCTGCCAGTTACGCCCGGCGCGGCCACCGGCTCGGGCCTGGACGGAGTCCACGGCGTCGCCGTCCACGTTCAGGCCGTCGTTGCTGGTGTAGGACGGTCCTTGCAGGTGCGCGCCGGCGAGCTGAACCTGCGGCTCGACGAACCAGCCCTGCCCGAGTTGGAGCGTGCGACCCAGTTCGACACTGGTACCGTAGGCATCGCCGTCATAGTGGCCGCGTACCTGGCCGCCGACGTTGGTGGGCACCTTGACCTCACCACGCAGGTGGTCGGCTTTCAGCACGGAATCCAGGTACCAGCCGTCTTCGCGCACATAGGTGACGTAGAGGCCGACGCTGCGGCTGTCCAGGTCACCGGAGCTGTGCTCGCCGAAATCCTGGTCGGAATGGCCGACGCCGAGCATGCCGCCGACATAGAGGGTGCCGTCGCCCTGCTCGAAGGCGCGGTCGGCGCCGATCTCGGCTCCACTCAGGTTCTGCTCGAAGGCACGGCTGTCGCCGCTGTCCACGTTCATCCGACCGCCCATCGCGCGGGTCCAGAGGCCGCCCTGGTCATGGCCCTGGCGCAGGTCGCCGAGGCGGCGAGTCAGGGTGCCCAGTTCGCTTTGCCAGAGGTTTGCGGCGGCGCTCTGCATGCCCAATGCGGCGTTGGCGCCCTTGGACAGGCGCTGGGCCTGACTGGCCGGGCGCGATGCCGGGGTCAGTGTGCTCATTGCAATGGACGGGGTACCCGTGGCGACGGCGGGTTGATTCGCCGGTGTCAGCGCCGTCATCGGCAGCGTATCGACCTTGGGCTGGGGCACCAGCTGAGGGCGCATCGAGGGGTTCAGCGCCGTCATGGGAATGCTCGAGCCATTGGGCTGCGGCACGAGTTGCGGGCGCAGCGACGGATTCAACGAAGTCATGGGCACGCTGCTGCCGTTGGGCTGGGGCACCTTCTGCGGTGGTATCGAGGGGTTGAGCGCCGTCATCGGGATGCTGCTGCCATTGGGCTGCGGGACCAACTGCGGGCGCAGCGACGGAGTGAGCGCAGTCATCGGCGCCACCTGCCCGGTCTGCACCAGGTACCAGTCGTTGCCTTGCTGCTGAAGTCCGTAGCGGAACGCCCCGGCGTCCACATGACCGCCGAGCAGGCTGAACTGCCCGGTGCCGCCACCGGTGCCGACCAGTTTCAGCGGTGCGCCCTGGGCGTCCCGGCCGCTGTCGGCGACGAGAATCTCGTGGCTGCCCTGGGCCTGGCCCAGCACCTGCAGCAGATCGCCCCGTGAGGTGGACAGGTCGGTCTTCATCTGGAACCGGCCGTTGCCGCTGAGGTCGCCATTCACCGTCAGCACCTGGTAGCCGGGGCCGCTGAAGAACACCGCGGAATCGCGCAGCTTGAGATTGCCCAGGGAGGCGTTACTGGCAAACTCCCAGGTGCTGGTGCCCAGGTCCATGTCCAGCCGGCCACGGGACGGAGCCAGCAACTGGGTGTTGCCATGCAGGGTGCTGCCGTTCGCGAGCAGGTCGAACTGGCCGTTGTCCTCGACGCTGGCGAGGGTCGGGGTTTCGACTGTCGAGCTGTCCAGAGCGGCGTTCAGCACGCTGCCCGGACGAACCAGGAAGGCACTGCCGGCAACGACATGCAGCTTCGCGCCCCGGGCATCAACATGGCCCTGGCTGCCGCTGGCGGTTTCGATCAGGTCCTGCTGGCCGGTGAGCGCCGAGTCGGTCAGTTCCAGCTGGCCGATACCCTGCCCTCCGGAGAACAGCACGGTGCTGCCATCGACGTTGGCGGCCTGGCTGTCCCACAGGCCGATGCGGCTGTCGCCGCTGATTTCCAGCGCGGAAGACTGGGCGCCTGCGCTAAGCAACTGGGTATTTTGCAGCTCGATCTGGCTGGACCGGCCGGCCAAGGCGGCGGTGGACTGGCGCCCCTGGGTGAACACTGAGCCGTCGCTCATGGCGATGGCCGAGCCGTCCCGGGCGCTCAGCGCAGCGGCATAGTCTCCCTGCGTATTCACCGTACTGCCCTGGCCCAGCAGCACCTGGCTGCCGTTGTTCGCGGAAACACCGTAGCTGGAACTGCCCTCGGTGAGAATCCGCGTGTCGACCAGCTCCAGCGGGCCGCTGGCGCTCAGGCCGACGCCTGCGCTCTCGGCCTTGTGCGTGTGGATCTGCGAGTGGCTGACCATTCCGGGAAGCACGTCACTTTCCACGAGGATGCCGGTACTGCTGGTCTCGAAGGTTTCGATGCGCGAATGCTCCACCTGCAGGGCCGAGGCCCCCGACACCTGTATGCCGTAGCTGAGGATGCCGCGCGTCACCAGGCTCGAATCGCTCAGCCGCAGGGAGCTGCTGTCGACGCGGATGGCCGGGCTACGGCCACCCAGTGTCTGCGCATCGAGCGCCGTCGCGTCCAGAACCGCGCCGCCGAGAGCTTGCAGCGCTCCGCCGCTGCCGGCATTGCGCAGCAGCACATCACGCAGGGAAAAGTCAGTGCCCTGCACGTTGACGGCTGGGCCGTTGCCGGGGATATCGACGCGCGACTGCACCAGCGCGTGGGGTAGCGCGCTGGTGGCGGTGAAGACCTGCGGGGAGTTGAAGTCCACAGCCAGCGCCGGAGTGGCGATGAGCATGGCGATGACGAGCGCAAGCGGTGTGTGGGAAAGGTTGGGACTGCGTGTGAGGGGTTCCATGGCGAGTCACCTTGAGGGAAGCGGTTGAGCCCATTCTTGGCGTGCCCGCTCAACGTGAGGATGCGAAAACCAGTCACGATTTGTAGGAAAATGATTACACGAGGGTAATCGGCATGCCCTAGAGTGAACGGCAACCCAGGGGGATGAGATGGCGCGGATACTGATCGCAGACGAGCACCCGATGACCCGCTATGCCGTGCGCACGCTGCTGCAGGGGGAGCGCCACACGGTGGTCGGCGAGGCCAGCAACGGTCTTGAAGCATTGAGCCTGACCACGCGGCTGTCACCGGACCTGCTGATCATCGATATCGACCTGTCGCAGCTCACCGGCCTGGACGTCATCTCGCGTCTGCGCGCACGCGGCCTGACGCTGCCGATCCTCGGCTACAGCACCCAGGATTCGGAGCACTATGTCGGCCGTTTCCTGCAGGTCGGCGCTTCGGGCTTCGTCAGCAAGCATCAGGACATCGACCGGCTCAAGGAAGCCCTGGCCGTGGTCCTGCGCGGGCACAGCTACTTCCCTGCCGAGATGCTCGGCAGCGTGCACCGCTCCAGCCTGCACGAGAACGACGCCGAGCGCGTGGCCTCGCTCTCCAACCGCGAGCTCAGCGTGCTCAGCCTGCTCGCCAGTGGCTACAGCAACCAGGAGATCGCCCACGAGCTGACCATCAGCGAAAAATCCGTCAGCACCTACCGGGCGCGCATGCGCAGCAAGCTCAACCTCTCCAGCATGCTCGACCTGATCGACTTCGCTCGCCGCAACCGCCTCGCGGCGCCCGCCAGCCAGGTCCACGGTGCAGGTAGCGAAGACGGTGAAGCACCCATGTGGCGCTCCATGGTCGAAAGCCTGCCGGCGGCCTTCTACATCCGCGACACCGAGGCGCGCCTGGTGTACGCCAACCCGGCGCACCTGGCGCTGTACCAGGCGGAGCTGGACGACGTGCTCGGCACGCGCACCACCGAGGTGGACTGGTACCCGCCCACCGATGCCCGCAACATGCTGCGCTTTCTGGAGCGCGCCATCACCGACGAGCAATCCTTCAGCAAGGACATCGAGCTCACCGTCCACGGCGAGCGCCGCGTGCTGCACCACTGGGGCACGCCCTACCGCGATGGCGACGGCAACCTCATCGGGATGATCTGCTGCAGCACCGACATCACCGAGCGCTACGACCAGCTCAACGAACTGCGCAACCGAGCCGAAGGCAGCGAGCTGGCACACCAGCAGTTGACCGACCTGTTCACCAGCGCGACCACGCACCTCAACGAACGAATCCAGGCGCTCGCCGATACCCTGGCGGAGCCCGGCTCCACGTCCCTCGACCAGGCGCAGGCGATCCTCGAAGAACTGCGTGTGCACGGCGCGTCCCTCAAGCGCGCGCTGATCGCCCAGGACGAGGTTCCGCTGTTGCCCACACGGCTGGATGACCTGGCCGCGGAGGTGCTGGACGTACTGCGTGCCCAGGCTGATCAGAAGCAAGTGGGCCTGAAGCTGGAGGTCGATGCGCGCTCACGGCAGCGCGTTCTGATCGACGCCAAGTCCCTGCGCGAAGCCCTGCGACACCTGGGTCTGTACGTGATCGACCTGACCGACAATGGCAGCGTCCAGTTGCGCATCGCCGCCAGCCCGAAGGCGGAACAACTGGGCGTGCGCATCAGCCTGGAAGGCCTGCCGGGCGGACGGCAGCGGGAACTGCGCGCCTACTCTCTTTCCGAACTGACCCGCGACTACCCCACACGCAACCCCGCGCGCAACAGCCTCAGCCTGAACATTGCGCAGCACCTGATCAACAGCATCGGCGGCGAGTTGCAGGTTTCCCACCTGCCCGAGCAAGGCTGCCGCGCCACCGTGCACCTGTTGCTGCGCGCCGCTGACTGACGGCGGCGCGCAGCCCTCTCCTGCAAAAGAGCACCCGCTCATACGATCGTACAGGCCCCTGTACCACGCTTCTTACCTTGGGTGAATTGTTCGTCACGCCCGCCCCCTGCACCCTCTGCCTCCCCCTTGCCGGCCACTGACACGGGCTCCTGCCGCCCGTTGCCGGTTCCAGAAAGCTGCCTGCCCGGCCACTTATAAATTCAACAAAGGTTGTACCCATGAGCGTGTTTGATGTCATTGAACATTCCCCGGTATCGAAATTTCACCGCAAGCTGCTGCTCGCCTGCTGCGGTGGCCCCTTCCTCGATGGCTACATCCTCAGCCTGATCGGCATCGCGCTGATCGGCTTCGGCCAGGACATCGCGGCCACCTCGGTGGAAACCGGCCTGATTGGTGCGGCCTCTCTGCTGGGCATCTTCTTCGGCGCGACGGTGTTCGGCGCCATCACCGACCGCATCGGCCGGGAAACCATGTACGCCCTGGACCTCACCGTGCTGGTGATCGCCTGCGGCCTGTCCGCCTTCGTCACCGAGGCCTGGCAGCTGATCGTTCTGCGCTTCGTCATCGGCCTGGCAGTCGGCGCGGACTACCCCATCGCCACCTCGTTGCTGACCGAGTTCACTCCATCCAAGCGTCGCGGGTTCATGATCGGTGTGTCGGGGCTGGCCTGGTCCTGCGGCGCCATGACCGCCTTCATCGTCGGCTACCTGATGGTGTCCTGGACCGGCGACCACTCGCTGTGGCGCTGGATGCTGTTCAGCGGCGCGGTGGTCGGCATCATCGTCGTACTGATTCGTCGCGGCATCCCGGAATCGCCGCGCTGGCTGGCCAGCAAGGGGCGCATCGAGGAAGCGCAGAAGGTCATCAAGCTGGTCTACGACAAGGACGTGGTGATCACCCAGGCTGACGTCGCCGAGCTGAACGATGGCGGCCGTCATCGTTCGTGGAAAAGCGACCTGAAGATGATTTCCTCGGGCGGCTATCTCAAGCGCACCATCATGTGCGGCATGCTCTACTTCGCGCAGATTACCCCGCAGTACGTGCTCTACACCTTCGGCAGCATGATCCTGCTCACCGCCGGCATCAAAGGCGAGAACTCCTCGACCCTGGGCGAGCTGATGATCGCCATCCTCTTCGCCATCGGTGTGATCCCCGCGCTGAAGCTGGTGGAAACCTGGGGCCGCCGTCCCATGGTGGTGGTGCCCTTCGCGCTGATGGCACTGCCGCTGCTGGCCCTGGGCCTGTGGGCGGACGCACCGGCCTGGTTCATCGTCGGCGCCTTTGCGTTCTACGCCTTCGTCTCCGGCGGCCCGAGCATTCTCGAGTGGATCTACCCCAACGAGCTGTTCCCCACCTCCGTGCGCGCCACTGCGGTGGGCGTGGCGGTCGGTTTCAGCCGTATCGGCGCGGCCACCGGCACCTACCTGATGCCCATCGGCATCGAGTCCATCGGCCTGCAGGCGACCCTGCTGATCGGCGCAGCCATCACCCTGCTGGCGTTCTTCATCTGCCTGGCCTGGGCGCCGGAAACCAAGGGCCGCTCGCTGCAGCAGTCGGCATCGCTGAGCCTGGCGACCTGATCGGCACCCGAGCTTGATCCGAAGCCCATCGGCAGCGCCGATGGGCTTTTTTGTGCCCGATGATTTGTGTTTCTCGTGCAGGAGCAAGCCATGCGCGCGATCGCGGGCATGGCCCGCTCCTACAAGGGAGTTGCGGTGCCAGTCGTTGTAGGAGCGAGCCGCGCTCGCGATCCGTAAGCAGCGCTTACGGTACCGATGCACAACCGGGCGGGCGGACTTCATCCGCGGCTCGCGGGCATGGCCCGCTCCTACAAGGGAGTTGCGGTGCCAGTCATTGTAGGAGCGAGCCGCGCTCGCGATCCGTAAGCAGCGCTTACGGTACCGATGCA
>CBIGPF010000026.1:0-47226 GCA_966191535.1 uncultured Pseudomonas sp. | reverse complement strand
TAGGGGGTCGCGCGCCGGGTGCGGCGCGCCTGGATAGCGGGGTCTTGCTTGGCGATCGCCTCGGGTGGGCGGGGGCCGGGGAGGCCGGCCGCCCGGTTGCAGCTCAGAAGAGCTTGAGGAAGTTGAGGTAGAAACGCGGTGCCTTGCCGTTGTCGTCGTCCAGTTCCTTGGCCGAGACCGAACGGGTCAGCGGGAAGGCGACTTCCGGCGAGACGTAGGTGTCCTTGAACACCTGCAGGTGGGCACCGAAACCGGTCGAGGACAGGCTCTCGCTGCTGATCCAGTTCGGGTCCTCGCTCCAGACCTTGCCGAAGTCCCAGAACGCGTAGTACTGCGTCGGTACGGCATGGTCGCGGAAGGTGTGGATGCGGTTGTACTGCAGCTCGGTTTTCATCGCGAAGCCCTTGTCGCCGGTGATTTCCGACGGGTCGTAGCCACGGCCGAACTCGCTGCCGCCGACGCCGAACTGCTCGGGCGAGAGCAGCGCCTGGCCGAACGAGGTCTGTGCGGTGCCGGCAATGTACAGGTTCATGCCGTCGATGATCTTCGAAAGGTCCTGCAGCCGCTGGGCATCCACTTGCAGCTTGGTGAAGTCCGTGCGGCCGCCCTCGCGGGACGGGTTGGCGCGGTCTTCCTGGCTGGCGCCCATGATCTTCAGGCCCTTGCTCAGCTCGGCCTTGACCAGGTTCTTGCCGCCGAAATCGTCGAAGAAGTCGTAGCTGGCGCCCAGGCGGACGGCGCGGATACGGTCATCGCTGGACGGCGGGTTGTGCGGATCGTCCAGGTACTCGGACTTGCCGTTGTACCAGGTGAAGGCTGCCGAGGTCTTGAGGGTCTCGTCGCGCTGGCGGATCCACGGGCGGGTGATGCGCACCGCGAAGGTGTCGCCGGAGCTGTTGGCGTCGAGGAAGGAGTAGGTGTCGGCATGGCCGTCGTTGTGCTGGGCGAGGAAGCTCACCACATCGCCCTGGCCGCCCACCGGCAGGTCGTACTGTCCCTCGAAGAAGGTCATCTTGTTACCTTCCACCGACCGCCCGGCGCGGATGCCCAGGTGGTCGCCGTGGCCGGTGAGGTCGTTGACGCCGACCCCGCCATAGACCTGCCAGGGCCCGAAGTAGCGGCTGTCGCGGTTATCGAAACCGAAGAAGCCTTCGTACTTGCGGATCTGGTTGTCGACGATCAGGTCAGTGCCCTGTTCCACCGGCGAGGCGGCGAGGGTGGCGCGACTCTGCTGGCCGGACAGGTCGTTCATCAGCAACAGGTTGCGCTCGATGGTGGCGCTTTTCGGCGGCACTTCCCGGCGGATGTTGTCGGCATAGCGCTGCACGGCCTTGTTGCTGTCGCCTTGCAGTTTCACTTCGTTGACCCGGCCCTCGAAGACCTGGATCAGCAGTTCGCCGTTTTCCAGGCGCTGCTCGGGCAGGTAGGCGCGGGCCAGCAGGAAGCCGGCCTGTCGGTAGCGCTGGGTGATCTGCGCGACCACCGCATTGACCTCGCTGAGGGTGACGCGGCGGCCTTCGATCTTCGCGGTCAGCGGCGCGAAGGCTTCGGGTGCGTAGAGCGTGGTGCCGCGAATGATGACCTTGTCGACCTGGAAGCGCGTGGTGTCGTTGGGGTTCACCACCATTTCGGCCGGCGGACCTTCGGTCTCGGGGACGACTACGGTGTCCGGCATTTGCAGGGTCGCAGGCATCTGCGTGGAGCTTTCACGGCCGCCGTCCGGGCGGGGGATTTCCACCCGGCCGGGGTCGAGCTGGGCGCGCGGCCCGGCGAACGCCGGGGTCTGGGCCAGCAACAGGGCGGAGCACACGGCGACCGCCAGGATGTGCAGTTTCGAAGGAATGCCTTTCATGGCTATTTCCCTCCATGGTTAACGGGTTTGAGATCGTGGGGAATCACGCTGCGGTTGGCCTCGGGCACGATGAAGTGGCCGTCCTTGAACAGGCTGTTGGCGTAGGTCAGGACATCAGCGAGGTCTGGTGTGGTGCTGCTCTTGCCGTCATACGAGCGCGGCTTGCAGACCAGTTGCACGGCGTAGCTGCGCACCACGGCGGGGGAGACCGAGTAGTTGGCCGAGGCTGCCGACGGCGATTCCAGCGCGGTGCAGCGGGCGTTGCCGGGGGACTGCGCGGTCATCGGCAGCGGTGGCAGGCCGGGTTGCTCCGGCGGTACCGGGGCGAGCGGACCGGTGATGGTCAGCGCGCCGTCCCTGAAGGTGACGCTGTAGTTGCTGCCGGCGCTGAAGGCCTGGTTCTGGCTGATCGCATAGGCGCCCGCGTCTTCGCCAGGCGCGCGTTGCAGAGAGCCCTGGGCGATGGCGGCCTGGTCATTGCCCTTGAGGCCGCTGACGCTCCAGCTCAGGGCCGGATCGGCGGCGCCCTGCACCTTGCTCTGGTTGTCGGCGCTGACTACCAGCGGGGCGGGCGTGACCTGCAGGTTGCCGTCCTTGAACACCATGCGGTAGTTGCCGCTGGTGAGGGTCACGTTGCCCTGGGTGATGGCGTAGCCCTCGGGCGTGACGTTCTCTCCGGAGATGCGTGCCAGGCTGCCGCTGGTGACCGAGGCCTGCGTGTCGCCGTTCTTCAGGCCGCTGACGCTGTAGGTGAGCGTCGGGTCGAGGTCGCCGTAGACCTTGGTCTTGTGGTCTGCAGTGACGGTCAGCTCGGCCGGGGTGATCGCCAGCTTGCCCTCGTTGAAGGTCAGGATGTAGTTGCCATTGGCGCCAAGCGATCCCTGGCCGATGGCGTAATTGCCGACGTTCTCGCCGGCCGCCCGCGAACCCTGGCCGCTCATGACGGAGTCTTTCGTGTCGCCGTTCTTCAGGCCACTTACCCGGTAAGTGAGGGACGGATCGATCTCGCCATAGACCTTGGAGTGGTCGTCAAAGTCGATCTGCAGCGACGCCGGGGTGATGGTGAAGGTGCCGTCCTCGTAGTGGAGGATGTAGTTCTGGCTCGTGCTGGTCAGATCGCCTTTTCCGATGGCGTAGCCACCGGCCTTCACATCTTCGCCGGCCTGGCGTGCCACGTTGCCGCTGAGCACGGATGCCTTGTCATCACTGTGCTTGAACCCAGTGACCTGGTAGCTGAGCGTCGGGTCGACCTCACCATAGACCTTGGTACTGTCATCGGCGCGCACCATGAGGGTTGCGGGAGTGATGGTGAAGGTGCCGCTGTCGTAGGTAAGGATGTAGTTCTGAGCAGCCTTGCCGGTCAGGCCCAGGGTGCCCTGGTTGATGGCATAGCCGCCTTCCTTCACATCCTCGCCGGCTTGGCGCACCAGCTGGCCGGCCAGAGCCTCTGTCTCCTTGTCAGCGCCTTTCAGGCCATCGACCTTGAAGGTCAGGGTAGGATCAAGCTCGCCATAGACCTTGCCGTCGTTGTTCGCCGTAACGTTCAACTGAGCCGGAGTGATGTGCAACGTACCGTTCTCGAACTCCAGGACGTAGTTGCTGCCCTGGCCGTTGTTCAGGCCCAGGCTGCCCTGGTGGATCGAGTAACCTCCAGCCCGGACATCCTCTCCAGCCTCGCGGTCGATAGCACCTTGCAATACAGATGCTTCGGTGTCTCCATTCTTGTAGCCAGTGATCACACGGGTAAGGATCGGGTCTGCCTCTCCGTATACCTTGGTTTGATCGTCAGCTTTTACCTTCAAAGTTGCCGGTGTAATTGCAAGCTGACCGTCCACAAAGGTCAGGACATAGTTCCCATCGGCGCCTTCAGTCAGGCCAATGCTGCCTTTCTGAATCGCATATTTTCCGACATTCTCGCCAGCTTCACGAGACACAGCGCCTTTAAGAACATCACTCTCCTGATCAGTTCCTTTGAGGCCGGTTACTGTATAGGAATACTCAGGATCAAGCTCGCCATATACTTTGGATTTGGAGTGAGCCTCAACAGTCAGGTTTACTGGAGTAATAACAAACTTACCTTCCTTGTATTCAAGAACGTAGTTCTTACCCAAGTTGCCATTCAGGCCAACACTGCCTTGAGTTATCAAGTATGTGCCAGCATTTTCCCCAGACTGACGAGACAGCTCCCCTTGGAGGAGATCACTTTCTTTGTCAGTACCCTTCAGCCCAGTCACGTTGTAGGTGAATTTTGGATCGAAGTCGCCGTAGACCTTTGTTGCCCCATTGGCTTCGACTTGAAGGGTTGCTGGAGTTACTGTAAACACCCCACCCTCGAAATGAAGGATGTAGTTCTGAGCCTGATCGGGTGCTAGTCCAAGGGTTCCCTGGTGGATACCATAGGTTCCGACATTATTGCCTGCCTGGCGCACCAAAGCACCACTCAGGCTGTCACTACCTACAAGGCCGGAGACTGTGTATTTGAGGATTGGATCATCATCCCCATAGACCTTGCCACTGTCGTCAGCCTTGATTCTGACATCTGCTGGAACGATTTTAATGATGCCGTTCTCAAGGCTTATAATGTAATTACTGGTAATGTCATAACCCTGATTATTCATGACACTCATTGACGTAATTCTATTTTCGTACTCACCAACATTTACTCCGCCGCTACTTGGATCAAGCTGTGCATGCACAAGATCTCCCTCTATGAGACCTTTGACACTGTACCCATCCGATGTGTGATAATTCCCGTCATATACGTAGGTTGTGCTTGAGGCGGTTGCCGTTAACGGCGCCGGAGTAATAAGCAGCATGCCATTCGAATAATGAATGATGTAATTTGACGATTTGCCATCCGCCAGCAAAACATTGGAAACAGAGGTTGCATATGCACCCGCATTCAGCCCCTGCCCATAAACGTCTGCGTGACTTACTTTGTCGTCTCCCTTGAGTCCACTGACGGTGTAATGATCTACTGAGTGGACTTTACCGTCATAAACGACCTGATCAGATCCAGCCGCAACTGTAAGATTGGCCGGCAAGATTACTAGATGGCCGCCCTCAAACTTCAGGGTGTAATTGCCACCTAGGCCGTTGTTGAGACCCAGATCCCCCTGGTTGATCCCATAGCCTCCAGGGATCACATTCTCACCGGCATCCCGGCTTAGTTGACCACCATTGAGTAGGTCTTTCCCATCCTGGCCGAGCTTGGCGCCGTCCACGGAGTAGGTGAGTTCGTCATCCTTGTCGCCATAGATCTTGGCCTGAGTGTCTGCTCTTACAGTCAGTTCAGTTGGGGTCACCGTGAGCGTACCGCCCGCAATGGCGGCCTGATGCCGGTCAGCCATGATGCCTTGAGCATTCAGCTTCCCGTCGACCGTGTACTGGCCTACGTTGGAGTGTTCTGTTGCCGTTGTGGACGGGATAACCGAGAACCGATCCTGTCCTAGTTGTTTATCGACGAATTTGTCGACGGCATATGCCTCAGAGTTCCCAATGGGGCTGATCGCCGCGCTGAATTCCGGGTTCTTTTCTCCGTACTCGCGCTGAGCGTCCTGAACCTTGCCCTGGATTGCGCTCGACTGGTTTCCAAGCTGCACGCCGCCGCTGTTGGTGGTGTCATTGCCAGCGAGGAATGTGACTCTCCCGGCTTGGTAGTTGTTGCCAATGTTCCTGAACTCACTGAGGTTGGCGTCGACCGAGGAGGCCGAGGAGCCAAGGTCAACAACCAACTGGTCGCTCACTCCAGTGGCGCCATTCAGGTTGATCGAGTTCGACGCACTAGGGTTGTTCTGGTCACCTGATCCACCGCTAACCCCCATGCCATTTTGTGAAGAAGTGGCAGTACCCTGGTTCGTGCCAAAGCTGAATCCAGGCGGTAGGTCGGTAGTTGCAACACCATTGAGCGTTACCACAATCTGGCCAGTCGAGTTGCTGGTGCCGATCTTCCAAACATCTCCGGTGCTGGGGTTTTTGAAGGTCAAGTCACTGACCCAGTAGTCGTTGCTCCTGGTATCCCCAGGAATTGGCTGGTAGTTCTTGTGGTCGACATAACCGAGGGCTTCGAAGACCAAGTACTGAAACTGGGTGCTGTCGTCGACGGTGAGGTGGTGGGTGACGCGGCCATTACGCTCCCAGATCCACTGTTCGCCAACCTTGGAGAGGTTTTCCGAGGTCACGCCATCCACGCTCTGGGTGAGTCCGTCCTGGGTAATCTGCACCTTGCCGGTGTTCACCGGGCCGTTGGAGGTCTGGTTGTAGACGAACTTGCCGTTGGTGGCCTTGCCGGCGAGAGTGCCGGCGTAGTTCAGGTAGCTGTCCAGCAGCACGCTGGAGCCCTGGACAGCGACATCCTTGCCAATCAGCGCGGTGCCTTCCTGCTGGATCACCGAGGCGCTGTTGGATGTCTTGATCCAGATGGTGCCGTTGCTGACGTCGATGATCGCCCGGCCCATGTAGCCAGCGTCGCCGGCCACGCCTGGGGTGGTGTTGTTGAGCATCACATCGCCAGTCGCAACGATGTAGAGATGCCCATCCTTGAGCAGGATCGGGGCGTTGATGTAGACCGATCCGCTGTCGTTGCGTTTGGCCGCGTTGAAGGGGCTTTGCGAGTCGTCGTAGACGCTGATCGGTGCGGCGGTGCCGTTGGCCATGAGCTTCAGCACGTGATAACCGGCATCCTGGGCCACGATAGCCTCGTTCACGTTGATCCGGTTGGTCGCGCTGATCTCGACGTCGTTGTTCTTCAGGGCCGACACGATAGAGGCTGCAGAGACCGTATCTGCCGAACCGCTGCTGTCGACGGTTACGGTTTCGGGATCGAGCAGCCATTTGCCCGCTTGCTGGCCGCCGGCCGCGTTGACCTGGGCGTCCGGGGTTACAGTCAGCTGCTTGCCCGAGGTCTCGACTTCGCCGCCTTTCTGGCCGCCCTGGGCGCTGATTTTCCCGGCGAAATGTGTCTTGCCATCGCTCCAGACCACCACCTGGCCGCCGTCGGTCTTGCCGTCGGCTTTCAATTGGGCGCCCTTGGCCACGGTCGTGTTCTTCGACGCCTGCTCGGTGCCTTTGCCCTGATAGCTGCCACCCACCAGCACCTTGCCGCCTGCGCCCTGGGTGCCGCTGGCATCGATCTTCGCGCTGCCGGCGACGTTCACTTCGTCACCCAGCACCTTGATCTGGCCGCCGTTGACGCCAGTGGCGCTGATGTTGCCGGTGACGTTGGTCTTCGCCGAATTGCCCAGAACCACGGTTCCGCCATCGGTGGTGACGGAGTCGGCCAGCACGTTGCCGCCGACGTTGATCACCGAGTCCAGGTGTTTGGCGGCGCGGTCCGCGCTCATGGCGACCACGCCGTTGCCGACATCGATCTCGCCGCTGTTGTGCACGCCGCCGGTGATGTCCGAATTGACGCTGTCCTTCTCGCCGGGTTCGCCGTGCACGGCGATGTTGAGCAGGCCGTCACCGTGGAAGTCCAGGGTCGCCTGTGGACCGGTGGCCAACTGCACCAGGCCTTTGCGTGCCTGGATCACGCCGGCGTTGTTCACCTGGGCGCCAAGCAGGGCGACCATGCCGTTGTCGTGCACGGTGATGCGGCCGTGGTTGGTCACGTTGCCGGTGAGCTGGATGTCCAGCTTGCCGGTCTCGGCGAACTGCCTGGCCTGTTCCTCGGTGAGGAAGCCGGCGCTGGCGACCAGGGCGCTGGAGCTGATGTGTGCTTTCGGGCCGATCCACACGCCGTTGGGGTTCACCAGGATCAGTTGGCCGTTGGAGGTCACCGCGCCATAGATTTTCGAGGGATCACTGCCGATGACGCGGTTCAGGGTGACGGACTTACCGTCAGGCTGGTTGAAGGTGATCTTGTTGTCGGCGCCGACGTTGAAGCGCTGCCAGTTGATGGCGGTGCGTGCGCTGTGGGTGTTCACCGTCATCTCGGCGCCGTTCTGGCTGATGCTGCCGCTGCCGGAGATGACGCTGCCGCCCTGGGGAAGGGCGTCGCTGGCGATCGCCGTCAGCGGCAGGCCGGCGCTGGCCAGTGCCACGGCGATGCACAGGACGCGCAGCCGACTGGGGCAGGAGGTGTGGTGGGTGGTGTGGTGGTAGGTGTGCGAGGGTAGGGAATTCATGATGCTGCTCCATAGCGAGAGGGCTATGGGGCAAGCATCGGATCAGCAGATTGGCGCCCCCATCATGGGCGCCTGATAGCGGTGTAGTGCGCGCACTAGTGCGAGGCACTACCTCGCACTAGTTTGAGTTGGATCAATCCTGCGAGGGGTGGCTCCTCGTCATTGCCGACCTTGAATTCGCCATCGAATAGCTCGCAGACCAGGTGAACCAGCTGCATGCTCGGGCGTTCTTCGAGGGTGGCCAGGCGCTCTGCCAGCTGTTGCTGCGCCGCGGGCATGAAGCTCAGGCGCCAGAGCACCTCGCCGTGGGGCAGGTTCTCCACACTGGCCTGCGCTTCGCGGATGAGCAGTCCCGAGCGCTCGAAGGAGAAGCACAGCGCCTTGAGCAGGTTGCGGTAGCGCGCGGGGTCGAGCCAGGCGTACTGGGGTGACGGGGTGGGCTGGAGCGGGATATCGCCGAGCAGGCTGCCGGTCAGCTCGTTCAGCTCGTAGACCCGCGGCACCACGGGTTCGCTGCCGGCCTCGGTGCGCAGCAGGTCGCGCAGGATCAGCAGCTTCTCTTCGATCCGCGAGACGCTGTCGGTCATGTCTGTCAGGGGCTGCGCCGTGTCTTCCGCCCCAGGTAGACCTAGCAGCGAATGGTGCAGACCGCGGGCTTCTTCCAGCAGGTCGTCGAAGCAATATTGCAGGTAGCGTGTGCGGGTGGCGCGCAGGCCATCGAGATAGGCCTTGGCTTCCTGCAGGTGCTCCACCTCGCGTTCATGCTCGGTGATATCGACGAAGGAGCAAACCACGCCGATGGACTCGCCGGAGTCTTCGCATAGCGGTACACCGATCAAGCGGATGATCCGGTATTCACCGCGCAGTTGGCCGGCGATCACCTGAGTAAACGGCTTGTCGCCTGACGCGCCCGCGAGAAACTCGCGGCGTGCCAGCACAGCGTCGGCTTCATTGACCATGCCCAGTTCGAACATGCGTGCTCCCAGCAGCTGTTTTTCGCTTTTGTCATAGACCTGGAGAAAATAGCGATTGCAGGCCAGCAGTTCGCCTTCGCGGCTCCACAGGCTGATGGGACTGGGCAGGATGTCGAGCAGCCGAGTCAGGTCCTGAGATTTGCTCGATGGCCCGGTGGGGGCCAGGGCCAGGCTTTCCACCACGTTGTTGCTGAGCAGGCCACGCACCCTGGCCGTTTCCACCAGGTCCACCAGTGATTCAGTCTGGGTCTTTTCGAGCAGGCGCGCCTTGTAGGTGCTCACGGTGCGGTCGCTGATCGCCAGTTCCTCGGCGATGTCCTTGACCCGGTAACCCTGCGACAAATAGCGCAGGACGGTCAGCTCGCGCGGGGTGATGTGTTCGTCCGCGCCGGGTGCTTCGCTGCCCTGATGTGGTTCCAGAGCGGGGAACACCTTGCGTCCGCCGAGCACCAGGCGCACGGCGTCGTCAACGTCCTCCGGGCGATCGCCCTTGTGCGCGAAGCCGCGGGCGCCGGCGTCCAGGCACAGCCCCTGGTAGTGCGCGGCGGGCAGGTGGGTGAAGACCAGGGTCTTCTGTTGCGGCCAGTCGCGGTGCAGCCGACGCAGCAGCTCGACGCCGCCCAGGCGCGGCAGGTCCAGTTCGAGGATCAGCAGGTCCGGATGCCGGTGCTTGACCAGTTCCAGCGCCTCGCGGCCGTCGCCGGCCTCGCCGATGACGTCATGTCCGGCATCCTCCAGGCGCCGGCGCAGGGCGGCGAGCATGAAGGGTTGCGGGTCGGCAATGGCGATACGGCTCATCCTGGGGCTTCCTGCGCTCGGGTGTGCAGCAAGGTTAGACCAGTTGCCGCGGGATCAGCCGCCGCAGGTCAAGGGAGCGAGACTTGTTGCCGCCAGGTAGAGGCCGAGTCCGAAGATCGCGTGGGTGAGCAGGCTGTGCAGGCGGGCCTTGGCCGGGTTCGCGGTTCTGCGCGCGGCGATGCCCAGGCCCAGTGCCGGCTGCATCAGCAGGAAGGGCATCGCCACGGTGACCACGCCGAACAGCAGGGCGGGCGGCAGGGTCGGCCGGCACAGCCAGTCGGCGCCGGTCAGTGCGACGAGGGCAAGGGCGAAGCCGATGCCGGTAAGGTAGTGGATCGCCCAGCCCAGCGGGCGTTCGCCGGCCACTGGCGGGGCCTTGCCAATGGCCGCGTGGCGGAAGCGGCCTCGTGGCATGTGCCCGACCCAGCGGCCGACCAGGGCATAGTCCAGCGAGGGTACGCCAAGCAGGCGCCGGCGCAGGACGGTCCAGCCATCCATCAGTAGGGTGGCGCCAACGCCGATGGCGAGTGTGGAGAGCAGGGAAGAGAGCGACATGGCAGGTTCCTTCGAATGAGTCGATGGAACCAGCATTCCGGTTCAAGTGGACTTGAGGTCAAGCTTCGCTGGCGATGCGTCGACTCAGGTTGGAACCCAGCACATAGAACACCCCGCCACCGACGATGAAGGCGGCGAGCATGACGAATACCCAGTGCGGCGCGAACAGCGTGAGGAAGTAGCCCACCAGGATCGGCCCGAAGGCGCCGCCGAGGTTGGCCAGGTTCTGCGTGCCGTAGTACACGCCGCGCAGGTGCAGCGGGGCGATGCGGTCGATGAACATGTACTCGGCAGGGATCACGATGATCTCGCCAAGGGTGAACACCACCATCGCCAGTCCCCAGTGCACGAGACTGTGGGACAGGCCGAAACCGAGGATGCCCAGCACGAACATCGCCAGGCCGACGATCAGCCAGCGTTGCAGGTGCTCGTTACCGATGCGCTTGCCCAGCAGGTACTGCAAGGCGATCACCGTCACCGCGTTGACGCCCAGCAGTGTCTGGATCACCTGGTAGGCGTATTCCGCCGTGCCGGTGGCCACCAGGTACTGGGAGAGATAGGCGGAGAACTGGCCAAACACCACGGCGGTGAGTACGCCGCCAATGGTGAAGTACATCAGCCGGTGGTCCCTGGCCAGGACGCCCATCACCGCGATGAACGAGGGTGGCGCCACGCCTTCGGCCGGGCGCATGCCACGGTCGCCGTAGCGCGCGAAGGCCAGCAGGAAGAGCGCGCCGAGGCTCGCCGAGAGCACGAAGGGCAAGTGCTGGCTCCAGTGTGCCAGGGCGGCGCCAATGAAGGGGCCGATGGCGTACGCCAGGTTGATCAGGGTGTAGCGGATGGAGAAGGCGCGGCCCTGCTCACCGGCGGGCAGGAGGCGGCCGAAGATGGTCTTCACCACCACGTCGGTGACCGAGTAAGCGAAGTTGAAGCCCAGCAGGAACAGGAAGAACAGCCACAGCTGGGTGGTCAGCAACATGCCGGCGAAGGCGGCGACGAAGCAGGTGCCGAAGCCGAGGATCAGGCGAAAGCCCGGCAGGCGGTCGATCAGGAAGCCGCCGTAGAGACTGAGCAGCGAACCACCGAACAGGGCGCCGCCCATGATCAGGCCGATGCGGTTGACCGGCAGGCCGAACTGGGTCGAGAGATAGATGACCAGGTAGGGCAGGGTAATGGCGCGCCCCAGGGTGAGGAGGAAGGTGCCACTGAGCAGCAGGTTGACCTGTAGCGGATAACGCTTGAGCGCGGCGAGCATTCCATGCCTCGGCAATCGTGGGGTGCGGGTAGGCTCCTGATCCTAGCAGCACCAGCTTGGTGCATGGCAAGCGCCGGAGGCTCTGGCGAGCCCCCGGCGTGCCCGCGCGGTCAGCTGCTGCCGTGCTTGCCCTTCGCCTTCAGCTCGGCGACGGTCTTGCCGCCCACGCCCCAGGCGTCGGTGGCGATTTCCTGGATCACTACGTAGGTGGTGGATGGCGGCTTGCGCAGCACGCGCTCCAGCAGTTCGGTGACGCCTTCTATGAGCTGGCGGCGCTCGTCGGCGGTCACACCTTCGTCGGTGACCTGGATGTTCACGTAGGGCATGGCGGTTCTCCGTTGTTGTTCGAAAGGTTGGCTTACCAGACGCCAGTGGTGGAACCGCCGTCGACGTTGAGGATGGTTCCGCTGACAAAGGTCGAATCGGTCAGGTAGAGCACCGCGTCGACGATATCCTGCGGACTGCCGATCTTGCCACTGGGCGAGAGGCCACGGAGGAAGGCGCGGGTGCCTTCGTCGTCGGCGTGCAGCGGGGTTTCGATGATGCCGGGCGCCACCGCGTTGACCTGCACGTGGGAGGCCGCCAGCTCCAGGGCGAGGCCGCGCACCGCGCTGTTCAGGCCGCCCTTGATCAGCACCGGCAGCAGTGCCGGGACCTTCGCGTTGGGCTGCATGGCGATGGAGGCGGTGATACTGACGATGTGCCCCGAGCCGTTGCTGGCCATGTGCTGTGCCGCGGCCTGGGACGGATAGAAGAAGCCCTTGAGGTTGGTGTCGACGATGGCGTCGAGTTCTTCCTCGGTGTAATCACCCACCGGCTTGGCGATGAAGATGCCGGCGTTATTGATCAGGATGTCTACTTGGCCGAAGGCTTCGATGGCCTGGGCGAATAGGCGCTTTGCCGTGTCGGGACTGGCGATGTCGCCGGCCACGGCGAGAAAGTTGTGCGGGTTGCCCAGCCTGGCCGCGGCTTCCTCCAGGCGGGCCTGGGTGCGGGCATTGCCGACCACGTTGTAGCCGCGTGCCAGGTAGGCGTGGGCGATGGCGAAACCGAGGCCGCTGGAGGCGCCGGTGACGATGACGGTCTTGCTCATGGTGTTGTCTCCGAGAGTGAGGCGGGATGGTGTGCTCGCGTCGTGGAGGCCACTCTAGGGGGCTGCCGTCGCTTGAAAAATGAGGCGGATGGCATTTGAATTGATACTCCATGTAATCAATCGAGCCGCGCCATGCCCCGCCATTTCGACGACCTGCAACTGGGTAGCATCGAGCTGTTCTGCCTGGCGGCGGAAACCGGCAGCTTCACCGCCGCCGCCAACGAGGCCGGGATCACTCCGGCGGCGGTGAGTCGCACGGTGGCGCGCCTGGAGGAACGCCTGGGCGTGCGCCTGTTCGTCCGCACGACGCGACAGATGCGCCTGACCGAGGACGGTCGCACTTACTTCGAGCAATGCCGGCAGGCGCTGACCCAACTGGTGGATGCCGAGCGCGCGGTCACCGGCGGCCAGAGCGTCGTCTCCGGGCGCCTGCGGATCAGCGTGCCCACGCCCTATGCGCATTACCGGCTGTTCCCGCGGCTGCCGGAGTTTCGCCGGCGCTATCCGCAGGTGCAGGTGGAGGTGCACGTCAGCAACCGCAACATCGATTTCGCCAATGAAGGTTATGACCTGGCGATCCGTGGCCGCGACCCGGCGGACTCCAGCCTGGTGGCGCGTCGCCTGGAGAACGCGGAGAACGTGGTGGTCGCCACGCCCGAGTACCTGGCGCGTGCCGGCGTGCCGCAGACGCCGGACGATCTCGTCGGGCACGAGTGCATCCAGTTCGAGCTGCCCAGCACCGGCCGGCGCGTGCCCTGGTCCTTCCGGGTCAACGGCAAGCCGGTGGAAATCGAGACGGCCGGCAGCCTCACGGTGCTGGAGGATTACCTGGCCACCGCGACCCTGGCCAAGTGCGGCGGCGGGTTGATGCAGGCGTATCGCTTTACCGTGCAGGAGGAGCTGGAGCGGGGAGAGCTGGTGGAAGTGCTGAAGGACTACGGGCAGACCAGCCGGCCGTTCCTGCTGATCTACCCGCACGCACGTCATGTACCGTCGCGCGTGCGGGCGTTCATCGAGTTCATGCTGGAGCGGCAGTCAGGACCGTAGGGCGCAAGACGCGCCTTACGGTCCTACAAATGACGGACCTGCAGGAGCGGACCATGCCCGCGAACGCGCCGGCAGGGTGCGATTACGCCCGGCCTTCAGCCGTCTCGAACAATTCCAGCAGGTCCGTCAGCGTGCTCTCCAGGTACTCGCCCGCACGGTACGCTGGCTTGAGCGCATCACCACCGGCCACCACGTCCTGCGGCCGCTCGATGAAGCGGCCGACCGGCTGGAAATCGCCATCGAGCACCAGCACCACCGGAATCAGGATGCGCTCCAGTGCCATGCGCTCGCGCAGGTCATCCTCGGCGCGGCCCTTGGTGATCATCGCCAGCTCCACGCGGGGTTGCAGGCGCTGCAGGTGGTCCATCACGGTGACGTTGATCTGGCAGTCCGGGCACCACATCTCGCCGGCGATCAGCAGGCGGTAGCGGCCTTCGACAGCCTGGATGCGGCGCAGGGTCTCGGTACCGATCGTGCCGGGCTCGGCCAGTTGCCGCTGGACCTTGCGCACGCCGGCGATCTCGTCAGGCAGGCCGTGGGCGACGAAGGCGTCGAAGCCTTCGCCGATGGAGAAGAGTTCCTCGAAGGAGGCCATGGGGATTTCCTTGAACGGGTAATGGCCCATCCCAGCAGAAATCCCCCGGGCGAGCAATCAGCTCTTGGCGGTCTGTGCCTTGGCGGCCGCCAGGTAGGGAGCCAGGCGCCGACCCATTTCTTCGCCCAGCGCCTGCAGGCCGCTGAGCGGGCGCACCATCACCTCGAACTCGACGATCTTGCCGCTCTCGTCGAAGCGGATCATGTCGATGCCCTTGAGGTCCTTGCCGTTCACCGTCGCACTGAACTCCAGCACCACGTTCAGGCCGTCACCGGTGGCCAGCTCGCGGTGGTAGGTGAAGTTCTCGAAGACTTGCAGCACGGTGTTGAGGATGGTCGAGACCACCGGCGCGCCAGGGTAGGGACTGTGCGCCATGGGCGAGCGGAACACCGCGTTGGGTGCCAGCAGTTGCGGCAGGTTGGACAGGTTCTTGGCGGCCACCATCTGGTGCCAGCTGGCCAGGGAAGCGGCGGCGTGGGGTTGCAGGTTCAATGCGGTCACGGGAATACCTCCAGAGCGTTCTTGTTGTTCGCTCAGGACGATACGGCCGGGCTGGCGGGTCGCTCAATGATCGGAAATGACAGAAGACTGATCCTGAAGAACAGGGGGTCAGTGAGCGACCGGGCTGACCAGGTAGCTCACCAACTGCGGATCGTCGCCCGGCTCGATGGCCTGTACCGAGCGTGGCAGATCGGCGAACACGGCTTTCCAGAAGGCCGCCGCCACGTCGTCCTGGGCATAGAAACGCACCAGCCAGGGGCCGGGATTGCCCAGCAGCACCTGGTTCGCCAGGGCGCGGCCGATGCCGAGTCGGCGGTACTTCTTCAGCACGAAGAGGTCGGATAGCTCCAGCGCGTCGATGCCCGGCAGCTCACTGCCTTCCACCAGCAGGAAGCCGGCGATGAAGCCATCGGCGAGGATCAGGTTGGCGCTCCATTCCGGCTCGCTCCAGTAGCGCGCCAGGTGCTCTTCGTGGATGTAGAACCGGCCGTCGACCTCCACGTCCTCGTCTTCCCAGTCCGACGACTCGTAGGCGTAGTACTGGTAGAGGTTGCGGATCAGGTCCTTGTGTTCAGGGCCGGCCTGCACCAACTGGATGGAAAGGTCGTTCATGGTCGGGACTCGTGGAGAGGCGGAAGTGGGCGCGTGACCGCCATTGTCGCCCATTCCCGTGGCAATGCCAGTGGCAGACGGGTTTGAACGGCGCGGTGGCGGGGTGCGATGATGCAGGCGCATTTCCTTTCGAGACCCCGCCGTGCGAACCGACAGCCGCCTCTCGCGCATGCTCCATGTGCTGCTGCACATGGCCCGCGACGACCAGCCCGTGACCTCCGAGCGCATCGCCCAGATGCTCGGCACCAACCCGGCCGTGGTGCGGCGAACCATGGGCGGCCTGCGCGAAGCCGGCTACGTGCGCTCGGAAAAGGGCCACGGCGGCGGCTGGACGCTGGATTGCGACCTGGCCCGGGTGACGTTGCTCGACGTCTACCGAGCGGTTGGCAGCGAGCGCCTGTTCGCCATGGGGTTCGACCACGTGCACCCGGACTGCCTGGTGGAAAAGGTGGTCAACGCGGCACTGCAGGACGCCATGGAACAGGCCACCACCATCCTCCTCGAGCGCCTGGGCGCCGTATCCCTGGCCGATCTCGCCGAGCGCTTCACTGCGCTGTACCCGAAAGACCGCTGATTGCTGTTTGCGCTGAATGCCGCTCGATGACCGGCGTTGACCCTACGTGCTCAGTCAAGTTACTTTAAAAGTAACGAAAGATTCGACACCCACCAGGAAGCCCCTCCCATGATCGATCTCTTGAACTCGCCGCTGGCCGGCGCGCTGTGGACCTGCATCGCCCTCGCCATCGCGGCTTCTGCGCTGTCCATGACGGTCACCCAGACCGAACTCTTCGCCCCCTTGCGCAAGCTGGCCTGGAAGGTCCACCCCCAGGTCGGCCATCTGTTCCAGTGCTTCTACTGCTTCAGCCACTGGGTGGTGATCGCCGGCACCCTGGTCTACCGTCCGGTAGTGATCGCCAGCGGCTGGGCGCCCGTCGACTGGCTGGTGGCGACCTTCTTCACCGTCGCCCTGACGGCCCTGTTCTGCGGCCTGCTGTTCAAGGTATTCCTCACCGCCATGGCCAAGGCCGTCAGCGAGCGGGAACTGAAGAAGCTGTTCGCCAGCGAGTGACTCTGAAAGGACTCGGCATGAACCACTCCGAACTGATGGCCCCGTTCCACGATCCCGATGCCGCCGCGCGCTACGCGGAAAATCCGCCACGTTTCGTTCCCGGCCTGTTCGACCTGCACCGCATGGCGGCCATCCTTCTGGCCGAGCAGGCGCCGCAGGATGGACACCTGCTGGTGCTCGGGGCGGGTGGCGGCATGGAGCTGCGGGCCTTCGCCCACGCCCAGCCGCAATGGCGCTTCACCGGCGTCGACCCGTCTGCCGAAATGCTTGCGGTCGCCGCGCAGATGCTGGGGCCGGATGCCCAACGTGCCGACCTGCTGCAGGGCTATATCGACGATGCGCCAGCGGGACCGTTCGATGGCGGTGCCTGCCTACTGACCCTGCACTTTCTCCCCGAGCCCGAGCGGCTTCGCGTGCTGCGGGAGCTCCACGCTCGCCTGAAGCCGGGCGCTGCCTTCGTCATGGCGCACCTCTGCGTGCCGCAAGGCGCAGGCGAGCGGGCGCGCTGGCTGTCGCGCTATGCGGACTTCGCCGTCAGCGCAGGAATGGAGCCGGCCAATGCGCAACAAGCCCGCACAGCGGTGGATGCGCACCTGAACATCCTCACGCCCGAGCAGGACGAGGCGCTTCTCTGGGAGGCCGGTTTCAGTCGCATTGAAGCCTTTTACGTCGGCTTCGCCTTCCGCGGTTGGGTCGCGCTCGCCTGAGCGCTCTTTCAAGGACTCTGTCTGCTAGGCTGGCGGCCCGTTTTGCGCTGGACGCCCGTCGATGCAGATACCTGCCACCCACGTCATCCACCAGACCGAGCACTGGCTGCTCAACCACCACCTGGCATCGGCCTTGCCGGGCTACCTGATGCTCGGTTCGAAACAGCCGGTGGAGTCCCTGGCCGACCTGCCGGATGCCGCGCTGGCAGAACTGGGTGTGCTGATGGCGAAGGTGCAGCGCATCCTCGAAGCAACGCTGCAACCCAAGTGGCTGTATATCGGCCGCTTCGGCCACTCGCCGGGCTTCCCGATCCACTTCCATTTCATCCCGGTATACGCCTGGGTGGAGGAGGCGTTCTGGGCCGACGCGCGTTATCGCTCGCTGGGCCAGTTCGCCCATGTCGAGGATGCCGCGACCCAGACCGACGGCGCCGAGCTGACCCTGTTCGTCTGGCGCGAATTCGGCGAGGCGCCGGTGCCGCCCGCGGTGCTGGGGCCGTCGATCGAACAGGTGATCGAGTCCCTACGCGCGCGCTTCGACTGAACCGACCGAGTCCAGCAGCCAGTCATGGAAGAGCTGCGCAGCCGGCGACAGCTGGCGGTGGCGCAGGGACACCAGGTACTCGCCGCGTTCGGTGACCATGGCGACGTCGGTCACCCGTTGCATCTCGCCGCTGGCCACCGCGTCGTCCGCCATGAAGCCCCACGCCAGGCCGATGCCCATGCCTTGCTGTACGGCGCGGTAGGCGAGGGTGAGCTGGTTGAACACCGGGTCGCTTTCCGCCGGCTGGTAGTCCTTGCCGAAGTGACCGAACCAGTCGTGCCAGTCCAGGCAGCTCCAGGCCGAGGTGTCCAGTTGCACCAGCGGCGCGGCGGCGAGCTGCTCGAGGGTGGTGATGCTCGCGGCGTCGAAGTCCGGCCGGGCCACGGGGTAGACCACCTCCGGCAGCACGAAACGGCTGTTCAGCGTGGTCCAGTCGCCGGCGCCATAAAGAATGCCCAGGTCGAAATCCACCAGGCTGGCTTCGTCGATCTCGTTGATCGCGTGCACGTGCACGGCGATGCCGGGATGTGCCTTGTTGAATTCGATCAGCTTGGGGAACAGCCAGAACTGCGCCAACGCGTGGGTTGCCAGCACCGACACGGCGTTGCTCTGGTGCACGTTGCGGATGCGCCGCACGCTGTGTTGCAGGCGATCCAGCAGCATGTCCACGGTGCTCAGCAACTCCGCGCCGGCGGCAGTGAGTGTGACGCCCCGCGGTTTGCGCTCGAACAAGGGCACCTTGAGGCTCTCTTCCAGCGCACGCATCTGCTTGCTCACTGCGCTCTGGGTAAGGAACAGCTCGGTGGCGGCCTGGGTGAAACTGCCGTAGCGGCCCACGGCCTCGAAGGTGATGAGGGTTTCCAGGGGCGGCAGGGTGCGCAGGTAGCGGCTGATGACAGTTCTCCGGTGAACAACTTCAGACATTCCTGGTGGGAATGTCTCGGTGCGGATTTATCCTTGGTCAGAAACTACCACAACGGCTACCGTGGCGGCTCTTTATGGGCATTCACTGAAGTATCGAGGTTGTTGGAGATGAAACGCGGGGTGGTCTATGCAGGCATGGCAGGCGCAATCTGGGGTGGGGTGATCCTCGCGCCGTCGCTGGTGCCGGAATTCAACCCGCTGCTGATCAGTTCCGTGCGCTTCGCGCTGTATGGTGCCATCTCGCTGCTGATCGCCTTGCCGGTGGCCCTCGGCCTGCTTCGGCGGGTCAGCCGCGAAGACCTGTCGATGCTGATTCGCCTGTCCCTGGCCGGCAACCTGCTGTATTTCGCGCTGCTCTCGGCGGCGGTGCAGTTCGCCGGGGTGGCGGCCGCCTCGCTGATCAACGGCATCATGCCGCTGGCGATCAGCTACCGCAGCCGTTCGGAAGCGGATTCGCTGCCGCTGTCGCGGATGAAGATGCCGCTGGCACTGGTCGCGCTGGGCATTCTCTGCATCAACCTCGACCCGACGGCTCTCATGGCGGCCGGCAGCACGCCGGGTGAACGCGTCCTCGGTATCGTCTGTGGTTTCTCGGCGGTGGTCTGCTGGTCCTGGTACGCCACGGCCAACGCGCGCTACCTGAAGGCCAGCCACTTCACCAGCCACGAATGGTCGACGCTGACCGGCGTGGTCACCGGCGTCATGGCTGTGGTGCTGGCCGGTGTGGGTGTGCTGATCGCACCGCAGGCGGTGCCGACGGGGATTTCCTCGGAGCGCTGGATGGTGTTCCTCTGGGTGTCGCTGTTCCTCGCCGTGTTCGGCTCCTGGGTCGCCAACGGCCTGTGGAATGCTGCCACGCGCCGCCTGCCGATGAGCCTGGGTGGCCAGCTGATCGTCTTCGAAACGCTGTTCGCCTGCGCCTACGCCTACATCAACGAGCAGCGGCTGCCCGGCCCGGTGGAAGCGCTGGCGATTGTCCTGCTCACCGTCGGCGTGCTCTGGGCCATCGGTCTGCACCGCGCTCCGGCAGAGCTTCCGGCGCGCGCCGTGGAGTCCTGAGTCAGGCCTTCGGGCTGCCCTCCAGACGCGGGCTCCAGTCTTCCACCGCGCCGTTCTCCAGGCGCCGCGAGAGCGTGCGGCGCCAGTTGGGCGGCAATGGCAGTTCCAGGCATTCGCGCAGCACGTCGATGTCCACACGCTTGTCGAACAGCACGGCGGAGAGCCGCTGCAGTGACCAGTCGGCATAGGGCCGCTCGAGCAGTTCCAGTGTTGCGCCGGCGGTCACTTCACCTTCCTCCAGCACCCGGTAGTACCAGCCGGTGCGCCCCGATTCCTGCACCCGCAGGGCCATCTGAGCCACGTCAAAGCGGTCATTGAGCTTCCAGCAGGGCATGCGCCCCTGGGATACCTCCAGCAAGGCGGTGCCGGCGCGGATGCGGTCGCCCAGGCAGAGGTCCGCTTCCGTCCAGCCGGTGGTGCTGAAGTTCTCGCCGAATGCGCCGGGCCGGCCCAGCAGCGGATGCTCGCCCAGTTCGCTGGCCCAGGCGGCGTAATGCTCGCGGGGGTAGTGGTGGATGGCCTTTTCCACCCCGCCGTGCACGCGCAAGTCGCCTTGTTCGTCGCTCTCCAGTCCCACTGTCGTCACCGCCAGGCGGGTCTGGCGCGGCTGCTTGGCGATGGCGCTGCGCGAGCCGGGTCGGGTGAAGGGCACGGCGCGGCCGGTGAGGACGGCGTCGAGGGAAATGGCGGGCAGGCTCATGGCATGGCTCTCAGGTGTGAAAGTGGTATCGATCAAAAACTACCTGGACAAAATCTGCCAGGACGGTAGGCTCTGTCAAGGTTTCGATTCGATACCAGTAAAGCCGCCCATTCGATTTCCGCGAGAGCCCGTCATGCAGAAGTACCGCCTGATCATCCAGCGCCACGGCCAGTTGCTCGGCCATTTCGACTCCGACCTGCCCTGGGCCCGCGATGCCGTGCGGGCCATCGCAGAGACCCTGGGCGGGCAGGCGTTCGATCTCGAGCTGCAGGTGGCCGATAGCGAGCGCCGACTACTGGAAAGCTCGCCAGCCGGCATCAAGGTGCTGGCCAGCGAACCGCTGTTCCGCACGATACCGATCGCGAGCCTGTAAGAGTGCCCCATGGGCACGATGGCGGGCATGGCCCGCTCCTACAGGCCGAGTCCGGTGTCAGGCCGTAGGATAGCGCTGCGCTCCACCCATCCTGCAAAGGCGTGGCCGGCGTCAGGCGCGCAGGTGGATTCTCATCAGGCACGGGGCTGGGAGTTTCAACCCAGCTTCTGCCCCAGCTCGCCGATGAACTGCCGCAGCCACTCGTGGTGCGGTTTGTTGTGGCGGGCGATGTCCCAGACCATGAAGCAGCGGAAGGACGGCACCGGGAAGGGCACTGGACTGACCACCAGGTCGGTCATCGCCGCATAGCTTTCGGCGGCGAAGGTCGGGATGGTGGCGATCACTTCGCTGCTCATCAGCGTCGTCAGCGCGCCGCTGAAGTGCGTGAAGGAGGCGGTGACCCGGCGCGCGTAGCCGGCGGCCTCGAACATGTCGTCAATGAACCCGCGCCGGCCATCGTAGGAGACGCGCACGTGGTTCGCCGCGAAGTATTCCTCCAGGGCGATCGGCTCCTCCGCGGCGCGGCCACGCGGGCGGAACAGGCAGGAGTAGGACGAGGAGAACAGCACCTGGGACGAGTAGCTGGTGCCGAAATCCTTCGGTTCGCTGCAGATCACCAGGTCCATGTCCGGGTCCTGCAGGGACTGTTTCCACAGCGAGCTGTTGCTCTGGTGGAAGGCGAAGCTCACGCCCAGGCCCTCCGCCGCGGCGGCATTGACGATGCGCGGTGCGAGGCAGGCCTCGATGTCGTCGGACAGGCCGATGTTGAACACGTAGCTGGAGTCGCGCGCGGAGAAATCCGGTTCGCTGCCGAGCACGCCGGAGATCGAGGTGAGCGCCTCGGCGATCTTCGGCGCCAGCTCCATGGCCTTGCGCGTCGGCTGCATGCCCGACGCGGTGCGGATGAACAGTTCGTCCGCGAAATGCTCGCGCAGCCGGCGCAGGGCCGCGCTCACCGCACCCTGGGTCACGTGCAGCACGGCCGAGGCGCGGGTGGCGCTGCGCTCAGTCATCAGGCAGTGGAAGGTGAGCAGAAGGTTCAGGTCGATCCGCGAGATATTACGTACGTTAATCCGGCTCATATTTCCTAATCGTTTGCCCTGCGCCCGCGGGGATTCCTAGTCTGGCGTCCACACAACCATAACAAGGGATGGAGAATCCTGTGGACGCGATTTCGCAAAGCGTGGGTGCAAGCAGCATCCGTACCAGGGGCGGGCAGTCGGACATTCGCAAGCGGGCCATCGCGGTCGGCATCGGCAACTTCATGGAGTGGTTCGACTTCGCCATCTACGGCTATTTCGCCGCAGTGATCGGCATGCTGTTCTTCCCGTCCAGTGCGCCGGGAGTCTCGCTGCTCTCGTCGCTGGCGGTGTTCGCCGTCGGCTTCCTCTCGCGGCCGTTCGGCGCACTGATCCTCGGCCCCATCGGCGACCGTTTCGGCCGCCGCGCGGTGCTGATCATCACCGTGTTCGGCATGGGCGTCTGCACCACCATCATCGGCCTGCTGCCCTCCTATGAGGCAATCGGCATCGCTGCACCGATCCTGCTGATCGCCATGCGCTTCATCCAGGGCATGATGGTCGGTGGCGAGTGGTCCAGCGCCGGCATCTACATCGTCGAGAGCGCGCCGTCGAACCGCCGGGCCACTGCCGCCAGCGTGATCACCGGCACCGCCGGGCTGGCGTTCCTGTTCGGCACCTTCACCGCCGCGAGCATCTCTTCGGCGCTGGACGATGCGCAATTGGCGGCCTGGGGGTGGCGACTGCCGTTCGTGGCGTCGATCGTGATGACCGGTATCGCGGTGTTCATCCGCCGCAAGCTGGGCGACACACCGGTGTACGAGGAAATGGTCCGCCAGCGCGATGCGCTCAAGGCCCAGGCGCCCAGCAAGGCCGTGCGCCGCCGCGCTTTCATCACGACCTTTGCGTTCTCCGCATTGTTCGGCGTGTCGCTCTACTACTTCATCACCTACGCCAACAACCACCTGGTCAGCACCGTCGGCCTGCCGCGCAGCAGCGCGCTGTGGCTGTGCAGCATCGCGCTGGTGGTCTACGTCATCGTCAACCCGCTGATCGGCCGCCTGAGCGACAGCATCGGCCGGCGCAAGCTGCTGCTGGGCGCGGCGGCGGCATTGACGCTGCTGGCCTACCCGATCTTCCTGCTGCTCAACACGGGCAACCCGGTGGCGATCCTCGTCGGACTGACCGTCATGGGCGTGCTGGTGGCCATCACCGCGGTGATGGACGTGGTGTTGCTGGTGGAAGTGTTCCCGGCGTCGATCCGCTCTACCGGCGCCGCCCTGGGACACAACCTGGCACTGGCGATCCTCGCCGGCCCCGGCCCCTTCATCGCCGCCGCGCTGATCCGCCAGACCGGTGACGCGAACCTGCCGGCGGCCTATCTGGCGGCAGTCTCCCTGGTGTGCCTGGTGGTGCTGTGGAAGACCCTGCCGGAAACCCGCGACAACGACATCAGCCGCTTCTAGGCCCCCAAAGAATTCTCAGATAGTCAGCCCCAAACAGGAGTCCCCATGACCCGTGTAGCAATCATCCAGGCCGCTTCCGTTCCCTACGAGCCCATGGCCAGCGTCGAGAAGGCCGCCGGCATCCTGCGTCGCGTGGCGGAGCAGGGCGCGAAGCTGGCGGTGTTCCCCGAGGCCTACATCGGCGGCTATCCCAAGGGGGCGGCCTTCGGCAGCGTGGTGGGCAATCGCAGTGCCGCCGGGCGCGACCTCTACCAGCGCTATGTCGAAGCTGCCGTGGCGCTGGAGGGACCGGAGCTGGCGGCACTCGCCGAAAGCGTTGAGCAGACGGGCGTGACCACGGTGGTCGGCATCATCGAGCGCTACGGTCGTACCCTCTACTGCACCGCCGTGACCCTGGTGCCCGGGCGCGGAATCGCCGGCTACCACCGCAAGCTGATGCCCACCGGTCAGGAACGCCTGATCTGGGGTTTCGGCGACGGCTCGACCATCGCACCGGTAGAGACCGAGTTCGGCGTAGTCGGCAGTGTGATCTGCTGGGAGAACTACATGCCGGCGCTGCGCCAGGCCATGTATGCGCAGGGGGTGCAGCTGTACTGCGCGCCGACCGCGGATGATCGTCCGTCCTGGGCCAGCTCGATGGTGCACATCGCGCTGGAAGGGCGGGTGTTCGTGCTCTCGGCCTGCCAGGCGATTCGCCTGGGCGAGTACCCGCAGCAGCACCGCGAAGCCTTTGGGCTGACGCACAAGGAGGACGACTACGTCATGCGCGGCGGCAGCATGATCGTCAGCCCACTGGGCGAAGTACTGGCGGGGCCGGTATTCGATTGCGAGACCGAACTCTATGCCGATCTCGACATGGGCCAGCTCAACCAGGGCAATCTCGACTTCGACGTGGTCGGCCACTATGCGCGGCCGGACGTCTTCGAGCTCAAGGTCAACACTGCGCCGCTGCGCCCGGTGACCTTCGAGGGTTGATGGCAAGCGCCCGGCGCCGATCGGCGCCGGGCTTTGCCTCGGTCAGCGTCCTACGCGCTGCTGCAGATGCGCCGGATAGCGCTCGCCGACGATCTCGATCTCGCGCAGCGCTGCTTCGATGGCGGCGAGATCGGCAGCGTCCAGCACCAGCGAAGCCGCGCCGAGGTTTTCTTCCAATCGGTGCAGCTTGGTGGTGCCGGGGATCGGCACGATCCAGGGCTGCTGGGCCAGCAACCAGGCGATGGCGATCTGCGCGCGGGTTGCGCCCTTGCTCTCGGCGAGACGGCCGAGCACATCGATCAGCCCGGCATTGGCCTTGCGGTTCTCCTCGGAGAAGCGCGGCACGACGTTGCGGAAATCACTGGCGGAGAATTGCGTGCGCTCATCGATGGCGCCCGTGAGGAAGCCCTTGCCCAGCGGGCTGAAGGGCACGAAACCGATGCCCAGCTCGGCCAGCAGCGGAAGGATCTCCTTCTCCGGCTCGCGCCACCACAGCGAGTACTCGCTCTGCAGCGCCGCCACCGGCTGCACCGCGTGGGCGCGGCGGATGGATTGCACGCCGGCTTCGGAGAGGCCGAAGTGTTTCACCTTGCCCTCGCGGATCAGCTCGGCGACGGTGCCGGCCACGTCTTCCATCGGCACGTCCGGGTCGACACGGTGCTGGTAGAACAGATCGATGCGATCGGTTTTCAGGCGCTTGAGCGAGGCTTCGGCTACGGCGCGGATGTTCTCCGGGCGGCTGTCCAGGCCCTGGGCGACGTCTCCATTCCTGAAGCCGAACTTGGTGGCGATCACCACCTGGTCGCGCACCGGCGCCAGGGCTTCGCCCAGCAGTTCTTCGTTGGCGAAGGGACCGTAGGCTTCGGCGCTGTCGAAGAAGGTCACGCCGCTGTCGAAGGCGGTCCGTAACAAACGGATGCCATCGTAGCGGTCGACCGCCGGGCCGTAGCCATAGCTCAGGCCCATGCAACCCAGGCCCAGTGCCGATACCTGCAGGCCGTTACGGCCCAGTGTGCGCGTGTCCATCGATCTCTCTCCTGAAGCGGGAAGGGCAGGATTGCCCGGCGAAACGTCTGGAATGGACTTTACTCAAGGGTTTTCGCCGTGATTAGACGGCTGAAACCGCATTCGCCTATGAGCATGGTTCATGGGTTATGCCCCGGCATTCATGAACTCGCCTCATAGGTCCAAACGCGTTTCGGCTCTTAATCAGCGGCCCGACGCGGCCTAGCATGGTCCACCAGTTCATCAGCGAAGCGGAGAACACCATGAGCGAACCAGCTTCCACCGCCCACAAGGCATTCGGCGACATTGCCCCGGCACTGGCCGACTACACCGACCAGGTGCTGTTCGGCGATGTCTGGGAGCGCCCCGGCCTTTCGCCGCGTGACCGCAGTCTGATCACCGTCTCCAGCCTGGTGGCGCGCTACCAGGCCAACGAACTCTACTTCCACCTGGGCAAGGCGCTGGACAACGGCCTGACCCGAGAGGAGCTGATCGAGGCCATCACTCACCTGGCTTTCTATTCCGGCTGGCCCACGGCTTCCACTGCGCTGGGCGTTGCCCGCCGCGTGTTCGCCGAGCGCGATGCCGCCTGAGGAGCATTCCATGGAATACCGTTACCTGGGCCGTAGTGCCCTGAAAGTCTCGCCCTTGTGCCTGGGCGCCATGATGTTCGGTGGCGAGACCGACGAGCCGACTTCGCGCCGCATCATCGATAAGGCCTTCGACCGAGGCGTCAATTTCATCGACACCGCCGATGTGTACCACAAGGGCCGCTCCGAGGAGATCGTAGGGAGGGCCGTCGCCGCTCGCCGCGATGACTGGGTGATCGCCAGCAAGTTCGGCAATGCCCTGGGCGACGGCCCGAACCACCGCGGCCAGTCGCGCAAGTGGATCTACCAGGCCGTGGACGACAGCCTGCGCCGCCTGGGAACCGATTACCTGGACATCCTCTACTTCCACCGCACCGACGTCGATGCGCCGCTGGAGGAAGGGCTGCGCGCGGTGGGCGAGCTGATTCGCCAGGGCAAGGTGCGCTACTACGGCCTGTCCAACTTCCGCGGCTGGCGCATCGCCGAGGTGGTGCGCCTGGCCGACCAGCTTGGCATCGACCGGCCGATCTGCAGCGAGCCGCTGTACAACCTGGTGGACCGCACCGCCGAGGTCGAGCAACTGCCGGTCGCCGGTCACTTCGGCATCGGCGTGGTGCCCTACAGCCCACTGGCCCGTGGCGTGCTCACCGGCAAGTACCGGCCCGGCGTTGAGCCGCCAGCGGATTCCCGTGTCGGCCGTGGCGACAAGCGTATCCAGCAGACCGAATGGCGGCCCGAATCGCTGCAGATCGCCCAGCGCATCGCCGAGCACGCCATCGCCCGTGGGACCACGCCGGCCGCGTTCGCCCTGGCCTGGGTGCTGAACAACCCGCTGGTCAGCTCGCTGATCGCCGGCCCGCGTACCGAGGAGCACTGGGACGGCTACCTGCCGGCGCTGGACCTCACACTGACCGCCGAGGACGAAGCTTTCGTCGACAGCCTGGTGCCGCCCGGTCATGCCTCCACACCCGGCTACAGCGATCCTGCCTATCCCGTCGAAGGCCGCCCGGTCCGCCGTTGAAATCCATCCACTCGAAGCGTCAGGAGCCATACCGATGAAGACCCTTGGATACGCCGCGCAGAATCCGCAGGACCCGCTGGGGCCCTTCACCTTCGAGCGCCGTTCGTTGCGCGACAACGACGTGGCGATGGACGTCCTCTACTGCGGCGTCTGCCATTCCGACCTGCACCAGGCCCGCAACGATTGGGGTTTCAGCCGCTACCCCATGGTGCCGGGCCACGAGATCGTCGGCCGGGTTACCGCCATCGGACCGAAAGTGACGCGCTACAAGGTCGGCGACGCCGTGGCGGTCGGCTGCATGGTGGATTCCTGCCAGGAGTGCGACCAATGCCGCAAGGGCGAGGAACAGCTGTGCCGGCAGGGCAATACCCAGACCTACAACGACCGTGATCGCGTAACCCGCGACGCGACTCAGGGCGGTTATTCCAAACAGCTGGTGGTGCGCGAGGAGTTCGTCCTGCGCGTGCCGGACGGCCTGGACCTGAGCAAGGCCGCGCCGCTGTTGTGCGCGGGTATCACCACCTATTCGCCGCTGCGCACCTGGAACGTCGGGCCGGGCAGCCGCGTCGGCGTGGTCGGCCTCGGTGGGCTGGGGCACATGGCGGTGAAGCTGGCGGTTGGCCTCGGCGCTACCGTGACCGTTCTCAGCCGCACGGCGGACAAGCGCGCGGATGCCAGGGAGCTGGGCGCCGATGCGCTGCTGGTGTCGTCCGATGCGCAAGCGATGAAGGCGGCGGCCAACAGCTTCGATCTGATCATCGATACCGTGCCGGTGAGGCATGACCTGAAGCCCTACCTGCCGCTGCTGGATATCGACGGCACCCTGGTGATGGTCGGGCAGGTCGGTCCCATCGATGACATCAGCAGCATTCCGCTGCTGCTGGGGCGCAGGCGTATCGCCGGCTCGCCCATTGGTGGTATCGCCGAGACCCAGGAGATGCTCGATTTCTGTGGCAAGAAGAACATCCTGCCGGAGTGCGAGATGATCCGCATGGACGAGATCAACCATGCCTTCGAGCGCATGGAGCGTTCCGACGTGCGCTACCGCTTCGTCATCGACCTGGCCACCCTGGCCTGATCCGTTCCTGATGCAGCACGCCGGGCGCACTGCGCCCGGCATTCATTCCTGGTGGCGCAGTGCATCCACCAGCACCGAGAAGGCGCGGGATTTCTGTCGTCGGCTCGGGTAGTAGAGGTGGTAGCCGGGGAAGGTCGGGCACCAGTCCTCCAGCACCTTCGCCAGGCGTCCGGCGGCGACGTGCTCGGTGACCATGTCCTCGGGCAGGTAGGCCAGGCCGAAACCGTCCAGCGTGGCACGCAGGATGTGCGGGCTGCTGTTGAAGGTCAGCTGGCCTTCCACCCGTGCCTTCACTTCATGGCCATCCTTGACGAACTCCCAGGCCATCAGCCCGCCGTAGGTGGGCAGGCGCAGGTTCAGGCAGTCATGTGCAGCGAGTGCCTGCACATCCTGCGGGCTGCCCTTGCGCGCGAGGTAGGCGGGGCTTGCGACGACCGCCATGCGCAGGTCCGGCGCGATGCGCACGGCGATCATGTCCTTGGCGACCTGGTCGCCCAGGCGCACACCCGCGTCGAAGCGCTCGGCGGCGATGTCGGTCAGGCCGTAGTCGATGCTGACCTCGACCCGGATGTCCGGGTAGTCCGGCAGCACCGTCGCCAGCTTCGGCCAGAGCACGGTGCTTGCGGCGTGTTCGGCGGCGGTGATGCGCAGGGTACCGACCGGCTTGTCGCGGAAGTCGCTGAGCGCTGCCAGCTCCGCTTCGATCTCCTCGAAACGCGGCGCCAGGGTCTGCATCAGGCGTTCGCCAGCCTCGGTGGGAGAGACGCTGCGGGTGGTGCGGCTGAGCAGGCGCAGCCCCAGTCGGGTCTCCAGCGCGCGGATGGTGTGGCTCAGCGCCGACTGGGAAACCCCCAGCTGCGCCGCCGCCTTGGTGAAGCTGCCTTCACGCGCCACGGTGACGAAGGCGATCAGGTCGTTGAAGTTTTCCCTTGGCATCTCGGCTCCGCTGCATCGCTCGCGGCAGAGGGCCGCGCACGATGCAGTGTATCCGAGTCGTACCGTCGGCCGCGTCGACACAGCCCCCTGCAGCGTGCTCCACCGTGTTGCACTGCGGGTTCGATTCCAGGCAACGAACGGTACGCCTGCACCACCTCTTCTAAGTCAGCGGTGCAGCGGGCGATCGACGCGCCTGTCGATGCGCTGTCGGGCCTGGCGAGGCGGGGGAGGGAGCAGCAGGGCGGCCGTGGCGACCGCCCGGCGTCGTCAGTGTGCGGGTGTCAGGTGCAGCACGCGGTTACGGCCACCTTCAGCGAGCAGGTAGCCGCCCTTGCCGTCAGCGACGATGGACTGCGGCGCCTTGAGGAAGGACAGGATGGTGCGCGGCTCACCCTTGCCGTCCCACAGGAGCAGGCGGGCGCGGTGGGTGGAGTCTTCGCTGATCCACAGGCCTCGTTCGTCGCACATCAGGAAGGTGGGCTTGTTCAGCCCGGAGAGCAGCACCGGGTCCGTACCGTCTTCGCTGAATCGGTGCACCAGGCCTTTTTCCTTCTCGGAATAGAGCAGGTTGCCATCGGTGCAGCGGGTGATGGACTCGGTTTCCTGCAGGTGCTCGCGCAGCACTGTCAGCTCGCCGTCGCTCCAGCGGTAGCGCATCAGACGGCCGTTGTCGTGGCTGTCCTCGATGGCGTAGAGATGGTCGCCGTCGTTCCAGAGCCCCTGGACCGAGTTGCCCATGAACAGGTCGCTGACCTTGCCGTCCTTGAGCAATTGCACCGGCTTGCCGTCCTTCTCCTGGCTGAACACCCAGCCACCTTGCGCAGCAACCATGCCATCGGGCTTGGACAGGCCGTCGATCATCACCTGGCGTTTGCCGTCGGTGGCGATGTGCAGGATGTTGCCCTGGTTGTCCTTCAGTTCCTGGCTGACCAGCAGCCCGCCGTCGGGCAGCGGCACCAGTGAAGCGGCTTTCTTCACGTCCTCATGGAGAACGTCGTAGGACCAGCCCTTGGCGCTCTGCACCGGATAGAAATCCTGCCAGATGAAGAAACCGACAGCTGAGGCGACAACGAGGCTGGTGGCGGTGAGGGCTACACGGAACACGGAGCGGGGCGGACGTGTGGAGGTCAGGGACATGCAGCGGTGGCCAAGGCTGTGGGTGAGTCGGCGCTGTCGCCTGTGTCTGGCGGGTGGCTCGCCTTCCTGGCGTCCAGCGTGCGGCCGGGCATGTTAACCAGACAGTTCAGTGTCGGGCTATAGCACCGAGGTACGTACTGTTTCACGTGATGTCCGGGACTCGACGCGCCGAATAGTCGTGTAGTGGACAGTACTGGGACGAATGTGCCGCTAAATCGCCGGATTGGAGCGATAAATTGCCGCTGTCTGCAGTTTTTGTATCAATTTCCCATGTATGCGGGAGAACTGGGAAGAAAGTCTGATGGCAATTGGCCTACAATCCCTGTGTCCTTTGCTGAGGACAATCCAAACGGCTGTTGCGAACAGGAAGTCCGCAACAGCCGTTTTCTTTTCCGCGCCTTATTTCACCGCGCGCGTCGTCCGAACCGCTTCCAGCCTTTGCAACGGGGTCGGTGCTTTGCGCAGGAACGTATCGACCTGGCTGGCATCCATCGGCTTGCCGAACAGAAAGCCCTGCGCACATTCGCATCCCAGTTGCTGCAGGTAACGAAGCTGAACCGCGTTCTCCACCCCCTCCGCGATCACCCGCAAGCCCAGTTCACGACCTAGCACCAACGTGTGCTGCAGCACGATCAGGCGTCGTGGATCGCCATGGTTCACGTCGGCGAGCAGGTGGCGGTCGAGCTTCAGCTCGGTGAACGGCAGCTCCATCAGGCGCTGCAGTGTCGAGTGACCACAGCCAAAGTCGTCGATGGCCAGGCCGCAGCCCAGCAGCCGGAGGCGCAGCACGTTTTCGAGGCTGAGGGTGGGCGAGTGCAGCGGCGAGGACTCGGTTAGCTCGAAAGTGATTCGCCTGGGGTCGATATCCAGAGCGCGCAGGTGGCGCTCCACGGCGGCAGCGAAGCCGAGCCGGGCAATCTGTTCAGTTTCCAGGTTGAAGGACAGCTTCAGCTCATGGTCGCCGTGGATGCGCAGGGACTCGATGGCCTGGCTCATCAGCTCGAACAGCATGCCGTCCAGTTGGCCCGCTCGACGCAGGGCCGGGATGAAGTCGCCGGGGGCACGAACCACACCATCGTCCTGCTGCCAGCGTGCCAGCACCTCGAATCCGTAGACCTGCTGGGTGGCGACGTTGACCTTGGGCTGCAGGTAGGCACGCAACCTGCCGTGCGCAGGCAGGCGGGTGTTTGCGTCGACGTTGCTCGCGTCCGCGCCAACCAGGGAGGGCCCACTTGGGCTGCTCGATGGCTGGACTTCACTGAGCAGCCGGCGAAGGCGCTCCAGGGTTGCTGCCTCGTTACCCAGCCAGAACATCTTCATACCCTGCAACTGCAGCAGACGGGAGAGGGCGTTTCGGATGCCCGGCGCCATTTCTCCGCTGACGACCACATCATGGGCCAGGCGCTCGCGGGCCACGGTCTGGATGAATGCCAGGTGGTCCATGGGATCGGCGCGCATGTCGCAGATCAGCAGATGGACGCTGCCCTGGTTGCGCAGTCGGTCCAGCGCGCCGGCGATGCTGGATGCCTCCGACAGGAAGCTGTAGCCCAGATGATGCAATGCGATGACTGCTGTCGAACGGTGCAGCCCGGAGGGCTGGAGCACGAGCGCGGAGAGCTGAGGCATGGTGGTTTCTCACAGAAGACTGGCTCGCTTCATTGTCGAAAACGGCGTTTCGTCTGTGAGGCGGAGCATTCCAGTTTCTCTGTCAGGTAAATCTGACTCCTGAGAACTGTGCCCCTTCCTGCCCGTCGGCCACACGCCATGCGCGTGTCGCGGCGAGTCAACAGGCCGCAGTAAACCTAGAAGAAGTTCGAGGGCTGGACAGGTTCATACCTGCCTCAGATCAGTTTCACGTCGACGTCCCGGGACTACAACGGAATCACCGACCCGCCAGGGCCATCTCGGAAGGAGTCGAATCATGAAGCATCTACGTCACGTGGAGGGCGGGGCAGGCGACGGCAAGGTCGGTCTGTTCGGCCTCACCTCACTCATCGTCGGCAGCGCCATTGGTTCGGGCATCTTCGCCCTGCCTGCCACGCTCACCGGCGGCGCCGGCGCCCTTGGCATCCTCTGCGGCTGGGCCATCGTGGCATTCGGCATGCTCTCGCTGGTGTCGGTGTACCGGAACCTCACCCTGCGCCAACCCGACATCGACGACGGCATCTATGGTTGGTCCAAGGCCGGCTTCGGCCACATCGGCGGCTTCATCGGCGCATACGGCCACGGCGCCGGCGACGCTATCGGCAACGCTTCCTACCTGGTGGTGATCTTCAGCGCACTGGGCGCTTTCGGGATCTTCTCCTGGTTCGGTGACGGCACCACCTGGCCCGCCATCTTCGCGGCCTCGGCACTGCTGTGGGTGATCAACGCGCTGGTGCTGCGCGGAGTGAAAACCAGCACCACGGTGAACAACATCGCCACCGTCGCCAAGGTAGTGCCCATCGTGCTGTTCCTGGGGCTGGCGATCTATCACTTCGACAGCCGCGTGTTCCTCACCGACTTTCATGGCCAGAGCCACGGCACGTCGATCTTCGAACAGAGCAAGACGGTGCTGCTGGCGGCCATGTGGACGCTGATCGGCCTGGAATCCGGCACCATCTACGCCACTCGCGCGCGCAAGCTGTCGGACGTGGCCAAGGCCTCCACTCTGGGGGCGATCATCGTCTCGCTACTGCTGGTGGGTACCTCGGTACTGGCACTGGGCATCCTGCCCGCCGCGCAGATCACCCAGCTGCACCAGCCGTCCATGGCTGGGCTGATGGCCGCGATGGTCGGCCCGTGGGGTGGCATGCTGATCAATATCTGCCTGATCGTCTCGGTGGTCGGTGCGCTGATCGCCTGGGTTGCCCTGAGCGCCGAGGAAGTGATGCTTTCCGGGCGGGGCCATAGCGCCACCGGGTGGCTCGGTCGGCTCAATGCCAACGGTGCGCCGCGCAACGCCATGTGGCTCACCACCGGGATTGCCCAGGCCATGATGCTGGTGGCCGGTTTCAGTCATGCCGGCTACCTCGCGCTGCTGTCGTTCTCCACGTCGCTGGCGCTGATTCCCTACCTGCTGTCCTCGATGTACGCCTTCAAGAGCGCCTGCAACGGGCGCGGCTATGAGGGCGCCAACGCGCACGGCCGTTATGGGGAAATGGCCCTGTCGGCCTTCGCCGTATGCTTCGTGCTGTTCATGCTCTACGGCGCAGGCCTGAAGTATGTGCTGCTGGCCGCCGTGGTCTGGGCTGTCGGCCTGCCGCTGTTCATCCTCGGCAAACGCGAGCAGCGGGCGAAACTCAGCGCCGTGGAGTGGATCGTCTGCCTCGCCGTGATCGCCATGGCCCTGGCCGGCCTGCTCGGTCTGTGGTCGGGCCATCTGGTCCTCTAAAGCCTTCGCTCTGGACTCCGCCCACCTGAACCCGGCGGGCGGCGTCGTTTTCCTCCAGTCGGCTTTTCCGGCTGCCCGATCACCAGTTCCAGCCCCCGCGCGCTCTGGCCTGCGCCTTCTCGGTGGGACAAGCCGGTGAAACCCGAGGTCGACCCTCGTGGTCCCACATGTTAGGGTCCTTGAGCTCCCTTTCACGTCTGCGTCGGCTACCCACGGCCGCGCGGCACGCCCTGAACATGGAGAAATGGCTCATGTCACGTCCCGTACCACGGGGACCTGTCGACACGGCCATGGTCCCGCATAGCGAGGCCTCAGCCACTGCGCTGCTGAACCTCTGGCTCAGCCGACCTCAGCAGATCGCACTGTTCCTGGATGTCGACGGAACCCTTCTGGACATCGCCGAATCACCCGACGCGGTCGCCGTACCGCACGGGCTGCTCGATGCGCTTACACACCTGCATCGCGGACTCGATGGTGCCCTGGCCCTGATCAGCGGCCGCCCGGTCGAAGAACTCGACCGGCTCTTCCAACCCTTGCGCCTCGCCGCCAGCGGCGGCCATGGCGCCCACTGGCGCGAGACCGGCGACAGCCCGCTGCGCCACACCACCAAGGACCTGCCCGCCTGTGTGCGGGTGCAGTTGAACGCCCTGGCGAACCGGCATATCGGCATCCATGCCGAGGACAAGGGCAGTAGCTACGCGCTGCACTACCGCTCCGCGCCCTCGTTGGCTGCCGACCTGCGCGTCGAACTGCAGGCGTTGCTGCGTGCGCCGGAAGGCGCCGGGCTACGACTGCTCAATGGCAAACAGGTCTACGAAGTCGTTCCCGAGGGGGTCGACAAGGCCCGGGCGATCCAGCGGTTGCTGGGTACACCGGGCTTCGCCGGACGCCTGCCGCTGTATATCGGCGACGATGTCACCGACGAACCCGCCATCGCACTGATGCCGGCCCTGGGCGGCCTTGGTCTGTCTGTCGGGCGCGCCTTGCCTGGCGCCAGCGCGGTGTTCAGCGACGCGGAACAGGTCCGTAACGCTCTGATGCAAGCAGGAGGAAATCACCGATGACGAACCGACAGGAAGGTGCCCTCGAACTGGGCCTGATCGGCAACTGCCGGGTGGCCGCACTGGTCAACCCGCAGGCACGACTGGTCTGGTGGTGCTACCCGAACTTCGACAGTGATCCGGCCTTTTCCCGGCTGCTCGCCGGCGACGACGAAAAGGGTTTTGCCGATGTGGTGCTGGAGAACCAGGTCAGCAGTACATCCGACTACCAGCGCAACACGGCGATCATCACCACCGTGCTGCGCGACGATAGTGGCGGGGCAGTGCGCATCACCGACTTCGCCCCGCGCTTCCTGCAGCATGGCGACATCTATCGGCCGGCGCAGCTGTGCCGGCTGATCGAGCCTGTCGAGGGCATGCCGAAGGTCACCCTGCGTGTGCGCCCGACCCACGGCTACGGCAAGCCCAGTCAGGGCGCGAGCAGCTCCAGCCATATCCGTTACCTGGACGGCGACGAGCCGCTGCGCCTGACCACCGATGCGCCGCTGGCCTACATCCAGCACGAGACACCGTTCGCCCTGCGTCACCCGGTGAGTCTGGTGATCGGTCTCGACGAACCGCTGGGCAACGCGCCGGGCGAGGTGGTGCGCGACTACTTGAAGCGCACCCAGAACCATTGGCACGACTGGGTGCGCGGCCTGGCCATCTGCTTCGAATGGCAGCAGGTGGTGATCCGTTCCGCCATCACCCTGAAACTGTGCAACTTCGAGGACACCGGCGCGATCATCGCCGCCGCCACTACTTCGCTACCGGAAGCGCCGGACTCCCAGCGCAACTGGGATTACCGCTACTGCTGGCTGCGTGACGCCTATTTCGTGATTCTCGCCCTCAACCGCCTGGGGGCCACGCGAACCATGGAGGGCTATATCGACTTCATTACCACGGTGGCCAGCGGTGATGCCGCACTCAAGCCGCTGTACGGGATCATTCCCAACCCGGACCTCACCGAGCGTATCGAACCGGACCTCGCCGGTTTCCTCAACCATGCCCCGGTGCGTGTCGGCAACCAGGCCGTGGAGCAGAACCAGCACGACGTCTTCGGCTCGGTGGCCCTGGCGGTGTTGCAGAGCTTCGTCGACGAGCGCCTGCCCAATCCCAGCAGCGAAGGCATGCTGCAGTTGCTGGAGAGCCTTGCCGCCCGAGCCGAAAGCGCGGCTTTCGTGCCGGATGCCGGCATCTGGGAGTACCGCGGCCGCCAGCGCGTCCATACCCATTCTGCGTTGCTCTGCTGGGTCGCCTGCGATCGGGTGGGGCACATTGCCGGGCGCCTGGGGCGCAAGGACGAGGCGAAGGGCTGGATGGACAAAGCGGCCAAGCTGCGCGACCACATCCTGGCCGAGGCCTGGAGCGAGAAGAAACAGTGCTTTACCGGCGCCTTCGGCCATGACGACCTCGACGCCAGCGTGCTGCTGATGAATGAACTGGGGATCATCGAGGCGAACGACCCCCGTTTCATCGCCACCGTCGAGTGCATCGGTCGTGAACTCAACGTCAACGGACAGATGCTGCGCTACGCCGCGGCAGATGACTTCGGCGTGCCGGAGACGGCCTTCCTGGTGGTGAAGTTCTGGTACCTCGATGCGCTCGCCGCGATCGGCCGCATGGACGAGGCGCGGCAGCTGTTCGAGCAACTGATCGCTGCGCGAAATCGCTACGGGCTGCTCTCCGAGGACCTGCACCCGGACACCGGCGAGCTCTGGGGGAACATTCCGCAGACCTATTCCATGGCCGGGTTGATCAACTCCGCCATGCGTCTCTCCATGGGCTGGGAGGAGGGACTATGTCGCGTCTCGTGGTGATCTCCAACCGGGTGGGCATTCCCGGCGAGAACGGGCCGGCTCCCGGTGGGCTGGCCGTGGCCGTCGATGCAGCGATGCGCAATCGCGAGGGCATCTGGTTCGGCTGGAGCGGCAGGAAGGCCGAGGAGCCGGGGCCGCCGACCACGGTTCAGCGCGACAACCTGCAGTACGTCCTGACCGACCTGCATCCGCAGGATTTCGACGAGTACTACAACGGTTTCGCCAACCGCGTGCTCTGGCCGATCCTGCATTACCGGGTGGACCTGGCCGAGTTCAACGAGGCCGAGTTCGGCGGCTACCAGCGGGTCAACGAGTTCTTCGCCGAGCGCCTCAGCCCGCTGCTGGAGGACGATGATGTCCTCTGGGTCCACGACTACCACCTGATCCCGCTGGCCCTGGCCTTGAGGCAGCGCGGGCACGCCAACCGCATCGGCTTCTTCCTGCACATTCCGATGCCGCCGGCTGACCTCATCACCGCGCTGCCGCACCACGACGAACTGATCCGCGCGCTCACCGAGTACAACCTGATCGGCTTCCAGACCGAGAATGACGCCAGCAACTTCGCCCGCTATCTCACGCGGGTGGTCGGGGCGGCGACGCCCGATGGCCGCCGATACCACCTGGAGGACCAGCATTTTCGCGTCGGCGTGTTCCCGGTGGGCGTGGACGCCGCTGGTTTTCGTCAGCTCGCCGAGCAGGCCTCGCAGAGCCAGGCCGCCGAGGAGCTGCGAGAAAGCCTGGGTGGTCGAGCGCTGATGGTCGGCGTGGACCGGCTCGACTACTCGAAGGGCATCGTCAATCGGCTGGACGGCTACGAGCGCTTCCTGGAGCGCAACCCCGACTGGCATAACCGCGTGACCTGCCTGCAGATCTCGCCGGGGAGCCGCCAGGACATCCCCGAGTACGCCGACATCGACGCCGCCGTGAGCGCGCGGGTAGGGCACATCAATGGTCGCTTCGGCGCCGTGTCCTGGGTGCCGCTGCGTTATGTGGCGCGCAATCACCAGCGCGCCGACATCGCCATGGTCATGCGCCATGCGCGAATCGGCCTGGTGACGCCACTACGGGACGGGATGAACCTGGTGGCCAAGGAATTCGTCGCCGCCCAGGACCCGGACGATCCCGGCGTACTGATCCTCTCCCAGTTCGCCGGCGCCGCCGCCGAGCTGGGCGGCGCGCTGATCATCAATCCGCATGATCGCGACGCGCTGGCCGATGCGATGCAGCAGGCACTGCGCATGCCGCTCAAGGAGCGCCAGGCTCGCCACCGGGACATGTATGCGGTGCTGGAGGCCAACGACATCCGCTACTGGGGGCCGAGCTTCATCGACGCGCTGACGCGGCCGGGCAGGGCGCTGAACTGGCTGTCGAATCACTACCTCAGCCACTGAAGCGCAAAACCCCGCTTAGGCGGGGTTTTCTTCATGCGTTCAACGACTAGGGTGCGGGCTTCTTGCCTTCGGACTTCGCCCATTGCGACTTTCGCTCGACCTTCACTGCCAGTTGGCCAACGGGGATTTCCTGGATTTCGCCACCCTGGGAGAGGAAAGCGGCAATCTTTTCATCGAGCTCCGAACGTTCGCGAATCAGCTGTGAATCAGTCATGAAGTCACCTTTGCGTTGGGCGCCAAACCGGCCCGGCCAGCCTACACGTCTTTCGCCAATTTCGCCGAGATAGCTCGACCATTTGTCAAAATCACCGCCCGTCGTGAAAAAAAGCTATGAATCGGCGCCAAACCTTGTATTCTGCATGGGCTGCCTGCCCAGTAACGAGTTCCGCGACTTGATGTTCTTCTACAAGATGCTCCATCTCCTCGGCACCTCTTCACTACGCATTCAGCTCATCGCCGGTCGGCATTCGGCCGGCCTTTAGCATTTCTTTAGGAGACAACATCATGTCCGATCGTCAAAACGGCATCGTCAAGTGGTTCAACGCTGAGAAGGGCTTCGGCTTCATCACCCCGGAAAGCGGCCCGGACGTATTCGTTCACTTCCGTCAGATCGAAGGCAACGGCTACAAGTCCCTCGACGAAGGCCAGAAGGTCAGCTTCGTTGTGACTGCTGGCCAGAAAGGCCCGCAAGCTGAACAAGTTCGCGCTGTCTAATCGACATCGCTGACGAAAGAGCCCCGCTTCGGCGGGGCTTTTTTTTGCCTGCGATTTGCTCCGCTTTCCTTTGCGGCGCACAAACAAAAACGCCCGGTGCAATGCACCGGGCGTTTTTCGTGGCTGGGGCTGAGCGCTCAGGTCATTCCTGCTGCGGGTCGAACTGCTTGTCGCGGATCAGCAGGGCGGGGATCACGCCGCAGATGAAGTACGCCGCGCCCATCACCAGGAAGCCCACGCCAATGGACATCTGGGTGGCGAGGAAGCCGATCACCGCCGGGGCGATGGCTGCGCCGATGCGACCGATGTTGTACGCACCGCCGACTGCCGTGCCGCGGAAAGCGGCGGCGAAGCTTTCGGTCATGTAGGTCGCGTTCACGCCATACGGGATGCCATAGAGGAAGCCGAACACCACGAGCATCCAGAGAATGTTCTCGGGGCTGTGGAACAGCACGATCACTGGCAGGAATACGGCGGTACCCAGGGCGCCGAAGGAGAACACGGTGCGGCGGCCGAACCAGTCGGCGGCGACGCCGGCCAGCACCTTGCCGAGGATCATCGCAGCGTAGGTGCCCACCAGGTAGGCGGTCATGGCCTTGAAGTTCATGCCCATCTCGGTTTCGAGGTACGAAGGCATCCAGTTGTTCACGCCGTAGTAGCCGAACTGCAGGAAGCCGGCGGTGAGTGCCCAGAAGGTGAACATGCGGCTGGCCTTCGGATCACTGAAGATCTGCTTGAAGGCGTTCTGCCGTGGCGCAGCGGCCGCACGGCTGGACGCACCTTCGGCCTTGCGCTGCTGGCGTTCGGCCTGCGCCTGGACCCAGGCGGCGGGCTCGGGGATCAGCTTGCGCATGGCGATGGCCAGCACCACCGGGATGATGGCGATGTAGAACAGGTAGCGCCAGCCGTGGTCCGGCAGGATCCAGCCGGCCAGCAGGGTAGCGACGATATAGCCGACCGACCAGCCGGCCTGCAGGGTGCCCAGCACCGTGGTGCGGTACTTGGTGGGCACGTACTCGGCCATCAACGTGTTGCAGGCCACGTACAGCGCGCCGAGGCCCAGCGAGGCGACGAAGCGTGCGGCGGCGAACTGCCAGTAGTTGTGGGTGAGGCCGAGGACGGCGGTGCCGACGGAGAACAGCACGATGGTCCAGACCACCGTCTTGACCCGGCCGAAGCGGTCACACGCCCAGCCGCCGTAGATGCCGCCGAAAGCCATGCCGGCCAGGGTGACGCTGCCCAGGCTGCCGGCCTGGAGGTTGCTCAGGCCGAATTCGGCCTTGAGGCTGGTGAGGCTGTAGGAGAGGAGCATCAGGTCTGCGCCATCGATCAGCAGACCGATGAAGCAGAAGACGAAGACCAGGACCCAGGTCTTGCTCTGGGTGGCGGCGCTCGCAGCCGGTGCGGAAGCAGTGTTTTCCATGAACGAATTACCTGTTGTAGTTGTTGGCGGGGCGGTTGGCCGACCCTCGGTAAGCGTGCGTACGAATCCTGCCGGCGGGCGCGTGGTGCGTGGCCACGCGCCGCCGTGTCGGGTGCCTCAGAGCCGGTGCGTCAGGACTGGGCTTCGCGGATCATGTTGCGGGCAATGATCACCTGCTGGATCTGGGTGGTGCCCTCGTAGAGTCGGAACAGGCGGACGTCGCGGTAGAAGCGCTCGATAGCGTACTCGCTGACGTAGCCGGCACCGCCGTGGATCTGGACGCAGCGGTCGGCAACCCGGCCGCACATCTCGGTGGCGAACATCTTCGCGCAGGAGGCTTCGGTGCTGACGTTACGGCCCTCGTCGCGCTTGCGCGCGGCATCCAGCACCATGCAGCGAGCGGCGTAGATCTCGGCCTTGCTGTCGGCGAGCATCGCCTGGATCAGCTGGAACTCGGCGATCGGCTGGCCGAACTGCTTGCGCTCCAGGGCGTACTTCAGTGCGTCGTCGAGCATGCGCTCGGCGGCACCGACGCTCAGCGCGGCGATGTGCAGGCGGCCCTTGTCGAGCACCTTCATGGCAGTCTTGAAGCCCACGCCTTCCCCGCCGCCGATCAGCTGGCCGGCGGGGATGCGCACGTTGTCGAAGATCACGTCGCTGGTGTGCGCGCCTTTCTGGCCCATCTTGTGGTCCGGCTTGCCCAGGGAGATGCCCGGGGTGCCGCGTTCGACGATGAACGCGCTGATACCGCCGGAACCCTTGATTGCCGGATTGGTGCGCGCCATCACGGTATAGATGCCGGCGTGCGGGGCGTTGGTGATGAAGCGCTTGGTGCCGTTGAGCACATAGCAGTCGCCATCGCGCACGGCGGTGGTCTTCAGCGAGGCGGCGTCGGAGCCCGAATCCGGCTCGGTCAGGCAGAAGGCGCTGAGCAGTTCGCCGCTGGCGAGCTTGGGCAGGTAGTGGGCTTTCTGCTCCGGCGTGCCGTCGATGAGGATGCCGATGGAGCCGATGCCGTTGTTGGTGCCGATATAGGAGCGGAAGGCGGGGGAGGTGCGGCCGAGTTCAAAGGTGATGTTCACCTCTTCTTCCATGGTCACGCCCAGGCCGCCGAATTCTTCGGGGATGGTCAGGCCGAACAGGCCCATCTCGCGCATCTGCTGGACGATGTCCTGCGGGATCGCGTCGGTCTCGGCGACCTCGTTCTCCCGCGGGATCAGCACTTCGCCGACGAACTGGTGGATGGAGTCCAGAAGTATCTGCAGCGTTTCTGGGTCTCGGATCATGTGCACTCCTCAAAGGCCCGCGAGCGGGCCTGTCTTCCGAGGCACCGTCACCCGAGATTCAGCGAGCGGCGGCACCTATGTTGTTGACCATGTTGATCAGGCGGGGCCCGATGTCGTCCTCGAGCTTCTCGCGTGTCAGCTGGAAGCTCGGGCCGCCGCAGTTGAAGGCCAGGAGCCCGTACTGCGGATGTACCAAGGGCACGGCGACGGAATTGACGTCGCGGTGCCATTCGCCGATCGACAGGCAATAGCCGTAATCGGTGAAGTCCCTGAAGGCGCGGTCCAGACCCTTGCGGATGGCCGGCCAGTTTTCCGGTTCGCGTTCGCGAATGTGCTCGAGCAGGAATTCCCGCTCGTTCTCTGGCATCGCCGCGAGGCACGCGCGGCCCACCGAACTCGCCGCCAGCGGCAGGTAGCTGCCGATCTGCCGGCGCATCGTCATGTTTCCCTGCCCCTGCACGACGTCGAGATAGACCATCTGCAGGCGGTCGCGGGCAGCCATGGCCACCGCCGCCTGGGCGTGGTTGGCCAGTTCTTCCATCAGCGGATGGGCCACCGCACGGATCGACAGGTTCGACAGCATCGCGTAGCCGAAGCCCAGCACGCCGACGTCCAGCTGGTACTTGCCCGAGTGCACCTCACGCTTGAGGCAGCCCAGGCGCATCAGGGTGTTGGTCAGGCGTGTCACGGTCGGCTTGGGCAGATCGGTCTTGCGGGCCAGGTCCTGGTTGCTCAGCACGTTTTCCCGTGGCGTGAAGCAGCGCAGGATCTCCAGACCGCGAGCCAGGGCCGTCACGAACTGGCCGCTGTTTTCCTCGTCGCTCAGTGCCGTGGCGGGGTCATACAGTCCCCGTTCCAGCAGGCCGATTTCGCCTTCGTTTTTCGTCGGCGCAGCCGAGTCCATCTCCGTCTTGTTGCGGCGCATGGTAGAACCCCTATTCACGGAAAATCAATAAAATAAAATACAGTTTCGTCAGGCGAAATTGTAATGGCTCTGAACCAGTTAGTACAGGAGTGACCGTAAAAATATTCAAGGCCTCGGTTTTAAAGGCTTTGAGAGGGTGCGTTGATCATCCCCGTTTACAGGCTGGATTCGGTGTCACTATGATGAAATCGAAATACGGAATGTAGTTTCGTCAGGCGAAACAACTGTGAGGTCAAAGCTCCAATGAATACCAGCGTGGTTCATCTCGATATCCAGGCCGATGGCGTGGCGGTTGTCCGCATCGACCGTCCGGAAGCCAGGAACGCCCTCAATGCCGCCGTGCGCCAGCAACTGGCCGAGCACTTTCGCGCCCTGAGCGACAACGCGGCGGTTCGCGCCGTCGTGCTCACCGGGGGAGAGGAGTGCTTCGTCGCCGGGGCCGACATCCGCGAATTCGCCCAGGCCAGCCCCATCGAGATGTACCGCCGCCATACCGAGCTGTTGTGGGAAGCCATTTCGCGCTGCCCCAAACCGATTATCGCCGCGGTCAACGGCTTCGCCCTGGGCGGCGGCTGCGAGCTGGCGATGCACTGCGACATCATCGTTGCCGGTGAATCGGCACGCTTCGGCCAGCCGGAAGTGAAGCTCGGCCTGATGCCCGGTGCTGGCGGCACCCAGCGGCTGATCCGCGCCGTGGGCAAGTTCCAGGCGATGCGCATCGCCCTGACCGGATGCCTGATCAAGGCGCCGGAAGCCCTGGCCATCGGCATGCTCAGCGAAGTGGTGGAGGACGCGCGCACGCTACCGCGCGCGCTGGAGCTGGCCGCCGAGATCGCCGCGCTGCCGCCGCTGGCCGTGGCGCAGATCAAGGAAGTGATGCTCGCCGGCGCGGACCTGCCGCTGGACAGCGCCCTGACCCTGGAGCGCAAGGCCTTCCAGCTGCTGTTCGATTCGAAAGACCAGAAGGAGGGCGCCGCTGCCTTCCTCGAAAAACGCAAAGCGAGCTTCCTGGGGGAATGAGCATGACCGGTTCTTTCGACATTGAGCGCATTGAGCGCATGGCCATCGTCGGCACTGGCGTCATGGGTAGCGGCATCGCCCAGATCGCCGCCCAGGCCGGCATCCAGGTGAAACTCTTCGACGCCCGCGACGGCGCTGCGCAAGCGGCCCGCGATAACCTCGGCCGCACCCTTGCCAAGCTGGCGGAGAAGGGCAAGATCACTGCCGCCGAGGTGGACGCCACCCTCGCGCGCCTGCTGGTCGCCGGCTCCCTGAGCGAGCTGGCAGATTCCGACCTGGTGGTCGAGGCGATCATCGAGCGGCTGGACGCCAAGCAGGCGTTGCTGGCTGAGCTGGAAGCGGTGGTCGGCGCCGAGTGCATCCTCGCCACCAACACCTCGTCGCTGTCGGTCACCAGCATCGCCCGTGGCTGCCAGCATCCGCAGCGCGTGGCGGGCTTCCACTTCTTCAACCCGGTGCCGCTGATGAAGGTGGTCGAGGTGATCGACGGCCTAGCCAGCGACCCGCAGGTCGGCGACTGCCTGGTGGCGCTCGCCGCGCGCATGGGCCATCGTGGCATCCGCGCCAAGGATACCCCCGGATTCATCATCAACCACGCCGGCCGCGCCTACAGCACCGAAGCGCTGCAGATGCTCAAGGAGGCTGTCGCCGAGCCGGCCGATATCGACCGTATCCTGCGCGAGGGCCTGGGCTTCCGCATGGGGCCGCTGGAGCTGTTCGACCTCACCGCGCTGGATGTGTCGCACCCGGTGATCGAGTCCATCTACAACCAGTTCTACCAGGAGCCGCGCTATCGCCCGGCGGCGCTGACCCGGCAGATGCTCGAGGCCGGTTTCGTCGGGCGCAAGGTCGGTCGGGGCTTCTATCGCTATGCCGACGGCAAGATGATCGACCCGCCCGCGCCGCAACCGGTGCCGAGTGTGGACGCACTGCCGCCGGTGTGGATCGGCGCGGAGAACGACCAGGATCGCGACCTGCTCGGCGAACTGCTGAAGACGCTGGGTGCGAACCTGGAGCAGGGCGCCCGGCCGAGCAGCGAGGCCCTGTGCCTGCTGGCTCCCTATGGCATCGATGCGACCACAGCCTGCCAGAGCTTCGGCACTGATCCGGCGCGTACCTTGTGCATCGACCTGCTGCTGGACCTGCAACGCCACCGTTGCCTGATGCAGAACCCGGCGACTTCCACCGCCATGCGCGACGCCGCTCATGCGTTGCTCGCGGCTGACGGCGTGGGTGTCACGCTGATCAATGACAGCGTCGGCTTCGTTGCCCAGCGCGTACTGGCGCTGATCGTCAACCTGGCCGGCGACATCGTCCAGCAGCGCATCGCCAGCGTCGATGACCTCGATGAAGGCGTGCGCCGGGGCCTGGGCTATCCGCAAGGCCCGCTGGCCTGGGGCGACAGCGTCGGCCCGGCGCGCCTGCTGACCATTCTCGAACGCATGACCGGCCTGACCGGCGATGCCCGCTACCGCCCCGGCCCCTGGCTGCGTCGCCGCGCCGCGCTGGGCTTGTCGCTGCGCCATGCCGAGCCCGCGCTGGGCTGAAGCCCGGCGTCCACCTCTTTCCAGGAGACCTCCATGCTCAATGCCTTTATCTATGCCGGCCTGCGTACCCCCTTCGGCCGCCACGGCGGCGCTCTCGCTCCGGTGCGCCCGGACGACCTGATCGCCCAGGTGATCCGCGAGCTGCTGGCCCGCACCAACGTACCGGGCGAGGTCATCGAGGACGTGATCCTCGGCAACACCAACCAGGCCGGTGAAGACAGCCGCAACGTCGCCCGCCATGCCGCGCTGCTCGCCGGCCTGCCGGTGACCGTACCGGGCCAGACGGTGAACCGCCTGTGCGCCAGCGGGCTGGCCGCCGTCATCGATGCGGCGCGCGCCGTGACCTGTGGCGAAGGCGAACTGTTCGTCGCTGGTGGCGTGGAAAGCATGTCCCGCGCGCCCTTCGTCATGGCCAAGGCCGAGGCCGCCTACAGCCGCGACCTGACGGTGTTCGACAGCACCATCGGCGCGCGCTTCCCCAACCCGAAGATCATCGCCGGGTTCGGCAACGACACGATGCCGGAGACCGGCGACAACGTAGCCCGCGAGTTCGGCATCAGCCGCGAACAGGCCGACCGTTTCGCCGCCCGTTCCCAGGCCAACTTTGAAGCCGCCCGTCAGGCCGGTTTCTTCGCCGGGGAAATCCTGCCGGTCAGCGTCCCCACCGGGCGGAAGACTCCGCCGAACATCGTCGAGCAGGACGAACATCCGCGTCCGTCTTCCGACGAAGCCGCGCTGGCGCGCCTGAAGCCGCTGTCCGAAGGCGGCGTGGTCACCGCCGGCAACGCATCCGGCGTCAACGACGGCGCGGCTGCGCTGCTGATCGGTTCGGCTGCTGCGGGCGAACGTCACGGCCTCAAGCCGCTGGCGCGGATTCTCGCGGCAGCGGCAGTCGGCGTGGAGCCGCGCATCATGGGCGTCGGTCCGGTGGAGGCGATCAACAAGGCGCTTGCCCGCGCCGAACTGACCCTGGCCGACATGGACATCATCGAGATCAACGAAGCCTTCGCCTCCCAGGTGCTCGGTTGCCTGCACGGCCTGGGCATGGACTTCGACGATCCGCGGGTCAACCCCAATGGTGGCGCCATCGCCGTCGGCCACCCGCTGGGCGCTTCCGGCGCGCGGCTGGCGCTGAGCGTGGCGCGACAACTGCAGCGCAGTGGTCAACGCTATGCAGTGATCAGCCTGTGCATCGGTGTGGGCCAGGGGCTCGCCATGGTTATCGAGCGCGCATGAGCGCGCCTGCGAGGAATTGAAGATGGGTGCTTTGAGCGGATACCGCGTACTCGACCTCAGCCGCGTGCTGGCCGGCCCCTGGTGCGGCCAGGTGCTGGCCGACCTGGGCGCGGAAGTGATCAAGATCGAACGCCCCGGCGTGGGTGACGACACTCGCGGCTGGGGCCCGCCCTACATGAAGGCCGCCGACGGCTCGGACAGCAGTGAGGCGGCGTACTACCAGTCCACCAACCGCAACAAGCTGTCGGTGGCGCTGAACCTGGCGACGCCCGAAGGCCAGGCGCTGGTGCGTGCGCTGGCCTGCGAGTGCGACGTGCTGATCGAGAACTACAAGGCCGGTTCGCTGGCCAAGTACGGGCTGGATTACGAGAGCCTGTCGAAGGTCAATCCGCGCCTGGTCTACTGCTCCATCACCGGCTTTGGCCAGACCGGCCCGCGCGCTGAGGAGCCCGGCTACGACTTCATCATCCAGGGCATGGGGGGGTTGATGAGCATCACCGGCGAGAAGGACGGCGTGCCCGGCGCCAGTCCGCAGAAGGTCGGTGTCGCCGTTTCCGACGTGATGACCGGCCTGTACTCGGTGGTCGCCATCCAGGCCGCGCTGCTGGCGCGGGAGAAGACCGGTCGCGGCCAGCATTGCGACATGGCGCTGCTGGACGTGCAGGTCGCCATGCTTGGCAACCAGAGCCAGAACTTCCTCGCCACCGGCCGCTCGCCGGGCCGCCAGGGCAATGCCCACGTCAACATCGTGCCGTACCAGGTGTTCAGCGCGAAGGACATGGATTTCATCATCGCCTGCGGCAACGACAGCCAGTTCGTCTCGCTGTGCGACGCCATCGGCCTGCCCGAACTGCCGAAGGATCCGCGTTTCACCCGCAACGCCGACCGCGTGCGTAACCGCGACGTGATCGTCGGCAAGCTGGCCGAGCACTTCCAGGGTGACACCGCCGACAACTGGGTGCGCCGCATCCACGCGATGAAGGTGCCGGTCGGTGTGATCAACGATATCGGCCGCGCGCTGGACGAGCCGCAGGTGGTCGCCCGGGACATGCTGGTGGAGATTCCCCACGCGCAGAACCCTGCGTTCCGCATGGTCGGCAGTCCGCTGAAGCTGTCCGATACCCCGGTGGAGTACCAGCGTCCGGCACCGATGCTCGGCGAGCACACCGACGAGGTGCTCAAGCGCCGCCTGGGGCTCGACGACGCGCGCCTGGCCGCGCTCAAGGCCGAGGGTGTGATCGAGCAGCTCGGCAAGGCCTGAGTCCGTTCGCGAGCAGGCTCGCTCCTGCGGGGCGTTCCCCCCATTGCTCTTCGCAGGCGTGGGCCTGCTCGCGAACCCATCCCAACCGTAGCGCCGCTCTAGAGTGGCGCCAGGCAAGGAAACAACCGAATGAAAGTACTGGTCGCGGTGAAACGCGTGGTCGATTACAACGTCAAGGTC
>CBIGPF010000025.1:0-49249 GCA_966191535.1 uncultured Pseudomonas sp. | reverse complement strand
ATTTATTCACCTTCGCTTATTTTAAACGACTGTGGCGAATCGAGATTCTGGGTGGCGAGCAAAGCCGCTTCAGCTGGACTCGGCTTCATCGTCGCTGCCGGCAGCGTGCCCGGTATCGTTACATGTTCTGGTTTCGCGTCGCCCAGTACCTGCACTCCAGCCCCAGCGCCTTCTGGCAGAAGCGCGCCAAGCGCTTGGGTGATCGCCTGGCCGAGCGCTTCGGCATCGAGATTCCCATCACCATTCCGATCGGTGAAGGGCTCTACATCCCACACCTGGTGGGCATCGTGATCACCCGCAAGGCGGTGATCGGCAAGAACTTCAGCATCTTCCAGAACACCACCATCGGCCAGAAGAATGACGGCAGCGCACCGATTGTCATCGGCGACAACGTCAGCCTTGGCGCCAACGTCTGCATCATCGGGGACGGCCTGAGTATTGGCGACAATGTCTCGGTGGGAGCGGCGGCCTTCGTCAATCGTGATATCCCGGCCAACCACGCCTACATCTCGCGGCACACCCATAGCCTGATCGAGCAGCAGGAGCGTTCGCCGATCAGCACCATGCATACCCGTCGTGCCCGCGACGAAGAGGCGCAGCCGGACGATCACGATAGCCCGGGAGCCCGGCGCAGGGCCTGAGGCACGTTACACCCTGTCGAAAAACCTGACGTCGGGCGTAGGAACGGCTGTGTATAATGCGCCGCCCGAGGCCGTGCTTGGCGGCTCGGGCGGTATGGCCGCATTTTTGCACCACTGACTGTTTTCTGCCCGACGGTTGCCGATGCCCTTGAACCATCCCCTCCTCGAAACCGTGGCGCTCGCCTGCGAGCGGGACTGGCGCATGCTGTTCGAGCGTCTCGATTTGCGACTGGGCGCTGGCGAGATGCTACAGATCGTCGGCCCCAACGGCAGCGGCAAGACCAGCCTGTTGCGTCTGCTCAGCGGGTTGATGCAGCCCACCGCCGGCGATGTGCTGCTCAACGGCAAGGCGCTGACCGCACAACGCCACGAACTGGCCCGCCTGCTGCTGTGGATCGGCCACGCTGCAGGTATCAAGGGCTTGCTGACTGCCGAGGAAAATCTCGCCTGGCTCTGCGCTCTGCACCAGCCGGCCAACCGCGATGCCATCTGGCAAGCACTGGAGTCCGTCGGCCTGCGCGGCTTCGAGGACGTTCCCTGTCATACCCTGTCCGCGGGCCAGCAGCGCCGCGTGGCCCTGGCGCGCCTGTACCTGGACGCGCCGCCGTTGTGGATCCTCGACGAACCCTTCACCGCCCTGGACAAACAGGGCGTGGCGCAGCTGGAAGAACACCTGGCTGGCCATTGCGAGCGCGGTGGCCTGGTCGTGCTGACTACCCACCACACGCTGGAGCGCATGCCGAAAGGCTATCGTGCCCTCGATCTGGGCCAGCATGCACGGGAGGTGGCGGCGCGATGAGCAACGTCTTCACCCTGCTGCTCGCCCGCGAAGCACGCCTGCTGTTCCGCCGTCCGGCGGAGCTGGCTAATCCTTTGGTGTTCTTCGCCATCGTCATCGCGCTGTTCCCGCTGGCGGTCGGCCCCGAGTCGGAAATGCTCAAGAACCTCTCGCCGGGCCTTGTCTGGGTCGCAGCACTGCTGGCGGTGCTGCTGTCGCTGGACGGCCTGTTCCGCAGCGATTTCGAGGATGGTTCCTTGGAACAGTGGGTCCTTTCGCCGCACCCTCTGCCACTACTGGTCCTGGCCAAAGTGCTGGCACACTGGCTGGTTTCAGGGTTGGCCCTGGTGCTGCTGTCGCCGCTGTTTGCCCTGATGCTGGGCCTGCCGGCGCGCTGCCTGCCGGACCTGCTGCTGACGCTGCTGTTGGGAACACCGGTTCTTAGCCTGTTGGGCGCCGTGGGTGCGGCGCTCACCGTGGGACTCAAGCGTGGCGGCCTGCTGCTGGCCTTGCTGATCCTGCCGCTCTACATTCCGGTGCTGATCCTGGGCAGCGGAGCGCTGCAGGCGTCGCTGCAGGGGCTGCCCACCGCCGGGCACCTGTTGTGGCTGGCCAGCCTGACGGCGTTAGCATTGACGCTGACGCCCTTTGCCATCGCCGCCGGGCTGAAGATCAGCGTCGGCGAGTGAACGAACGATCGCCGGGCTGGGAAGCGGCACCGGCGGCAGACTAGAGCTTTGAATTACAGAGCCTGATGATGAACTGGACTTGGTTTCACAAGCTTGGCTCGCCCAAGTGGTTCTACGAGATCAGCGGACGCTGGATGCCCTGGTTCGCGGTTGCCGCGATCGTGCTGATGGTTGCCGGTACTGTCTGGGGCCTGGCCTTCGCGCCGCCCGATTACCAGCAGGGCAACAGCTTCCGCATCATCTACATCCACGTACCGGCGGCGTTCCTCGCCCAGTCGTGCTACGTGATGCTGGCCGTGGCCGGCGCGGTCGGGCTGATCTGGAAGATGAAGATCGCCGACGTTGCCGTGCAGTGCGCCGCGCCCATCGGTGCCTGGATGACCTTCGTCGCGCTGGTCACCGGCGCCATCTGGGGCAAGCCGACCTGGGGAGCCTGGTGGGTCTGGGATGCGCGCCTGACCTCGATGCTGATCCTGCTGTTCCTCTATTTCGGCATCATCGCCCTTGGCCAGGCCATCACCAATCGTGACAGCGCGGCCAAGGCCTGTGCCGTACTGGCCATCGTCGGCGTGGTGAACATCCCGATCATCAAGTACTCGGTGGACTGGTGGAACACCTTGCACCAGCCGGCCACCTTCACCCTCACCGAGAAGCCGCCGATGCCGCCGGAGATGTGGATCCCGCTGCTGATGATGGTCGCTGGCTTCTACTGCTTCTTCGCCGTGGTGCTGATGATGCGCATGCGCCTGGAAGTGCTCAAGCGCGAAGCCCGCGCGAGCTGGGTCAAGGCCGTGGTGGAGCGCGCGCTATGAGTTTCGAGTCCTTCTCCGATTTCGTCGCCATGGGTCACCATGGCCCTTACGTGTGGTCCGCCTACGCCATCTGCCTGGTGGTCCTGGCGATCAACGTCGTCTCGCCGATCGTGGCGCGCCGGCGTTACCTGCAAGAAGAGGCGCGTCGTCTGCGCCGGGAGGCCAGCAAGTGAATCCGGTCCGCAAGAAGCGTCTGTACATCGTCCTTGCCATCGTCGCCGGCGTCGGTGTCGCCGTCACCCTGGCGCTGTCCGCGCTGCAGGAAAACATCAACCTGTTCTACACCCCGACCCAGATCGCCAACGGCGAAGCGCCGCACGATACGCGCATCCGTGCCGGTGGCATGGTCGAGAAGGGCTCGCTCAAGCGCTCGGCGGATTCGCTGGACGTGGAGTTCGTGGTCACCGACTTCGCCAAGGAAGTCACCGTGAAGTACCGCGGCATTCTCCCTGACCTGTTCCGCGAGGGGCAGGGCATCGTCGCCCTGGGCAAGATCAACGAAGCCGGCGTGCTGACCGCCGATGAAGTCCTGGCCAAGCACGACGAGAAGTACATGCCGCCGGAAGTCACCAAGGCGCTCAAGGACAGCGGCAAGATGGAGCACTACGAAGCCAGCCAGAGTGGCAATGCCGCACCGCAACAGGGGAGCAACTGACGATGATTCCCGAACTCGGTCACCTCTCGCTGATCCTCGCGCTGTGCATGGCGCTGGTGATGTCGTTCTTCCCGCTGGTCGGCGCCTGGCGCGGCGATCGCCAGTGGATGAGCCTGGCGCGCCCGGCTGCCTGGGGGCAGTTCGCCTTCCTGCTGTTCTCCTTCGGCTGCCTGACGTGGGCCTTCCTCCACGATGATTTCTCGGTCGCCTACGTCGCCAGCAACTCCAACAGCGCGCTGCCCTGGTTCTACAAGTTCAGCGCCGTGTGGGGCGCCCACGAGGGCTCGCTGCTGCTCTGGGCGCTGATCCTCGGCGGCTGGACCTTCGCGGTGTCGGTATTCTCCCGCCAGCTGCCGGAAGTGATGCTGGCGCGCGTGCTGGCCGTGATGGGCATGATCAGCACCGGTTTCCTGCTGTTCCTGATCATCACCTCCAACCCCTTCAGCCGCCTGCTGCCGCAGGTCCCGGCCGACGGCAACGACCTCAACCCGTTGCTGCAGGACCCGGGCCTGATCTTCCACCCGCCGATGCTCTACATGGGCTACGTGGGCTTCTCGGTGGCCTTCGCCTTCGCCATCGCCGCGCTGCTCGGCGGACGTCTGGACGCGGCCTGGGCACGCTGGTCGCGCCCGTGGACCCTGGTGGCCTGGACCTTCCTCGGCGTCGGCATCGTGCTCGGCTCCTGGTGGGCCTACTACGAACTGGGCTGGGGCGGCTGGTGGTTCTGGGACCCGGTGGAAAACGCCTCCTTCATGCCCTGGCTGGTGGGCACCGCGCTGATCCACTCGCTGGCGGTGACCGAGAAGCGCGGCGTGTTCAAGAGCTGGACCGTGTTGCTGGCCATCGCGGCCTTCTCCCTGAGCCTGCTGGGTACCTTCCTGGTTCGCTCCGGCGTCCTGACCTCGGTGCATGCCTTCGCCTCGGACCCCGAGCGTGGCGTGTTCATCCTCGCTTTCCTGCTGCTGGTGGTCGGTGGCTCGCTGACGCTGTTCGCCCTGCGCGCGCCGGTGGTCAAGAGCCAGGTCGGCTTCGCCCTGTGGTCCCGCGAGACCCTGCTGCTGCTGAACAACCTGATCCTGGTGGTCACCGCCTCGATGATCCTGCTGGGCACCCTCTACCCGCTGGTGCTCGATGCCATCAGCGGCGCCAAGCTGTCGGTGGGCCCGCCATACTTCAATGCGCTGTTCGTGCCGTTGATCGCCATCCTCATGCTGGCCCTGGCGGTCGGCGTGCTGGTGCGCTGGAAGGACACTCCGACGCGCTGGCTGCGCAACATGCTCACCCCGGTGCTGATCGGCACCGTGGTGCTCGGCGGTATCGGCAGCTTCCTGTATGGCGAGCTGCACTGGGAAGTCCTGACGGTGTTCATGCTGGCGGCCTGGGTGGTGCTGGCCGGCGTGCGTGACTTCTTCGACAAGGTTCGCCACAAGGGGGTGATTGCCGGTGCCGCGGGCCTCAACCGCAGCTACTGGGGCATGCAGCTGGCACACTTCGGCATCGCCATCTGTGCCATCGGCGTGGTTCTCACCAGCCAGTTCAGCGCCCAGCGCGACCTGCGCATGGCGCCGGGCGAGTCGGTGGAACTGGCCGGTTACCAGTTCCGCTTCGAGGGGACCCATCACTTCGAAGGCCCGAACTTCACCTCCGACAAGGGCACCATCCGCGTGACCCGCAACGGCTCTGAAGTGGCCGTGCTGCACCCGGAGAAGCGTCTCTACAGCGTGCAGAACTCGATGATGACCGAGGCCGGGATCCACGGGAGCCTGACCCGCGACCTCTACGTCGCCCTGGGTGAGCCGCTGGACAACGGTGCCTGGGCCGTGCGCGTGCACATCAAGCCCTTCGTGCGCTTCATCTGGCTTGGCGGCCTGCTGATGGCCCTGGGTGGTGTGCTGGCGGCGCTGGACCGTCGCTATCGCCTGAAAGTGAAAACGCGTGTACGCGAGGCCCTGGGCCTCGCCGGACAGGGAGCCTGAGTGTGAAGCGTGCGATCCTGCTGTTGCCCCTGGCGATCTTCCTGGTCGTCGCGGTATTCCTCTTCCGTGGCCTGTGGCTCGACCCGAGCGAGCTGCCCTCGGCGCTGATCGGCAAGCCGTTCCCGGCGTTCTCCCTGCCCAGCGTCACAGAGCCGGGCAAGACCTACACCGAGGCCGACCTCAAGGGCAAACCGGCGCTCGTCAACGTCTGGGGTACCTGGTGCCCGACCTGCCGCTTCGAACACCCGGTGCTCACCGATCTCGCCGCCAAGGGCGTGGTGATCTACGGCATCAACTACAAGGACGACGGCGCCGCGGCGCAGAAGTGGCTCAAGGAGCTGCACAACCCCTACCTGATGAACATCGCCGACGCGCAAGGCACCCTGGGTCTCGACCTGGGCGTCTACGGTGCGCCGGAGACCTACATCATCGACAAGGACGGCATCATCCGGCACAAGCTGGTTGGCGCCGTCGACGAGAAGGTCTGGCGTGAACAGCTGGCGCCGATCTACCAGGGGCTGGTCGACGAAGCGGAGGGCAAATGAAGCGCCTTCTCGCTGCTGCAGCGCTGGGCCTGGCTCTGACCGGCATCGCCCACGCCGCCATCGATACCTACGAGTTCGCCAATGACGCCGAGCGCGCGCGTTTCCGCGACCTGACCACCGAGCTGCGTTGCCCCAAGTGCCAGAACCAGGACATCGCCGATTCCAACGCGCCGATCGCCGCGGACCTGCGCAAGCAGATCTACACCCAGATGGCGGCCGGCAAGAGCAACCAGCAGATCGTCGACTACATGGTCGACCGCTACGGCGAGTTCGTGCGCTACAAGCCCGAAGTCAGCGAGCGCACCTGGCTGCTCTGGTTCGGCCCCGCCGCGCTGCTGGGGCTGGGCGTGATCGTCATCGGCGCCATCGTTGCGCGGCGTCGTCGCCCGGCTGCTGCCACCTCCACCACGCTGTCCGCCGAGGAGCAGGCGCGTCTCGACCAATTGCTGGATAACCAAGACAAATGATCGATTTCTGGCTCGCCGCCGGCCTGCTGTTGCTGGTGGCCCTGGCATTTCTCCTCGTCCCTCTGCTGCGCGGCCGCAAGGCCCAGGCCGAGGAAGACCGCACCGCGCTCAACGTCGCCCTGTACCAGGAGCGCCTGGCCGAGCTGGGCGCCCAGCGTGACGCTGGCACCCTGGATGCCGCGCAGTTCGAAGCCGGCCGCGCGGAAGCGGCCCGCGAGCTGCTCTCCGACACCGAAGGCACCAGCGACGACCGCCGCTCCCGACTCGGTCGCGCTGCCCCGCTGGCTGCCGCGCTGATCCTGCCGTTCCTCGGGCTTGGTCTGTACCTGCATTGGGGCGCCAGCGACAAGGTGGAGCTGGCCCGCGAATTCGCCACCGCTCCCAAGTCCATGGAAGAGATGACCTCGCGCCTGGAGCGTTCGCTCAAGGCCCAGCCGGACTCCGCCGAGGGTTGGTACTTCCTCGGCCGCGCCTACATGACCCAGAATCGCGCTGCCGACGCTGCCAAGGCATTCGAGCAGGCCGCGCGTCTCTCCGGCCGCCAGCCGGAAGTGCTCGGCCAGTGGGCCCAGGCGCTGTACTTCGCCGGCGACAAGGCGCTCAGCCCGCAGGTCCGTGACCTGGCCGACGAAGCGCTGAAGAAGGACCCGCAGGAAGTCACCACCCTCGGCCTGCTCGGTATCGCCGCGTTCGAGGACGAGAAGTACGCCGACGCCATCGACTACTGGGGCCGCCTGGTCGCCGTGCTGCCGCAGGACGATCCGTCCCGCGACGCCATCGCCGGTGGTATCGAGCGTGCCCGCCAGCGCATGGTCGAGAAGGGCCAGACCCCGCCGGAGGCGCCGGCCGCTGCTGCCACGGCCGGCGTGACCCTGAAGGTGAAGGTCGACCTGACCGACGCCGTGAAGGGCCAGGTCAAGCCCGACGACAGCGTGTTCGTCTTCGCCCGCGCCGTGAGCGGCCCACCGATGCCGTTGGCGGTGAAGCGTCTGAAGGTGTCCGACCTGCCCAGCGAGGTCTCGCTGAGCGACGCCGATGCGATGATGCCGCAGCTCAAGCTCTCCCAGCATCCGCAGGTGCAACTGGTGGCGCGTATCTCCCGTGCGGGCAACGCCACTGCCGGGGAATGGATCGGACGAAGCGCTTCGTTGTCTACTTCCCAGGCGGGCGAGCAGAGCGTGACAATCGACAGCCCGGATCAGAAGTAATACGACAAGAGAGGGTTGAACGATGAAGGGCAGATTGCTGGCGCTGAGCGCCATGCTGGTACTGGGTGGTTGCGTGGTGCAACCGCAGCAGCCGGAGCAGCCGCCCGTGCAGACGTCGCCGCCCTCGCAGCCGAGCAAGCCGATCCCGCCGGCCAGGACATCCAGCTCGCCCATCACGCCGCAGCCGTCCAAGCCGGCGGCCGCGTCCAAGCGCCCGACCCAGTTCGCCCCGCCGCCCGGCGGCCAGGGACGCTGGGACGCCAGCCTCGGCGTCTATGTGATCCAGGGGCAGAAGGACCTCTATTATCGCCAGCGCACCTACTACCACTGGGACAGCGGCTGGTACTGGGGGGTCGGCCCGCAAGGGCCCTGGACCGAGACCGACAGCAGTGGCGTGCCGCCGGGGCTGACGCGCAAGTACGCGCAGTAAGACAGTTTTCTTGTTTTGCCGAGGGGGACGCCAGGTCCTTGCTCGCGAACGGTCAATCCCTCTGCGGTGCTCACCACCCTCGCCCTGAAGAGAGAGGGACTGAGCGGCATCAAGCGAAACACTGTCCCTCCCGGCCGCGCCGAGCGGCTCTCTCTCACTTCAGGGATAGGGCTGGGGAGAGGGGCTTTTCCTGCCGTCCCCCTTGGCTTCCGTTGTGCTCCGCACTCAGTACTTCAATCGAACGTTCCCATCTCCGTCCCCAGCTCGATGACTTCCACCCGGTTGCGCCCGCTCGCCTTGGCCTTGTACAGGGCCTTGTCCGCCGCCGCGTAGAGCCCCTCGTAGGTGCCCGGCATGCCGGCTTCCAGGCAGGCGATGCCGAAGCTCGCGGTGAGGTAGAGCAGGCCGTCCTTCATCGGCAACGGGGTCTCTTCCAGTAGCCGGCGCACCTTTTCGGCGATGGTGCGCGCCTGGAACTGTGCGGTATCCGGCAGTAGCAGCAGAAACTCCTCGCCACCCAGCCGTGCCACGCTGTCGCCGGTACGCGTGTAGTTGCGCAGGAGCGTGGCGGTGTGGCGGATGACTTCGTCGCCCAGCGGATGGCCGTAGCGGTCGTTGATGAACTTGAAATGATCCAGGTCCACCATGAGCAGGCTGATCGGCGCCGGCTGGCGTGCCGCGCGCGACAGTTCCATGCCCACCAGTTGATCGAACTGGCGGCGGTTGAACAGTCCGGTCAGCGGGTCGTGGCCGGCGAGGTATTCCAGCTGGCGGTTCTTTTCTTCCAGCTCCAGCCGTTGCTGGCGGAGGAACTCGCGCTGACGCAGGTTGCGTACGTGGCCGTGCCAGAGGATGAACGACAGCACCAGGCCGATGCCGCAGATGGTCAGTCCGCCCATCTGGTTCGACAGGCGCAGCTGCGGGCTGGCCTGGGTCAGGGCCATGGTCAGCTCGAAGGCGGCCAGGGCGAGGATATAAAGGATGACGGCCAGACTCGGGCGCAGCAGGATGAGCAACGCCGTGGCGACCGCAGCCATGAGGAAGGGGGTGATGCTGCTGGTGACCTGCTGGTCGGCGCCGGTGATGGCGATGCCGAATCCCAGCACCAGGGCGCTGCCCAGCACGGTGAGGGTCTGCATGTAGCGCAGCGACGCGTTGCGGCGTGGTGGCGCGGCCAGCCAGGCGAGCAGGCCAAGGAGGGTGAAGAGCACGGCGACCACGGCGTGGACGCGGATGATATCCAGCCGCCAGCCGTCATATTCGGGGCTGGAGCCCTGCAGGTTGAGGCGGAATACCAGGATGTGGATCAGGTCGAAGGGCACCGCCAGCAGGGCGGAAAAATACAGGCGCCGCAGATTTTCCCGGGCGATCGGCAGCGCCAGTGCGTCGTTGACGGCAATGGCGTGGTGCAGACGCTGAAGCAACGTCCTGGACACGGGTTCTGGCCTCCTGCGCAAGTGCCGGCCTGTAGCAGGATAGACGCAGCGCCGCTTCGCTGTGGTGCAGAGTGAAATCGACGTGACTTGGCGCGATGTCGCGGTTGTCACAGGCCGCTACGCTGAAATTTCCGAGCACGGCAACAAAATGGCCCGCAAGATTGTCGGATAAGCCCTCGGCGGGCATAGTCCGCACCCCGGTTAATCCTAGGACGCTCTCATGAAACCATGGTTGCTCTCATGAATAAGGTGCAACGACTGTCGGCACAGCAAGGTCTGGACGCCGAACGCGCGCTGCTCGATGCCGCCTTTGCCGGTGAGCGCGACAGTGGCCTGCTGTTCTGGAGCCCGCTGGAGCAATCCCTGGTGATGCCACGCCGGCTGAGCCGCCTGGAAGGCTTTGCTGCCGCCGAGGTGGCCTGTGCCGGGCTGGGCTGGCCGATCGCCCTGCGTGACACCGGCGGCGAGCCGGTGCCGCAGTCTGCAGGGGTGCTCAATGTGGCCCTGGTCTACGCGATTCCGCCCAGCGACAACGAGCAGACACGCATTGAAACCGCCTACCAGCGTCTCTGCCAGCCGCTGTGTGACTGGCTGGCCGCCCTCGGCCTCGATCCGGGGCTGGGGGAAGTGGATGGCGCGTTCTGCGATGGCCGTTACAACGTCAACCTGGGAGGGCGCAAGCTGGTGGGCACCGCCCAGCGCTGGCGCCGTCGGCCCAGCGACGGGCGCTACGTGGTGCTGGCCCACGGCGCCATCCTGATGGAAAACCAGCGCGAACCAATGGTCGCGGCGGTCAACGCCTTCTATGAAAACTGCGGGCTCGAGGCCCGTGTGCGTGCCAGCAGCCACGTGGCGCTGGATGAGCGCTACGAGCAGCCCTGGGATCAGGTGGATGCCCTGGCCGGGCAGTTCCAGCGACACCTGCTGGCCGAGGGTGTGGCGCTGGATGAGTGAGATGAACGACGTGGGTGGATCTTCGCTTCGCCCCAACCCTTCCAAGGAGTCTTGATAGATGGAACATGGGACGAATTACCTGCAGTCGGCAGTGGTCTTCCTGCTCGCGGCGGTATTCATGGTGCCGCTGGCCAAGCGCCTGCAACTGGGCGCGGTGCTCGGCTACCTGCTCGCGGGGGTATTCATCGGCCCGTCGCTGCTGGGGCTGATCGACAACCCCGAAAGCGTCGCCAGCCTCTCCGAGCTGGGTGTGGTGCTGCTGCTCTTCATCATCGGCCTGGAGCTCTCGCCCAAGCGCCTGTGGGTGATGCGCAAGCAGGTGTTCGGCGTAGGTCTGGCCCAGGTGCTGCTCACCGCGCTGGCCATCGGTAGCGTCGCGGTGCTGGCCTTCGATATGCCGGTGAACACTTCCGTGGTGCTGGGCGGCGGCCTGGCACTGTCGTCCACCGCCTTCGGCCTGCAGATCCTCGCCGAGCGCAAGGAGCTGAACAGCCCCTACGGCCGCCTCGGTTTCGCCATCCTGCTGTTCCAGGACATCGCCGCGATCCCGCTGATCGCGATGATCCCACTGCTGGGCGCACGCGCCGATTCGACGGCACCGGGCGGTGACCTGGCCCACGTCATGGAGGTGGTCGGTAGCATCGCCGTGGTGGTGATCGGCGGGCGCTTCCTGCTGCGTCCGGTGTTCCGTTCGGTGGCCCGTACCGGCCAGGCCGACCTGTCTACCGCCACCGCATTGCTGGTGGTGGTGGGTACTGCCTGGCTGATGGAGTGGGCCGGCGTGTCCATGGGCCTGGGCGCCTTCCTCGCCGGCCTGCTGCTGGCGGACTCGGAGTACCGCCACGAACTGGAGGCACAGATCGAGCCCTTCAAGGGCCTGCTGCTGGGCCTGTTCTTCATCAGCGTGGGCATGAGCGCCAACCTTGGCCTGCTCAAGAGCGAGCCGCTCGTGGTGCTTGGCCTGACCCTGCTGCTGGTGGGCATCAAGCTGCCGCTGCTGTTCCTCACTGGCCGCCTGGCCGGCGGCTTGGACAAGGTCTCGGCAATCCGCCTGGGCGTGCTGCTGGGCGCCGGCGGCGAGTTCGCCTTCGTGGTGTTCAAGCTGGCCCTGGCCCAGGGGCTGATGGACAGCAAGCTGCACTCGCTGCTGGTGCTGTGCATCACCCTGTCCATGGCGATGACGCCGCTGCTGGTGCTCGGGCTGGCACGTGGTATCAAGCCCAAGCCGGCCGTCCTGCGCGAGCCGCCGCCCGAATACCGCCAACTGCCAGATGACGCGCCGCGCGTGGTCATTGCCGGCATGGGCCGGATGGGCCAGGTGGTCGCCCGTATCATGCGTGCCCAGGGCGTTCCGTTTGTCGCGCTGGATACCTCGGTGGACACCATCGAGCTGACCCGCAGCTACGGCAACATCCCGATCTTCTACGGCGATCCGTTGCGTCCGGAGATCCTGCGCGCCGCCCAGGTGGAGAAGGCCGAGTTCTTCGTCGTCGCCACCGATGATCCGCAGACCAACATTGAGACTGCACGGCTGGTGCGCAAGCTCTATCCGCACATGAAAGTCATCGGCCGGGCACGTAACCGCCAGCACGTCTACCACCTGCTGGATGCCGACGCGACGCCGGTGCGCGAGACCTTCCACTCGAGCCTGGAGATGAGCCGCCTGCTGCTCACCGGCCTGGGCCTGAACGAGGAGCAGGTCGCCGCGCGCATCCGCCGCTTCAAGCGGCACGACGAAGCGGTGCTGATGGCGCAATACCGCGTCTACGACGACGAGACCGCGGTGATCCAGACCGCCCGCGAGGCACGCAAGGAGCTGGAAACCCTGTTCGAGGCGGACCATCTGGAAGACCAGGGTATCGGTCACCACTGACGGGCCATTCCGCGAATCGATAGTGCTGGGGCGCCCTGTGCGCCCCAGCGCATTCTCGGGCCTTCGCACTGGAGGCCCCATCGATGAGCGACTACCGCACGTTCACCCGTGAAGACCGCGACGGCGTTGCCGTCGTGAGCTTCCGTCACCCGCCGATCAACCTGGTCGATCGCGAAATGGTCATCGACCTGTTGCACCTGGCCGATGAACTGGAGCGCGATGCCGACATTCGCGTGGTGCTGTTTCGCAGCGCCAATCCGGACTTCTTCCTCGCCCACTACGATCTCGGCAGCCAGCTGGATGCGCCGCCGATGAAGCTGCCCGCCGGCATGGCCAGCCCGCTCAGCGCGCTGTTCAGTCGATTCAGCCGGCTGCCGCAGGTGACCATCGGCGAGCTGCGCGGCAGGGCGCGTGGGGCCGGCAGTGAATTCCTCCTGGCGCTGGACATGCGCTTCGCTTCCCGCGAGCGCGCGTTGCTCGGCCAGCCGGAAGTGGCAGTCGGCCTGTTGCCCGGCGCGGGCGGTACGGTGCGCCTGGCGCAGTTGCTGGGGCGGGGCAGGGCGCTGGAGGTCTGCCTGGGCGGCGAGGATTTCGATGCGGAGACGGCGGAGCGCTACGGCTGGATCAACCGGGCGCTGGCGGACGCGGAGCTGGAAGGGTTCTGCACGGCGCTGGCGCTGCGTATCGCGGCCTTCCCGGCCGCGGGCATCGCCCATGTGAAAGCGGTGGTGGAGCAGGTGACGGCGGCGGATCAGGCGGCGCTGGTGGAGGAGTCGCAGCGCTTCGTCGGTGACATGTCCGCAGCGGCGACGCTGGAGCGGGTGCGCTGGATGATGGACAACGGCGGCCAGCGGGACGGAGATCTCGAGCGCGACCTGGGCGCCGCGCTCGGGCGGTACCCGAGCTGAACGACTGGCGAGAATCGCTTCAGGCGGTTTTCGCCAGGATCGGTTCGTTGGTCACGGCAACCAGTACCGGTCGGGCCATCTGGTGCTTCACTGCCGGACGTGGCTGGCGGCTGACCGATGGGCGGCGGTCGGGAATGACCAGGGCCGCACCCGGCGAGCGCAGGGTCAGCACCGCAATGACGCTGAGCAGCACCACGGTAGCGAGCACGATGCTGGCCAGGGCGACGTACAGCAGCAGCTCCACCAGGGAGCCGACGAGCAGCAGGAAATCGAGAATGACTTGCATGGTGGTGTCCTCTTGACGATCCGTTGGGGCGACTGTCGCTGTTAGCTCGTTCGCCCCTGCGGCCCGAATGCGGGGCCGGCGAATCTCCTGCCAGCGAGTTGATGGGGCAAAGATGCCGCGCGCGGACTATCAAGAGAACTGAATGCGTCGACTGGTGACTATCGACGTTATCGATAGCGGCTGTAAGCCGCGGATTAGAGGGGCGCCCTGGTTATCCGCGGGCGCCCGCGACCTTGGTCGGGTAGACGGTCAGAACTTCTCGCCCGGCTGCAGGAAGCGCCACTGGCCGACGGGCAGCTTGCCCATGGCCACGCCGCCCAGGCGCAGGCGGCGGATCGACACGGCGTGCAGGCCGACCGCGCGGCACATGGCGGCGATCTGGCCGGGGCGGAACTGCTTGCCGGCGAAGCGCAGGCGGGTCTCGCTCTGCCAGCTGACCTTCAGCGGCGGCAGTTCGCGGCCGTCGATCAGCATGCCGCGGCAGAGGCGCTTCAGGCCGTTGTCGGCGATCTGCCCGCTGACCTCGACCACGTACTCGTGCTCGATGTTGTCCGCCTCGTCCACCAGCCGGCGCTGCACGCCGCGGCTCTGGGTGTAGACCAGCAGGCCGCTGGCATCGGTTTCCAGCACGGTAGTGTTGAACTGGTGGCCGAAGTGCTTGCGCAGCAGGCGCTGCTGCAGGTTGTCCTCGGCCCAGCGCTTGTCTGGCGTCAGCAACTGCTGGGCGGAGTTGGCGCCGTTGCCGCTGCCCAGGCCGACCGGCTTGTGCACGAGGAGGGTCACCGGCGGGATCGGGTCGGCGGAGGCGCCCGGCAGCAACTCGATGCGCTGGGTGTCGACCTTGAACTGCGGCTCTTCCACGCGCTGGCCGTCCACGGTGACCCAGCCGCCCTCGATGTACAGCTCGGCTTCGCGGCGCGAACAGGGCAGCAGCTCGGCGAGGCGCTTGGAGAGGCGGATGGCTTCGGACATTTCGGGTAACCAGGCAGGGGAAAGCCTCCATTGTAACCGCAAGCCGACGGAATGATCCGCGCGGTGTCCGGTCACAACCTCAGACCATGAAACGAGGAGGCGCGATGCGGATCACCCTGATCGACGGCCTGGGTTGGGACCTGGATGAGCACGGCAGTGGCGGCTTGACCAACCGGCGCGGTGAGAAGGTGCATCTGCGCCAGGGCGACATGGACGGTGCCTGCGGGCCGTATTGCCTGGTCATGGCGATGCTCGCCCGCAACCAGTTGGCGCGGCGACAGGCCAAGGGGCTGGCGCCGGTGGATTCGCGCACCCGCTACGGGCGGCTGATGGCGGCGCTGAACGAACACGAGACGCTGGTGCGCGTCGGCACCACGGGCGCAGACCTGCTGGAGCTGCTCAAGGTCATCAGTGACAAGGAGTACCGTGTCGAGCGCGGCAACGGCACGCGGATGGTGGCGCTGACCCGGCGGCACCTGGAGGAGAACATCCCGGTGGTGCTGGGCTTCCATGGCCGCAAGGACAGCGATATCCGCCACTGGTGCCTGGCGGTGGGGATGAGTGACGACGCCTTCTTCCTGCTCGACCCGGCCCATGACCTGCAGCGCGGGTTGGCCTGGAACGCGGTGCTCACCACCCAGGCTCATGGTTCGCGCTTTGGTTATCGCTACCTCAACGCGAAGGGTACCTGGGCGGTGACGCTCAAGGAGATGGTGGCGCTGCTCTGAGTCCTTGCAGGCTCAGCGGGTGAAGCGGAACAGGTTGTAGCCGCCGAGCTGTTCGGGCACCAGCAGCACGAAACCGTCGTGCGAATTGCGCACTACGCCGACAACATCGGTCTCGCGCGCGGCTGTCTGGTCCAGCCCGCTGTAGCTGACCTGCGGGTCGTCGTTCACCGATGCGCCGCCGACGAACACCAGTTGCTTGTCATCCAGGCGCTGCAGGTAGCCGCTGATGCGCTGCGAGCCGCTGGTCTTTTCCAGGAACAGGCCCTTGGGTGTCTGGCGCACCGCGCACTTGAAGTTCGGATAGCCGTACAGCGCTTCCGCTTCGAGCTGTACCGAGCGACATTTCCAGTTGCCGGTCAGTGCGCTATCCGCGAGCGGTTCCGGGTCTTCCAGGACGATGCGGTAGAGGTTCAGGGCTTCATTGCGGGTGGTTTCGTCTTCGCTCTGCTGGAGCTGGTCGAGCAGTTGCCTGACCTGCGAGTCGAGTGTGGTCAGGCGTTGCTGGTCGGCGGCGTTGACTACCGCCGGCCATACGGTGGTGGTGTCGTCGGCGAAAGCCAGCGGGGAGAGCAGCAGGCCGGCGGTGAGCAGTGCGGCGCCAAGGGGGCAGAATTTCGACATCGTACGCATTCCATTGCTGAGTGAGCGCCCGCGCCTCAGGCCGCGGGCGAGGGGGTCAGGGGGCCGGCTCCACAGGGGAATCGACGGGCGGCGTGGCAGGCGCCTCGCGCTCGTGGACCCACGACATGAACAATTCGTAGCCCAGGGCCAGCACCACCGGACCGACGAACAGACCGATGATGCCGTTGCTGAGCATGCCGCCCAGGGCGCCGATCAGGATCACCGCCATCGGCACCTTGCTGCCGCGACCGAACATCAGCGGCTTGAGCACGTTGTCCGAGAGGCCGCCGGCGACGGTCCAGACGGTGAACAGGATAGACACCAGCAGCGAATCGTTGGTCATGAACACGTAGGCAATCGCCGGCAGGGTGATCAGCACCACCGGCAACTGGGTGATGCCCAGCAGCAACACGCCCAGGGCCAGCAGGCCGGCGCCGGGGATGCCCATGACGATGAAGCCCAGGCCGAGGATGAGCGTCTGGATGAAGGCCACGCCCACCACGCCCTGGGCCACTGCACGAATGGTGGCGGTGCACAGCTCGGCCAGGCCTGGACCACGATCCGGTCCGGAGATGCGGATGGCGATGTCGCGGGAGGTGCGGCTGCCCAGCGTGCCGTAGGCCATGATGACCCCGGCGATGACGAAGGCGGCGAGGAACTGCATCAGCCCCATGCCGACGCCTGCCGCCTGCCCGGCGACCTTCTTCGCTACGCCCTGCAGGTGCGGCGCCAACTGGTGCGCCACGCCCATGAAGTCGGTGGCCACGCGATGCCAGAAGGGATAGACGTACTGCCCGATCACCGGCCAATTCTGCACCGAGTCCGGCGGCATCGGGACCTGCAGGGTGCGGTTCTGGACAGCGTGCACCAGGTCCCGCACCGAGTCGGCCATGGACAGCCCGATCACCACCACCGGCACCAGCAGGATCACCAGGCCCAGCACCACGATCAGGCTCGCCGCGCTGTTCGGGCGGTCGCCCAGCCAGCCGCTGAGCAATTGGTGCATGGGGTAGAGGGTGATGGCGAGGATCACCGACCAGAGCATCAGGTCGAGGAAGGGATGGAAGATGCGGAAGCAGAACACGGCCAGCAGCAGGATCAGGCCGGCGCGGATCAGCACATCGAGCAGGTTGCGCGACAGCAACTTTTCCGGAGAGGGCAGCATGGGGTGCTCCTTGCGAGTGGCCTGGGGTTGGCCAAGTCCTGACTATCGGCGGACTCTGCCCCAGTGCACGGTGCGGAGGCAATACGGGACGGTCGGAATTGCGGAGGCTTTGGTGTAAAGCGGGGTACAACGCGGGAGGGGGAACGCAGGGAGGGCGGGCAGCCTGCCGGGAGCCGGCAGGCTTGCCTGCGAATATTACTTCTTGCCGAGGCTGATGTGGCGGCTCGGTGCGCCGTAGTTCTGACCAGTCACGCCCTTGGCGATCTGCTGGATCTCACCGCCGGAGTTCAGGAAGGCGGCGATCTGGGCTTCCAGAGCTTCGCTGGTCGCGGTAGCGGCTGGAGCTTTGGGGGCGGCTTTCTGGCGGGTGGAGGGCTTGGTAGTCATATCTGCCATACCTGTCTGCGCAAATTGGCCGCCCATTGTACATCAAACGAGCACCTTTCGGGGCGTTTATGGAACGAACGGTCCCATCGCCCTGCCTGAAACCTCCTTCGCGCGGCGCATGGCGGCGGTGCTACCCTCTGCCCATTCCGGCCGTACAGAGCCTGCCATGTCCCTGTTGTCGTCCCGTCAGCGCAACGCCCTGCGCCTGGCCCGCTCGTTTCTTGCACCGTACCGCTGGCGCGCCCTCGGGGCCCTGCTGGCGCTGCTGTTCACCGCCGCCATTACCCTGTCCCTGGGGCAGGGCATCCGTTTGCTGGTGGACCAGGGCTTCATCACCCAGTCCGAACAATTGCTCAGCCGCGCCATCGGTATCTTCTTCGTGCTGGTGCTGTGCCTGGCGGTGGGTACGTTCGTGCGTTTCTACCTGGTGTCGTGGATCGGTGAGCGCTTCGTGGCCGACGTCCGCCAACGCGTGTTCGATCACCTGATCGAGCTTCACCCCGGCTTCTACGAGAACAACCGTGCCTCGGAAATCCAGTCGCGCCTGACCGCCGATACCACGCTGCTGCAGTCGGTGATCGGCTCCTCGCTGTCCATGGCGCTGCGCAACGTGCTGATGCTGCTGGGCGGGGTGATCCTGATGTTCTTCACCAACGCCAAGCTGACCAGCATCGTGGTCGCCTCGTTGCCGCTGGTGATCGCGCCGATCCTGCTGTTTGGCCGCCGCGTCCGCAGCCTTTCACGGCTCAGCCAGGACCGCGTGGCGGACGTGGGCAGCTATGTCGGCGAGTCCCTCGGCCAGATCAAGACGGTGCAGGCCTACAACCACCAGGCGCAGGACCGCGCGCGCTTCGGCCGTACCGTGGAGGACGCCTTCGATACCGCACGCAAGCGCATCACCCAGCGCTCCTGGCTGGTCAGCGTGGTGATTCTGCTGGTGCTTGGCGCCGTCGGCGTGATGCTCTGGGTGGGGGGCATGGACGTGATCGCCGGACGCATCAGTCCCGGCGACCTCGCGGCCTTCGTGTTCTACAGCCTGATCGTCGGCATGGCCTTCGGCACGCTGAGCGAGGTGATCGGCGAACTGCAGCGGGCGGCCGGCGCAGCCGAGCGTATCGCCGAGCTGCTGCGGGCGAGCAGCGAAATCGTCGCCCCGGCCAGCGGCCTGCTGCGCCTGCCCGAGCGCATCGTCGGCGGCATCGAATTGCAGGCCGTGCGCTTCGCCTATCCGTCGCGTCCGGAGCAGTGGGCCATCGACGGTATCGACCTGTGCGTCGAGCCGGGCGAAACCCTGGCACTGGTCGGCCCGTCGGGTGCCGGCAAGTCGACGCTGTTCGACCTGCTGCTGCGTTTTTACGACCCGCAGCAGGGACGCATCCTGATCGACGGCCAGCCCATTGCCCAGCTCGACCCGGCCGACCTGCGCCGCAGCTTCGCGCTGGTGTCGCAGAACCCGGCGCTGTTCTTCGGCACGGTGGAGGAGAACATCCGTTACGGCCGGCCCGGCGCCAGTGATGCGGACGTCGAAGCGGCTGCCCGTGCGGCCCATGCCCACGAATTCATTCTGCGCCTGCCGCAGGGCTACCGGACGCACCTGGGTGAGAGCGGCCTGGGATTGTCCGGCGGCCAGCGCCAGCGCCTGGCGATTGCCCGTGCGCTGCTGGTGGATGCGCCTATCCTGTTGCTCGATGAGGCCACCAGTGCACTGGATGCCGAGAGTGAACACCTGATCCAGCAGGCGCTACCGGGCCTGATGCGCGACCGCACCACACTGGTGATCGCCCACCGGCTCGCCACCGTGCTCAACGCCGACCGGATCGCGGTGATCGAGCACGGCCGCCTGGTGGCGCTGGGGCGGCATGCCGAGCTGGTGCTCAGCAGTCCGTTGTACGCGCGCCTGGCCGAGCTCCAGTTCGGCCAGGTGGAACACCTGTAGCGGGCCAATCCCGCGATGCGCGTCGATGACGCACACCCGATCCGGCAACCGGCGGCAGCCATATCGCGGCAATGCGCGTAGAATGCCCGCCCCGTTCACGAGGTAAGCGTCATGGCAGTCATAGGTCGGTTCAATTCGTTGCAGGTGGCCAAGCACACCGATTTCGGTCTCTACCTGGATGGCGAGAGCCACGGCGAAATCCTGCTGCCCAAGCGCTATGTGCCGAAGAACGAACCCACCGAAGTGGGCGACTGGCTCAACGTGTTCATCTACCTGGACAGCGAAGACCGCCTGATCGCCACCACGCAGAAGCCCAAGGTGCAGGTTGGCGGCTTCGCCAGCCTGAAGGTGGTGGAGGTCAACCGTGTCGGCCTGTTCCTCGACTGGGGCCTGCCCAAGGACCTGCTCCTGCCGCACTCGGAAGAGAAGCGCCCGCTGCAGGTCGGTGACTACTGCGTGGTCTACGTCTACCTCGACGAGCGCAGCCGCCGCATCACTGCCACCGCCCGCCTGGATCGCTACCTGGACAACGTTCCGGCCAACTACAAGGTCGGCCAGCAGGTCGATCTGCTCGTCGTCGAGCGTACCGACCTCGGCTACAAGGCCATCATCGATGGCAAGCACTGGGGCCTGATCCACAAGAACGAAGTGTTCAAGTTCATGCGCAATGGGCTGCGCGAGACCGGCTACATCAAGGAAATGCGTGCCGACGGCAAGATCAGCCTGAGCCTGCAACCGGCTGGTGCCGGCCTGTCCGACGCCCTCAGCGAGCAGATCCTCAAGGCCCTGCGCGAAGCCGGCGGCACCCTGGCGCTCAGCGACAAGAGCCCGCCGGAGCTGATCGCGCAGCAGTTCGGTGTCAGCAAGGGCAACTTCAAGAAGGCCATCGGCGGCCTGTTCAAGCAGGGCCTGATCGTCATCCACGACGATCGCATCGACCTGGCCTGACGCTTCAGCCGCGCCCGCGGACGATGGATTCGGCCACCGCGCAACGCGGCTCGGCCGGGGCCAGCGAGCCCATGCGCTGCAGGTCGACCGGCGTGCCGGGCTTGGCTTTCAATTGACGACGCAGGTCGTCGAACACCCGGTCATGTTCCTTGCGAAAGCGCAGCACCGGCCCGCGGCAGACCCGCAGGCCGTGGCGACGCAGGATGCGCGTGGCGCTGCCCGCGAAATTGAAGGCAAGGTCGCCGGGCAGGTCGAAGCCATCGTTGAACGGCTGGCCGTCGATCTCTCCCTCCAGTTCGAACTTCACCGTGGCGTCGCGGCTGGCGGCGTTCTCCACGCTGTAGCTCAGGCGGATGCGGTATTGCTGCTGGTCGATCCCAGCGCTGGAGTGGAGGGTGACCTCGGTGGGCGTGGTCATTCTTTTTCTCCTGAACAGCACGTTGCTCCATGAAAAGCGAAGCCCGCGGCCTGAGCCGCAGGCTTCGGGCCGAGCTTCAGATGCTCAGCTCACCCGCATACAGACCGTAGCCGGCGGCCAGTGTCGCGGCCAGCAGGATGGCGAAGATCAGCCATTCCGCCTTACTGAACACACGCTCGCCGCGCTCGCGCTTGGCCATGATGAACAGCACCACGCCCGGGGTGTAGAGCAGTGCCGAGAGCAGCAGATGGTCCATGCCGCCGGCGTACACCAGCCACAGGCTGTAGATGAGGGCGATGGCGCCGATTACCAGGTCCTTGCGACGCTCGCGCAGCAGGCCTTCATAACCTTCGCCGCGCAGGCTCAGCAGCACGGCGTAACCGGCCGAGAACAGGTAGGGCAGCAGCGCCATGGAGGCAGCCAGGTACACCAGGCTGGTGTAGGTGCTGGCAGCGAACAGGGTCACCACCAGGAAGACCTGTACCGTGGCATTGCTCATCCACAGCGCGTTCACCGGCACATCCTTGTCGTTCTCGCGGGCGAGGAATCTGGGCATGGTGTGGTCGTGGGCGGCGGCGAACATGATCTCGGCGCTGAGCAGGATCCACGCCAGCAGCGCACCGAACAGCGAAACGATCATGCCGGCGATGATCAGTACTGCACCCCAATGGCCGACCACGTGCTCCAGCACATAGGCCATCGACGGGTTGGACAGGCCGGCCAACTGCGCCTGGTTCATCATGCCCATGGACAGCACGTTCACCAGCACCAGCAGCGCCATGACCGAGACGAAGCCGATCACCGTCGCGGTGCCGACGTCCGAACGCTTTTTCGCGTGGCCGGAGTACAGGTTGGCGCCCTCGATGCCGATGAACACCCAGACGGTGATCAGCATCATGTTGCTCACCTGGCTCATCACACTGTCGAAATCGACGTGGCCATGGCCCCAGAAGTCGGCTGTGAACAGGTCCATGTCGAATGCCACCAGGCCGATCAGGATGAACAGCACGATGGGCACGACCTTGGCGACCGTGGTGACCTGGTTGATGAAGGCCGCCTGCTTGATCCCGCGCAGGATCAGGAAGTGCAAGCCCCACAGCAGCAGGGACGAGCACGCGAAGGCGATGACCGTATTGCCTTCGCCGAACACCGGGAAGAAGTAGCCCAGTGCGCTGAAGATCAGCACGAAGTAGCTGACGTTGCCGAGCATGGAGCTGATCCAGTAGCCCCAGGCCGAGTTGAAGCCGATGTAGTCGCCAAAACCTGCCTTGGCATAGGCGTAGACGCCCGCGTCCAGTTCCGGCTTGCGGTTGGACAGGCTCTGGAAGACGAAGGCGAGCATCAGCATGCCGATGCCGCTGATGGCCCAGCCGATCAGCACGGCGCCGGGGCTGGCGCTTTTCGCGACGGTTTGCGGCAGCGAGAAGATGCCGCCGCCGATCATGGAGCCGACCACCAGCGCGGTGAGTGCGGCCAGACCGAGTTTCTGGTTGGGCGATGAAGACATGTCCCAGCCTCCTGGTTGATGGGGAACTCGAATAGTTTCGAGGTCGACCGGAGGCACTCGGCTGACATGAATCAATAGCCGGCTAACGGTTTCTGAATGTTTCCTGAACGGCAGCCATTCTCGTTATGCCGACAGGCATTCGCCGGGCCGCAACTCGCAGGCCGCTCGCCGCAGGGGCGCGGAGGAAGGGAAGCACAGCCACCGGCGCGTGGCCGGAGCGCCTTACATCATGTGGCGGAAGCGGTTCCAGGCCTGCTCGACGGACAGCCACCAGGTCGGCATGGCATTGCCGAAACCGGCGATTTCGAGACGCGGGTGGTGGCGCACCACCATGTCCAGCACCGGCTCCTGCTCGGGCTTTACGTCGACGAAGAACACATGCCGGCCTTCATGCAGGTTGTCCTGGAAGCGGCGCACGTCGCCGCTGGGGCGCTGCAGCCCGAAGAAGCTGCTTTCCCAGAGGCTGAAGCCCAGCAGCACCGCGGCGAGGAAGAACACCGGAATCCAGCCGGCCGCCGTCTGCGTCCAGCCGCTCAGGTAGCCGACCGCCAGCACCAGCACGGCCAGCGCGGCGCCGATCAACAGGCCGATCTTTCCCCAGTGCACCACGTCCTTCTTCATCATCGAAGGCACTTCGTGGAGACGGTGCTCCTGCAGTTCCGCGTCGCTGTCGCTGAGCACATGCATCTGTTCGATGCCGATGCCGCTTTCGTTGAGTTCCTGCTCGACCTGCTCCAGGTCGTCCAGGTTATCGCTGATGTAGTAGTGCCTGTTCATGACGAACCTCCCGTCCCTCGGAATGAAAGATCCCCCCAGGGTTCGACCGCCATCTGCCGTGAAATTCGGCAAATATCCGTCGTTCGATGGTTGTCGTCGCAGATCAGTCTAACACCCTGCCGCTGCGGACTCCGGGGCGCTGCCCGGCGGTCGCGGGCTTGCCAGACCGACCTGGTAGGCCGAGGATGCAGCTCTCTTTGGAAGCAGCCGCTGCCACTCAGCGGCGAACGAGGCCGAGATGATCCGCGAGATTCTCAAGATGGGCGACGAGCGCCTGCTGCGCATTGCCCCGCCGGTGCCCGAGTCGTTGATCGGCAGCGCCGAGCTGCAGCAACTGATCGACGACATGTTCGAAACCATGCACCACGTCGGCGGCGTCGGCCTGGCTGCGCCGCAGATCGGCGTTGACTTGCAGCTGGTGATCTTCGGTTTCGAGCGCAGCGAGCGCTACCCGGACGCCCCGGCAGTGCCGCCGACGATCCTGCTCAACCCGGTGATCACGCCGATCGGTGAGGAGCTGGAGGAGGGCTGGGAAGGCTGCCTCTCGGTGCCGGGCCTGCGCGGTGCGGTGAGCCGCTACCAGCGCATCCGCTACCAGGGCATCGATCCGCAGGGGCAGCCCATCGATCGCACCGTGGAGGGCTTCCACGCCCGCGTGGTGCAGCACGAATGCGACCACCTGATCGGTCGCCTGTACCCCTCGCGCATTACCGACTTCAGCAAGTTCGGCTATACCGAGGTGCTGTTCCCGGGGCTCGATCCGAACGCGGATGACTGATCGGCGGGCGGGTGTGCAGGGTTCACCCTGTCGGAGCGTGTCGCTCTAAAGAGGCGCAGGGGTTGAAGGTGCGTGGGGCGCGATGGCGGGCATGGCCCGCTCCTGCGCTGGGGAGGGCTCAGTCCTCCTCGTCGAGCTGGTAGCGCGTCGGCACCAGACTCTCCTTGATCTTGCGCAGGTGCGGCTGGAAGTCCACGCCGCGGCGCAGGGTCACGCCAGTGGCGAGCACGTCGAGCACGGTGAGCTGGATGATCCGCGAGGTCATCGGCATATAGATGTCGGTGTCCTCGGGCAGCGGGATGTCCAGGCTCAGGGTGCTGGCGCGGGCCAGCGGCGAGTCGGCGGCGGTCAGGCCGAGTACCGAGGCGCCGTTCTGCCGCGCCAGGTGCGCCACGTCGACCAGCTCGCGGGTGCGCCCTGTGTAGGAAATCACAACGAACAGGTCGCCGGTGTGCGCTACCGAGGCGATCATTCGCTGCATCAGCACATCGCTCTGTGCCGACACGGCGAGGTTGAAGCGGAAGAACTTGTGCTGTGCGTCCAGCGCCACGGAGCTGGACGCGCCAAGGCCGAAGAAGTGGATCTGCCGGGCCTGGATCAGTAGGTCCACGGCGCGGTCGATGACCTTTGGGTCGAGCAGCTTGTAGGCGCTGTCCAGCGAGGCGATGGTGCTGCTGAAGATCTTCCGCGTGTAGGCCTCGGGCCCGTCGTCGGCGGCCACCGCCTGGGTCACGAAGGCGGCGCCGCTGGCCAGGCTCTGCGCCAGCTGGATCTTCAGCTCCGGGTAGCCGCTCATGCCGAAGGAGCGGCAGAAGCGGTTCACCGTCGGTTCGCTGACGCTGGACGCCTGGGCCAGCGCGGCGATGCTGAAGCGCGTGGCCTGCTGCGGGTCGCGCAGGATTACCTCGGCGACCTTGCGCTCGGCCTTGTTCAGCTCTTCCAGACGGCTCTGGATCTGCTCCAGCAGGTTTTTCATCCGTGCTCCTTGGGCAATCGACGGTTGACCGGTTGGCTACGGTCAGCGGCGCTATCCTAACGTCAGGCCGGCAGGCGACCAACAACGGCGCGAAGCGGCAAAAATATGTTGTTTAATTACTACATATTTGTCTTAATGCCGGCGTAGAAGGCTAACTATCGTTCAAAATTTGGTTGGTAACAACAAATGCCTGAAGTCCGCGTTCTGCCCTGCACCCTCGCGCTGTTCGGCGCCCTGGGTGATCTCGCCCTGCGCAAACTGCTGCCGGCGCTCTACCAGCTCGACCGCGAAGACCTGCTGCACCGCGATACCCGCATTCTCGCCCTGGCCCGCGACGACGGCGCCACCGAGGCTCCCCTGGCGACCATCGAGCGCCGCCTGCGCCAGGCCGTGCCGGCGAAGGAGTGGGACGAAACCGTCTGGGCCCGCTTCCAGGCGCGCCTGCATCACCTGAGCATGGATTTCCTCGACGCCGGTTCCTACCAGGCGCTGGCCGAGCTGGTGGGTGACGAGAAGACCCTGGTCGCCTACTTCGCCACCGCCGCCTCGGTATTCGGCGGCATCTGCGAGAACCTTGCCGCCGCCGGCCTTGCCGAACGTACCCGGGTGGTCCTGGAAAAACCCATCGGCCATGACCTGGAGTCGTCCCGCGCGGTGAACGACGCGGTGGCGCGCTTCTTCCCGGAAAACCGCATCTACCGAATCGACCATTACCTGGGCAAGGAGACGGTGCAGAACCTCATTGCGCTGCGCTTCGCCAACAGCCTGTTCGAGACCCAGTGGAACCAGAACCACATCTCCCACGTGGAGATCACCGTGGCCGAGAAGGTCGGTATCGAAGGCCGCTGGGGCTATTTCGACAAGGCCGGCCAGCTGCGCGACATGGTGCAGAATCACCTGCTGCAACTGCTCTGCCTGATTGCCATGGACCCGCCGGCTGACCTCACCGCCGACAGTATCCGCGACGAGAAGGTGAAGGTGCTGCGCGCGCTGGAGCCGCTCGCACCCGAGCAACTGGCGACCCGTGTGGTGCGCGGCCAGTACACCGCGGGCTACATCGACGGCAAGGCGGTGCCCGGCTATCTCGCCGAAGAGAACGCCAATCCCAACAGCGATGCCGAGACCTTCGTCGCCCTGCGCGTGGATATCCGCAATTGGCGCTGGTCCGGCGTGCCGTTCTACCTGCGTACTGGCAAGCGCATGCCGCAGAAGCATTCGCAGATCGTCATCCATTTCAAGGAACCGCCGCACTACATCTTTGCCCCGGAACAGCGCTCGCTGATCAGTAATCGGCTGATCATCCGCCTGCAGCCGGACGAGGGTATTTCCCTGCAGGTGATGACCAAGGACCAGGGCCTGGGCAAGGGCATGCAATTGCGCACCGGTCCGCTGCAACTGAATTTCTCCGAAACCTTCCAGACCGCCCGGACGCCGGATGCCTACGAGCGACTGTTGCTGGAAGTCACGCAAGGCAACCAGAACCTGTTCGTCCGCAAGGATGAGATCGAAGCCGCCTGGAAATGGTGCGACGGCCTGATCGACGGCTGGGGCCGCCTGGGCGAAGAGCCCAAGCCCTATCCGGCCGGAAGCTGGGGGCCGCAGGCCTCGGTTGCCCTGATCGCACGCGACGGGAGGGACTGGTATGGCGATCTCTGAACCCAAACTGGCTGAAGGTATGGCCTGGAAGACCTGGAACAACGCCGCCGAGCAGGCTCGCGGCCTGGCCGACGCGGTAGCCGATGCGCTGCGCGAGGCATTGATCGAACGCGGTCGTGCGCTGCTGGTGGTGTCCGGCGGGCGTAGCCCGGTGGCGTTCCTGGAGGCGTTGAGCGGCGCGGTGCTGGATTGGTCGAAGGTGGCCGTCAGCCTCGCCGACGAGCGCTGGGTGCCCGAGTCGCACCCGGACAGCAATGCCGGCCTGCTGCGCCGTCATCTGTTCAAGGGCGCGGCGTCCAAGGCGCAGTTCATCGGTATCTATCAACCCGCGGCCAGCCTCGAAGAGGCGGCCGACAAGGCCGACCGCTACCTTCACGAGCTGATGCTGCCGATCGACGTGCTGGTGCTGGGCATGGGCGATGACGGCCATACGGCGTCACTGTTCCCCGGCAGTACCAACCTGGTCGAGGCGCTCGACCCGGCCGGCACGCGCCGTTGCCTGCCGATGTGGGCACCGACCGTGCCACACCAGCGCCTGACCCTCGCCCGCACTGTGCTGCAAGGCGCGCGGGTGCAGATCCTGGCGATCCAGGGCGAGTCCAAGCTGGCCACCCTGAGCCAGGCGCTCAGCGATAACGATGACCAGCGCATGCCGATCAATGCGTTCCTGCGTTCACCTCTTTCGATCCACTGGTGCCCCTGAGGCCCGGAGTTACCGCAATGTCTGAACAACACATCCAGCAGATCGATGCCCTGGCGCAGCGCGCGCGCATCCTGCCGGTGATCACCATCGACCGCGAGGCGGACATCCTGCCCATGGCGGATGCCCTGGCAGCTGGCGGTATCACCGTTCTGGAAGTGACCTTGCGGACGTCGCTGGGCCTCACCGCGATTCGCCAGCTGAGCGAACAGCGCCCGGAGCTGATCGTCGGCGCCGGGACCGTGCTCGACCCGGAAACCTTCGCCCAGGCTGAGGCGGCGGGGGCGACGTTCATCGTCACGCCCGGTTGCACCGATGAGTTGCTGCAGTACGCGGTGACTCGCCCGGTGCCGCTGCTGCCTGGCGTGGCCACCGCTTCGGAAATCATGGCGGCGTACCGCTATGGCCTGCGCCGCTTCAAGCTGTTCCCGGCGAAGGTCGCTGGCGGCGTGGAAGCGCTCAAGGCGTTCGGCGGGCCGTTCCCGGAGGTGCGTTTCTGCCCTACCGGCGGTGTCGGTCCGGACAACCTCAATGACTACTACCGGCTGGCCAACGTGATGTGCGTGGGCGGCAGCTGGATGTTGCCCAAGGCCGCCATCGACAGCGGCGACTGGGCCGCGGTCGAGCGCCTGAGCCGCGAGGCGCTGGCGCTTCTGGATACACACTGAGCTGTCCTGATCTGGACATGCCCGGCTATATGCCGGGCTTTTTTATGCGCGAGGGATGTGTTCGGTTTGCGCCTACAGGTCAGGTGAGCGCCGGAGTGCCGTGTAGGAGCGGGCCATGCCCGCGATAGCGCCCGCAGGGCGCTCCCGCAGGAGAGCACCGGTGTCTCGGGGCGGGGCTCAATCCACCCCGACGAACCCACCGGTCTGGTGCCGCCACAGCCGCGCATACAGCCCGCCATGGGCCAGCAGCTCGGCATGGCTGCCACTCTCGACCACACGGCCGTGCTCCAGCACCACCAGCCGATCCATGCGCGCGATGGTGGAGAGTCGGTGAGCGATGGCGATCACCGTCTTGCCCTGCATCAGGCTCTCGAGGCTCTCCTGGATCGCCGCTTCCACTTCCGAGTCCAGCGCCGAGGTGGCTTCGTCGAGGATGAGGATCGGCGCGTCCTTGAGCAGCACACGGGTGATCGCGATGCGCTGGCGCTGCCCGCCGGAAAGCTTCACGCCGCGCTCGCCGACGTGGGCGTCGAGACCGAAGCGCCCCTCTGCATCGCTCAACTGCGGTATGAACTCCGAGGCTCGGGCCTTCTGGATCGCGTCCTGCAGCTCCGCTTCGCTGGCGTCCGGGCGGCCGTAGAGCAGGTTGGAGCGGATCGAACGATGCAGCAGCGAGGTGTCCTGAGTGACCATGCCGATTTGCGCGCGCAGGCTTTCCTGCGTCACCTGGGCGATGTCCTGGCCGTCGATCAGGATGCGCCCGCCCTCCAGGTCGTAGAGACGCAGCAGCAGGTTCACCAGGGTCGATTTGCCGGCGCCGGACGGACCAACCAGGCCGATCTTCTCACCGGGACGCACGGTCAGGTCGAGGCCGCTGATCAGACCTCCGCCCTTGCCGTAGCTGAAGTCCACCTGGTCGAAGCGCACCTCGCCATGCTTCACCACCAGCGGCTTGGCGTCGGGGACGTCGATTACCTGGCGGGGCAGGGCGATGGTCTGCATGCCGTCCTGTACCTGGCCGACGTTCTCGAAGATGCCGCCGACCACCCACATGATCCAGCCGGACATGTTGTTGATGCGAATGACCAGGCCGGTGGCCAGGGCGATGGCGCCCACCGAGATCAGCGACTGCGTCCACAGCCACAGGGCCAGGCCCGTGGTGCCGGCGATCAGCAGGCCGTTGAAAATGGTGATGGTGACGTCCATCGAGGTCACCACGCGCCCGGCGCGCTGGGCCTTGCGGGTCTGGTCGTCGATGGCTTCGCGGGCGTAGTCCTCTTCCTGGCGCGTGTGGGCGAACAGCTTGAGGGTGGTGATGTTGGTGTAGCCGTCGACGATGCGCCCCATCAGCTTGGAGCGCGAATCCGAGGCGGCCACCGAGCGGCTCTTCACCTGCGGCACGAAGTAGGCCAGCGCGCCGACGTAGCCGACTACCCAGAGCACCAGCGGGATCATCAGGCGCCAGTCGGCTTCGGCGAACAGCACCAGGGCGCTGATGGTGTAGATCACCACGTGCCAGATGGCATCGACCACCTGAACGGCGGAATCGCGCAGGGAGTTGCCTGTCTGCATGATGCGCTGGGCGATGCGCCCGGCGAAGTCGTTCTGGAAGAAGCCCAGGCTCTGCTTGAGCACGTAGCGGTGGTTCTGCCAGCGGATCAGGTTGGTCATGCTGGGGTTGATGCTCTGGTGCACCAGCATGTCGTGCAGGCCGTTGAACACCGGGCGCAGGACCAACGCGACCACGGCCATCCAGATCAGCTCGCGACCGTGCAGGGTGAAGAAGTCGGCAGGGGCGGTGCCCTGGGCAAGGTCGACGATGCGCCCGAGGTAGCTGAACAGCGCGACTTCGATCAGCGCGACGATCAGGCCGACGAAGAGCAGGGCGAGGAAGACCGGCCAGACCTGGCGCAGGTAATAGACGTAGAAGCGGATGACGTCAGAGGGCGGCATGCGCTCGGGGACGTCGCGGAAGGGATCGATCAGACGCTCGAAACGACGGTAAAGCATGATGGCTCTCGGGTTGTGTCGGCGAGCCCGTCCTGGGCTCGCCTTGAATGGCCTCCGTCAGCCGTGGTTCCGCAGAATCACAGACGCTTGGCGGAGAGGATGACCACCGGAGTGGTCGGTACGTCCTGGAACATGCCTTTGTTGCCAGTCTTCACGCCGGCGATCTGGTCGACCACGCCCATGCCGCGCACGACCTTGCCGAACACCGCGTAGCCGAAATCGCGGGCGCCGTGGTTGAGGAAATCGTTGCCGGTCAGGTTGATGAAGAACTGGCTGGTGGCGGAGTTCACGTCGCTGGTGCGTGCCATGGCCAGGGTGCCACGCTCGTTGAGCAGGCCGTTGTCGGCCTCGTTCTTGATCGGCGCCTGGGTGTCCTTTTCTTTCATCGCCTCGGTGAAACCGCCGCCCTGGATCATGAAGTTGGGGATCACGCGGTGGAAGATGGTGCCGTTGTAGAAGCCGCTGTCCACATAGGACAGGTAGTTCTTCACGGAGATCGGTGCCTTGTCGGCGTACAGCTCGATCTCGATTTCGCCCGAGGTGGTGGACAGCAGAACGTGCGGCTTGTTGGCGTCGGCAGCGAACACCGAACCGGCCAGGACCAGGGAGCAGGTGGCGAGCAGGAAGCGTTTGAACAGGGTCATTTGGCGGATGTTTCCTGAAGGTTCTAGGGATGGTCGACCTGCTCGATGAAGTCGAGCAGGGTGGTATTGAATCGTTCCGGCTGGTCCAGCGGCGTCGCGTGGCGCGAGTCCTCGATCACCACCAGGCGGGCGTTCGGGATACGCCCGACGTAGGCCTGCTTGAGCGAAACCGGGGTGTAGTCGCGGTCGGCGCTGATCACCAGGGTTGGACAGGTTATGCGCGCCAGGCGTTCCTGCACACCCCAGCCGATGATGGCGTGCAGGCTGGAGAGGTAGGCGCGCTTGTCATTTTGCGGCCAGCGCTGCTGGATCTTGCGGCGCAGGTCGCTCTGTTCGGGCTTGGGAAAGAGCATCTTGCCCAGCGCCTTGCCCACCGTGTCCAGGCCCAGCACATGGGCGAGGAACAGCCGGCGCGCCACTTCCAGGTATTCGCGCAGGCTGCGCGGTTTCACCTCGGGCGCGCTGTTGACGATGGTCAGGCTGTTCAGCCGCTCCGGCCAGCGGGTGGCCAGTTCGAAGCCGATCATGCCACCCATGCTGATGCCCACCAGATGCACGCGGCCCAGGCTCAGGTGATCCAGCAGGGCGATCACGTCCTCGGCGAAAGCGGCGATGCTGTAACGCTGGCGTGGCTTGTCCGACTGGCCGTGGCCGCGTACGTCAAGGGCGATCACCCGGTGACGCTTTTCCAGTTCCGGTACCTGGTATTCCCAGTCACGGGTGCTGGAGCCGAGCCCGTGCACCAGCAGGACCGGCGTGCCGAATCCGCTTTCCTCGTAGTGCAGGCGATGACCAGCGTGGTCGAAGAACGGCATGACGGGCTCCTTGTACGTGCGGCCTGCAGGGTCAGGCCGGGCTTTCCGGGGCGGCGAAATGGGCGTCGAGCGGGACGTTGGCGAAGGTGGTCAGCAGTTCCACGAGGATCTGCGTGGCCGGGCCCAGGGGCTTTTCCTTGTTCGGGTAAAGATAGAAGCGGCTCTCGCGCACGCCGCCCTGTTTCATCAACAGCGGCTTGAGTTGGCCGTCGCGCAGTTCGCGCTCGATCATGTGTCGCGGCAGCCACGCAAAGCCCAGGCCGTTGCTGACGAAGGTGGCGGCGGTCGCCAGGCTGCCCACCGTCCAGCGCTGTTCGGCACCGAGCCAGCCGACGTCGCGCGGCTGCAACCGGCCGGAGTCGCGGATCACCACCTGCATCTGGGTTTCCAGGTCCTGGTGGGTGACTTCGCGCTGCAGGCGATGCAGGGCATGGTCCGGGTGGGCGACGGCGACGAAGTCGACGATGGAAAGATCGGCGCCCAGGTGACCGGGAATGTTCAGGCCGCTGATGGCCAGGTCCGCGTGACCCTGCACCAGCGCTTCCTCCACGCCTGACAACACTTCTTCGCGCAGCAGCACGCGGCAGCCGCGGCTCTGCGGCATGAAGGCCGACAGCGAGCGCACCAGGCGCACGGTGGGGTAGGCGGCGTCGACGACCAGACGTACTTCCGGCTCCCAGCCCTGTTCCATGTGGTGAGCGAGTTCTTCCAGTTGGCCGGCGGATTTCACCAGTTGCCGCGAGCGGCGCAGCAGTACTTCGCCGGCCTCGGTGAGCACGGCCTTGCGTCCGTCGATACGCAGCAACGGCACGCCGAGTTGCTCTTGCATCCGCGCCACGGTGTAGCTGATCGACGACTGTGAACGGTGCAGGGCTTCCGCAGCCTGGGCGAAGCCGCCGTGATCGACCACGGCCTGCAGGGTTCTCCACTGATCCAGGGTAACGCGGGGCGCTTTCATCCTCGCTTCCTCTTGTCTAATCTGGCGGTCCGCAGAAGACCAACAAGAGACCGCCATGAAAAAATTCTGTTGCGCCGTTCTGGCACTGTTGCCATTGACCGCCCTGGCCTATCCCATCGAAGTACAGAAGAGCCTCAATGGCGCCGAGGTGGATATCGAGACCCAGGACATCGGTGACCAGATGGGCGCGATCCTCCTGCGCAACGCAGGCCAGCAGTCGGTGACCTGCACCGTGGTCTTCGTCAACGGGCCCGAGACGCCCCATGTGCGCAAGGCCACCCTGGCGCCGGGCAAGGAAGCCAACCTGACCTCCAGCTTCAGCCGTGCGGTGATCAAGCTGCGCATCAAGCTGACCTGCAACCCTTCCTGAGTGTTCTTGCCCGACAAGACTAGAAGCAGTCGGGAAAGAAATCAATTTATTCGATAATTAGAAGCGACTATTTACGCTTTTTTATCGATTTATTCATCTCTAGGATGACCTCCATCGACACATTCAACGACCGATGGAGGTCCAGTCCATGTCCCGCGTTCTGGTAATCGAAAGCAGTGCCCGTCAGGAAGGTTCCGTTTCCCGCCAACTGACTCGCGATTTCATCGCCCAGTGGCAGGCTGCTCACCCGTCCGACGATATCCAGGTTCGCGACCTGGCCGTCGAGCAGGTTCCGCACCTGGACGCCAACCTGCTGGGTGGCTGGATGAAGCCGACGCAGGAGCACAACGAGATCGAGCGCGCCGCGCTGGAACGCTCCAATCTGCTGACCGCGGAACTGCAAGCCGCTGACGTGCTGGTCCTGGCTGCGCCGATGTACAACTTCGCCATCCCCAGCACCCTGAAGTCCTGGCTGGACCACGTGCTGCGCGCCGGCGTCACCTTCAAGTACACCGAGACCGGCCCGCAGGGCCTGCTGACTGGCAAGCGCGCCTTCGTGCTGACCAGCCGCGGCGGTGTCTATGCCGGTGGTGCGCTGGATCACCAGGAGCCCTACCTGCGCCAGGCACTGGGGTTCGTCGGCATCCACGACGTGACCTTCATCCACGCCGAGGGCCTGAACATGGGCGGTGAATTCGCCGAGAAGGGCCTGGCCAAGGCCAAGGCACAGCTCGCCGCCATTGCCTGATCCAGTTTCTCCCTTGCGCGTCCTCCGCTCCTGGGCGCGACCGTGGCCGATCCCTTCCCCGGGGATCGGCCATTTTTTATTGCGTAACTACTTGACCAGGTGAAAACACATCCTTCCCGTTCGGGCTGTTCAAAGCATGATCAGCATGCTAAAAGAACCTAGAGCTGATCTAGCCGCTTGAAAAAGAAGGGAAAACCATGACCAAGTCGGAGTTGATCGAGAGAATCGTCACCCATCAGGGGCAGCTTTCCGCAAAGGATGTGGAGCTGGCGATCAAGACCATGCTTGAGCAAATGTCCCAGGCTCTGGCCACTGGGGATCGCATCGAAATCCGGGGTTTCGGTAGCTTCTCGCTGCATTACCGTGCGCCGCGTACCGGCCGCAATCCGAAAACCGGCGAGTCCGTGCGCCTGGACGGCAAGTTCGTCCCGCACTTCAAGCCTGGCAAGGAGCTGCGCGACCGCGTCAACGAACCCGAGTGACCCCGGGGTATTCGCCTTCAAGAAGGAGTGTCCATGCTTCGGGCAAAACGTTTCCTGCTGATTCTGGCGCTGGTCGTCCTGGCCGCCGTCGTCGTGGTTTTCGTGCTGGAAAACCTGCAATCGACCCAAGTGACCTTCCTCGGCTGGCAGTCGCCGCAGTGGCCGCTGGTAGTGTTCATCTCCCTTTCCTTTATCGTCGGCGGTGTGATCGGCCTGCTGCTGAGCATTCCCTTTCGCGCGAAGGCGCACGCCCGCATGAGCGGCCTGCGCTCCGAAGTCACCCGATTCCGCAAGGAGAATGACGCGCTGCGTGAAAAGTCGCTGACGGACCATGCCTAGCGTCATCGCCACGCTGTTCTTCTTCTGCGCCCTGGCCATTGGCTGGTGGATGGGGCGTCGCTCTCTTTCCAGGCCCGGCGCGCCTGCCAAAGAGAATCTCCGAGCCCGCGTCCACAGCATGCACAACCTGCTGGAACGACATTCCGATGACGCGCTGGAAAGCCTTTCCCAGGGGCTGGTCGTCAGCTCGGAAACGCTTGAAAGCCACCTGCACGTCGGCAACCTGTTCCGCCGCCGCGGCGATATCGAAAAAGCCATCCATATCCACCAGGATCTGCTGGGGCGTGCGGGCGAAGATGGTTCGCTGGTGGCGCAGGTGCGCCTCGAACTGGCGCGCGACTACATCGCCGGTGGCCTGCTGGGCAGTGCGGAAGAGTTGCTGGACGAACTGACACGGCAGAGCGACGAACCCATCTCCCACGAGGCCTTGGATGAGCAGCGGCTGATCTGCGAGCGTGAAAAGAATTGGTCGCGTGCCATCGAGTTGGCTGCCCGATTGGTGCCGAGCCGCCCCGAGCTGGCTGCGGCATTGGCCAACTATTACTGCGAGTTGGCCCAGGAAAAGAGCAAGACGGGGGACCGCAGCGCCATGCAGGAGCTGCTGCGCGAGGCTCGTCGTGTCGACAAGCGTTGCGTCCGCGCGTTGCTGATGCGGCTGGACTGCGAATTGTGGCGCAAGGATCATCCCGCCGCCGTCGGTACCATTGGTGAGCTGGCCAGCGATGCCAAGGCCTTCCTGGGAGAGATCGTGCCGCTGTTGCGGCGCTACGACGGAGTTGCCCGTCCTGAATTGCTGGCCTGCCTCCGTGCGTTGGCTTCAGGTGACGAGGTGCCGCCGGCGATCCTCGCGCTGCTGGCCGAGAACGAGCAGCCGGGAGAAGCGTCCACCTGGCGCGACGGCCTGCTGGAGCGGGTTGAACGGCATCCTTCCTGGCAGGGGATCGGCGAGTACCTTGAAGTGGTCGGGAAAGACCACGGAAAAGAGCCAGCGACCGGAAAAATCGCTCCAATAATCATTGGTTTGTATAGGACAATGCCGCGTTATCGATGCGGCAAGTGCGGTTTCGCTGGTCGCGAGCTGCACTGGCAATGCCCCAGCTGTCACGCTTGGAACTCGCTGCGACCGGTTATCTCACCGCTCTGACGCGTTCGCTCAAAACATGGAAGACGCCGCTGGCGTCAGGTTCTGCAGGTACTGGATTGAAGGTTCTACTGACGGGCGCGACGGGATTTGTCGGTCGAGGCGTGCTGGTGCGCTTGTGCCAGGAAGAGGATGTGCAGATTCGCGTCGCCCTGCGTGGCAACGCAGCGCAGTTCCCGGATGGCGTCGAGGTGGCGCACATCGACGGGCTGAGTGTGGCCCAATCCTGGGCGCAGGCCCTCAGAGGCGTCGATGCGGTAATCCACTGTGCTGCACGCGTCCACGTGATGGACGAGCAGGCGGCCGATCCGCTTGCCGAGTTCCGTGCGGTGAATGTCGAGGCGACTCGGCATTTGGCGCAGGAGGCTGCGGCGGCTGGGGTAAAGCGCTTCGTCTTCGTCAGCTCGATCAAGGTCAATGGCGAGGAAACCGAACTGGGGCGTCCTTTTACCGCCGACGCCATTCCGCAGCCACAGGACCCGTACGGTCAATCCAAGCTTGAAGCCGAGCAGGCGCTGTTCGCAGTCGCCGAAGAGACCGGGCTGGAGGTCGTCGTGGTGCGTCCGCCACTGGTCTACGGCCCGGGTGTGAAAGCCAACTTCGCCAGCCTGATGGGCGCCTTGCGGCGCCGTCTGCCGCTGCCGTTTGGTGCGATCGACAATCGCCGCAGCCTGGTGGCGCGGGATAACCTGGTCGATCTGCTGTTGCTTTGCGCTCGGCATCCTGCAGCGGCTGGGCAGGTATTCCTGGTCAGTGACGGAGAGGACCTTTCCACGGCGCAGCTGTGTCGTAGTCTGAGCAGGGCTCTGGGGGTTCGTCCGTGCTTGCTCCCGGTCCCGGCAGGGGTGTTGCGTCTACTGGGACAGATGACCGGGCGGAGCCTGCAGGTCCAGCGCCTGTTGGGCTCGCTGCAGGTGGATATTTCCGCCACGCGCAGCCGGCTGGGTTGGGAGCCGCCGGTGCGCGTCGAGCAGGGGCTGAAGGAGACGGCACAAGGGCAGCAGCGGGAGCCCGGGCGATGAGCATGGGTGTCCTGCTCGCAGTGGTTTTCATCGCCTCCTGGGCCATGACGGCCGGTGTGCGACGTTACGCCCTGGCACGCAGCATCATGGATATTCCCAATGCTCGCAGCTCTCATCGGATTCCCACGCCGCGTGGTGGTGGCGTTGCCATTGTGCTCGGTTTCCTTGGCTGCCTGCCGCTCGCCGCACTGCTCGGCGCCGTCGACGGCAAGAGCCTGTTGGCCCTGTTGCCGTCGGGCGCGCTGGTGGCGGTCATTGGTTTCCTCGACGATCACCGTCATATTCCGGCGCGCTGGCGCTTGTTGGGGCATTTCATCGCGGCGATCTGGCTGCTTTGCTGGCTGGGTGGACTACCGGCGCTGGCAATGCCCTGGGGTGTGCTGGACCTGGGGGTGATGGGGAGTCTCCTGGGGGTAGTGTTTCTGGTCTGGCTGCTCAACCTGTACAACTTCATGGACGGTATCGATGGTATTGCCGGGCTGGAGGCCATCACTGTTTGCCTGGGTGGAGCGCTGTGTGGCTGGCTCGCCGGATATCCGCAACTGGTCTGGCTGCCGTTGATTCTGGGCGTGGCGGCAACCGGGTTTCTGGTCTGGAATTTCCCTCCGGCGCGGATCTTCATGGGCGACGCAGGAAGCGGTTTCCTCGGCCTGATTCTCGGCGGGCTGGCGCTGCAGGCGGCGTCGGTGGCGCCACCGCTGATCTGGAGCTGGTTGATTCTGCTCGGTGTGTTCGTGGTAGATGCCACGTTCACGCTGATCCATCGTCTGATGCGTGGCGAGCGCGTCTACGAGGCGCATCGCAGTCACGCCTATCAGCGTGCATCGCGCCGCTATGGCAGCCACCTGCGGGTGTCGCTGTCGGTATCAGCGATCAATCTGCTGTGGCTCATGCCGCTGGCGTTACTGGTTGCGCTGGGGCATGTTTCGGGGCTTCTGGCGCTGATTGTGGCCTATGCTCCTTTGGTGCTTGTCGTAGCTCATCTGGGTGCAGGTCGTCCGGATGAACAGGATGTGAGCTGAACTCCGCCGGATTTGGTGGTCAATGTAGCGGGTGGACACGTTCCTCCGTTCGGGATTAAGGACAAGCGCTGATGCTCCGAGAACGCCTGCTGAGGCTTCCGAGACGACATAAACGGTTACTGCAGGTCGCCACCGACATTTTCCTGGTGTGGTTCGCCCTGTGGCTGGCCTTCATCGTGCGATTGGGCGCAGATGACTTGGAGTACCCGCTCCGGGTGCACGGCTGGTTGTTTGTGGCGGCGCCGGCGGTAGCGATTCCGCTGTTCATACGTTTCGGCATGTACCGGGCGGTAATGCGTTACTTGGGCAACGATGCGCTGATCGCGATCTGGAAGGCGGTGACGATCTCCGCATTGCTGCTGTCGCTGGTGGTCTATTGGAACCGTTCGGTTACCGAGATTGTTCCGCGCTCCCTGGTGCTGAACTACTGGTGGTTGAGTCTCCTGATGATCGGAGGCCTGCGCCTGGCCATGCGCCAGTATTTCATGGGTGACTGGTACAGCGCGGTGCGGGCCGTTCCGTTCTTCCGGCAGCAGGATGGCTTGCCCAAGGTTGCCGTCTATGGTGCGGGCTCTGCGGGTAATCAGCTGGTAGCGGCGTTGCGTCTGGGGCGTGCAATGCGCCCGGTGGCCTTCATCGATGACGATGACGAGATTGCCAACCGTATCATCGCCGGTCTGCGGGTGTACAAGCCCAAGCATATCCAGCAGATGATCGACGAGACTGGCGTTCAGGAAGTGCTGCTGGCTATCCCGTCCGCGACCCGCGCCCGTCGCCGCGAAATTCTCGGTTTGCTCGAACCCTATCCGGTTCATGTGCGAAGCGTTCCAGGGTTCATCGAGCTGGCGAACGGCCGTGTGCGGGTGGACGACATTCAGGAAGTGGATATTGCCGACCTGCTCGGGCGCGACCCGGTCGAGCCACGCAAGGAGCTGTTCGAGCACTGTATTCGTGGCGAAGTGGTGATGGTCACCGGCGCTGGCGGCTCCATCGGCTCGGAGCTCTGCCGTCAGATTCTCGGCTCGTCGCCTACTGTGCTGGTGCTGTTCGAGCACAGCGAATTCAACCTTTATCGCGTTCATCAGGAGCTGGAAAGCCGGGTGAAGCGTGAGTCCCTGGCTGTGCAACTGGTGCCGATCCTTGGCTCCGTGCGAAGTGCCGAGCGCCTGCTGGATGTCATGCGCACCTGGAAGGTCGCCACGGTCTATCACGCCGCGGCCTACAAGCATGTGCCCATCGTCGAGCACAACATCTCCGAAGGTGTGCTGAACAACGTGATGGGCACCCTGCATACCGCCCAGGTGGCGGTGCAGGCGGGCGTGGAGCACTTCGTGCTGATCTCCACCGACAAGGCGGTGCGTCCGACCAATGTCATGGGCAGCACCAAGCGCCTGGCGGAGATGATCCTGCAGGCGCTCAGCCAGGAGTCGGCGCCTGTGTTGTTCGGCGACAAGTCCGGCGTGCACCAGGTCAACAAGACCCGTTTCACCATGGTCCGCTTCGGCAATGTGCTGGGCTCGTCCGGTTCAGTCATCCCGCTGTTCCGCGAGCAGATCAAGCGTGGCGGGCCTGTGACCGTGACCCATCCGGGCATCACCCGTTACTTCATGACCATTCCCGAGGCAGCCCAGTTGGTGATCCAGGCAGGCTCCATGGGGCGGGGCGGCGACGTGTTCGTTCTGGACATGGGGCAGCCGGTGAAGATCCTCGAGCTGGCGGAGCGGATGATCCACCTCTCTGGCCTGAGTGTGCGCTCCGAACGCACTCCGCACGGGGACATCTCCATCGAGTTCAGCGGTCTGCGTCCTGGTGAGAAACTCTACGAGGAGTTGCTGATCGGCGATGACGTCAGTGCCACCGAGCACCCGATGATCATGAAGGCCAACGAGGAGCTGATGCACTGGGAGGGCTTCAAGCTGGTGTTGGGCGACTTGCTCAAGGCGGTGGATCAGGGCAACTACGCGCGGGTACGGCAGCTGCTGCGAGAAACGGTCAGCGGTTATTGTCCTGAGGGTGAGATCGTCGATCTGATTCATCAGCAGCGGCGGATGGAGCCCTGATCCAGGGCTCCCTAGCAGACGAATCCGTTGCTGCGTCTGCGAGCGTTGTCGGTTCTTTCTCCGCGATCTGTCGGCGACGCCGGAAACGGTCGTCGACTCTCTAAACCAGCCTTCTCATGCCCGTTCCTGGCGATATGTTCACTGGGCGGCGCGTTCGCGCCTGCCTAGAAACCTTATTTCAAGGATTGATCCATGAAGAAGAACCTGCTTTCTGTCGTCAGCCTGGCCCTGTTTGCCTGTCTATCCCTGGGTGGTCTCGCTCAGGCCGCTCCGAAGGCCCAGCCTGCACCAACGTCGTCGGCTGAAGCGGCGGCTCCTGCTGCAAGGCCGTTGGTTTCCCCGTTGGAGGCGGTGAACATCAACACGGCGTCCGCCGAAGAGTTGCAGAAATCCCTGAAGGGTATTGGTGAGGCGAAGGCGCAGGCCATTGTCGACTACAGGGCGAGCCATGGTCCGTTCGTCACGGTCGATCAGTTGCTGGAGGTCAAGGGGATCGGCAAGGGAACCTTGGACAAGAACCGCGACAGGATTTCGCTCTGACGCATGACTTGATGGGCTGAGGAAGCCGGTTTTGACCGGCTTTTTCATTGGGTTGCGAGAAAGTTTCTGAGGCCCAATAAAAAAGCCCCCGGCATGTGCCGAGGGCTTTGAATATTGGCTCCGCGACCTGGACTCGAACCAGGGACCCAATGATTAACAGTCATTTGCTCTACCGACTGAGCTATCGCGGAACAACGGGGCGTATCTTACTGATTAAAAAGGGGAAGTCAATATCATGCCGACGACTTCCCCTGATTTTTTACAGGACCTGGACGATGGCGCGGGTGACGGTGTCCAGGTTGCCGTTGTTCAGCGCGGCGACGCAGATGCGGCCAGTGCCGACGGCATAGATGCCGAACTCGCTCTTCAGGCGATCAACCTGCTCGGCGGTCAGGCCGGAGTACGAGAACATGCCGCGCTGCTCGGCAACGAAGCTGAAGTCGCGCTTGGCGCCCAGGGCGGCCAGTTGCTCGACCATGGCGACGCGCATGGCGCGGATGCGGGTGCGCATTTCGCCCAGCTCCTCTTCCCAGACTGCACGCAGTTCCGGGCTGTTGAGCACGGCTGCGACGACGCTGGCGCCGTGGGTCGGCGGGTTGGAGTAGTTGGTGCGGATCACGCGCTTGACCTGGGACAGGACGCGGGTGGCTTCCTCGCGGCTGTCGGTCACGACCGACAGGGCGCCAACGCGCTCGCCGTACAGCGAGAACGACTTGGAGAAGGAGCTGGACACGAAGAAGTTCAGGCCCGACTTGGCGAACAGGCGAACGGCGGAAGCGTCTTCGTCGATACCGTCACCGAAGCCCTGGTAGGCGATGTCGAGGAACGGCACGTGGCCCTTGGCCTTGAGCACGTCCAGGACCTGCTTCCAGTCGTCCATGGTCAGGTCGACGCCGGTCGGGTTGTGGCAGCACGCGTGCAGCACAACGATCGACTGCGAGGGCAGGGCGTTGAGGTCTTCCAGCAGGCCGGCACGGTTCACGCCGTTGGTGGCGGCATCGTAGTAGCGATAGTTCTGTACCGGGAAGCCGGCAGCTTCGAACAGCGCGCGGTGGTTTTCCCAGCTCGGGTCGCTGATGGCGACAGTGGCGTTGGGCAGCAGGCGCTTGAGGAAGTCGGCACCGGTCTTCAGTGCGCCGGTACCACCGACGGCCTGGGTGGTGACCACACGGCCTTCGGCCAGCAGCTCGGAATCAGCGCCGAACAGCAGCTTCTGCACGCCCGAATCGTAGGCGGCGATGCCTTCGATCGGCAGGTAGCCGCGCGGTGCGTGGGCCTCGATGCGGGCTTTCTCCGCGGCTTGCACGGCGCGCAGCAACGGGAGACGGCCTTCCTCGTTGTAGTAAACGCCCACACCCAGGTTGATCTTGCCCGGGCGGGTATCAGCGTTGAAAGCTTCGTTCAGGCCCAGGATCGGGTCGCGGGGGGCCATTTCGACAGCGGAGAACAGACTCATTTTGGCAGCAGCTCTAAGGCGGGAGTGAAGTGCAATTGCAACCCACCCGCACACGGCGCTGGGGGTTGCGTCGACGGGCCGGTATTATATAGGCCTCTACAGCAGGCGGCGAGTTGTCGCGCGTGCTTTTCGACTGGTATGACGCTTTGGCGACCGAAGCGTCACACGCCAATGCGAGGTTCCCATGTCGATTTTTCAGCTGGATTCGCGATTCGAGCCCGCCGGCGATCAGCCCGAAGCCATCCGACAGATGGTTGAGGGGCTGGAAGCGGGATTGTCGCACCAGACGCTGTTGGGGGTGACCGGCTCCGGCAAGACCTTCAGCATCGCCAACGTCATTTCCCAGGTGCAGCGCCCGACCATGGTGCTGGCGCCGAACAAGACGCTGGCCGCTCAGCTCTACGGCGAGTTCAAGACCTTCTTCCCGAACAATGCGGTGGAGTACTTCGTCTCCTACTACGACTACTACCAGCCCGAGGCCTACGTACCGTCCTCGGATACCTATATCGAGAAGGACTCCTCGATCAACGACCACATCGAGCAGATGCGGCTGTCGGCGACCAAGGCGCTGCTGGAGCGCAAGGACGCCATCATCGTCTGCACCGTGTCGTCGATCTACGGCCTGGGTGACCCTGCGTCCTACCTGAAGATGGTTCTGCACCTGGATCGCGGCGACAAGATGGACCAGCGCGAGCTGCTGCGCCGTCTCACCAGCCTGCAGTACACCCGCAACGACATGGACTTCGCGCGCGCGACCTTCCGCGTACGCGGCGATGTCATCGATGTCTTCCCGGCGGAATCGGACCTGGAAGCCATCCGCATCGAGCTGTTCGACGACGAAGTGGAGAATATCGCCGCCTTCGATCCGTTGACCGGCGAGGTGCTCACCAAGCTGCCGCGCTTCACCTTCTACCCCAAGAGCCACTACGTTACCCCGCGGGAAACGTTGCTCGAGGCGGTGGAGCACATCAAGGCGGAACTCAAGCAGCGCCTGGACTACCTGCGCACCAACAACAAGCTGGTGGAAGCCCAGCGCCTGGAGCAGCGCACCCGTTTCGACCTGGAGATGATCCTCGAACTGGGCTACTGCAACGGCATCGAGAACTACTCGCGCTACCTCTCCGGGCGCGGTCCCGGCGAGCCGCCTCCGACCCTCTATGATTACCTGCCGGACAACGCCCTGCTGGTGATCGACGAGTCTCACGTCAGCGTTCCCCAGGTTGGCGCCATGTACAAGGGCGACCGTTCGCGCAAGGAAACGCTGGTGGAATATGGCTTCCGCCTGCCCTCGGCGCTGGACAACCGACCGCTGCGTTTCGAGGAGTGGGAGTCGATCAGCCCGCAGACTATCTTCGTCTCCGCGACGCCTGGCCCTTATGAGGACCAGCACGCCGGACGCGTGGTCGAGCAGGTGGTGCGCCCCACGGGTCTGGTCGACCCGGAAGTGGAAATCCGCCCGGCAACCACCCAGGTGGACGACCTGCTCTCGGAAATTGGCAAGCGCGTGGCGCTGGATCAGCGTGTGCTGGTCACCACCCTGACCAAGCGCATGGCCGAGGACCTCACCGACTACCTGGGCGACCACGACGTGCGCGTGCGCTACCTGCACTCGGACATCGACACCGTGGAGCGGGTGGAAATCATCCGCGACCTGCGCCTGGGCAAGTTCGACGTCCTGGTGGGCATCAACCTGCTGCGCGAGGGTCTGGACATGCCCGAAGTGGCGCTGGTGGCGATTCTTGACGCGGACAAGGAAGGCTTCCTGCGTTCCGAGCGCTCGCTGATCCAGACCATCGGCCGCGCCGCGCGGAACCTGCACGGCAAGGCGATCCTCTATGCCGACAACATGACCGGGTCAATGCAGCGGGCGATCAACGAGACCGAGCGCCGCCGCAACAAGCAGCTGGAGTTCAACGCCAAGCACGGTATCGTGCCCAAGGGCGTGAAGAAGGACATCAAGGACATCCTCGAGGGTGCCGTGGTGCCGGGTGCCAAGGGCAAGCGCCGCAGCCTGGCGAAAGTGGCGGAGGAGAGCGGCCGCTACGAGAACGAACTGCGCACGCCGGAGGAAGTCGGTAAGCGGATCAAGCAGCTGGAAGAGCGCATGTACCAACTGGCCCGCGACCTGGAGTTCGAGGCCGCGGCCGGCGTGCGCGACGAGATTGGCAAGTTGCGCGACCGCATGGTGTCGATGGGCTGATCGTTGGAGGAAGGTCGGGGCATCGACGGCTTTTCGTAGGAGCGAGCTTGCTTGCGAATCGCATGACACCGCCAGGCTCCGGCGTGAAGCGGAGTTCGCGAGCAAGTTCGCTCCTACAAGAGTTGGTGCGGCCGGTGGCGGTCAGTGCGCCCCGGCTCCTGCGCCAGCGCCCATGCCCGCCGGCAGCGGACGGGTCAGCAGCACCGCCACCATGCTGATCGCCAGTACGATGCCGATGGCATGGAAGGCGTCGTTGTAAGCCATGATCGCCGCCTGCTGGTGGACGATCTCGCTGATCTTGCCCAGCGCCGCCTGCTGCGTGCCCAGCTGTGAGGTCAGTTGCGCCAGGCGCTCGTCCACCGCGCCGTTCACCGGCACCACCGCTTCGCGCAGGTAGTCGTAATAGACCTTGGCGCGGCTATCCAGCAGGGTGGCCAGCAGAGCAATGCCGATGGCGCCGCCGAGGTTGCGCAGGATGTTGAACAGGCTGGAGGCCGAGCCCGCGTCCTGTGGCTGCAGGTAAACGGTGGCGATCAGCGAGATGGTGACCATCACCATTGGCTGGCCCAGGGCGCGCAGCAGCTGGATCTGGTTGAACTGCGGGCCGGCGAAGTCCGGATTGAGCACGCCAGAGAAGAAGCTCGCCATGCCGAACAGGCCGAAGCCCACGGCGCAGAGCAGGCGCGGTTCGATGATCTTCATCAGCTTGGGGATCAGCGGGATGAGGAACAGTTGCGGCACGCCCATCCACATGATCACCTCGCCGATCTGCATGGCGTTGTAGCCCTGGATCTGCGCGAGATACAGCGGCAGCACGTAGATCGAACCGTACAGCCCCATTCCCAGACCGATGCTGGAAATGCTCGACAGGCCGAAATTGCGGTTGCGCAGAATCCCCAGGTTGATCAGCGGGTTTGGCCGCGAGGTCTGCAGGATCACGAAGAGGATCAGGCTGACCAGGGCGATGCTACCGAGGCTGACGATCAGGTTCGACTCCAGCCAGTCCTTGCGGTGGCCTTCCTCGAGGAACACCTGCAGGCAGCCCAGGCCGATGGCCATGGTGATGATGCCCGCGTAGTCGGTGCTTTTCAGCAGTTCCCAGTGCGCCGGCTTCTTCTCCAGGCCATAGAGCAGGCCGGCGATCATCAGCAGGCCCGGCGGGATGTTGATGTAGAAGATGTACTCCCAGCCGAAGTTTTCCGTCAGCCAGCCGCCCAGGGTCGGGCCGATGGAGGGCGCGAAGGTGGCGGTTATGGCGAACAGCGCCATGCCCTTGGGGCGGTGGTGCTCCGGCAGCTTGATCAGCGCCAGGGTGAAGGCCAGGGGGATCAGCGCACCGCCGGTGAAGCCCTGCATGGCGCGGAACACGATCATGCTCTCCAGGTTCCAGGCGAACGAGCAGAGCAGCGACGAGAACAGAAAGCCGACCGAGATCATCCAGGCCAGTCGGCGTGCCGAGAGCAACTGCACCAGCCAGGCGGTGAGCGGGATCATGATGATCTCGGCCACCAGGTACGAGGTGGAGATCCACGAGCCTTCTTCCAGGGTGGCGGCCAGCGCCCCCTGGATGTCCTTCAGCGACGAGTTGGTGATCTGGATGTCGAGCACTGCCATGAACGCGCCGAGCATGGCGCTGAACACGGCGATCCAGTCGCGGCGGGTCGGCTCGCCGACCGGCCGGATCAGTTGATCACCGGCCACCCAGCTCGACCTCTGCCTCGACGGACATGCCCGGGCGGATCAGCCCCTTGAGCGGGTTGTCGTTGGCGAAGGTGATCTTGACCGGAATGCGCTGCACCACCTTGGTGAAGTTGCCGGTGGCGTTGTCCGGCGGCAGCAGGCTGAACTGTGCGCCGGAGGCGGCGAACAGGCTCTGGACCTGGCCGTCGATGGGCTGGTCGGGGAACGAGTCGAACACCAGCTTGGCGGTCTGGCCGGGGCGCATCTTGCCGATCTGGGTTTCCTTGAAGTTGGCCTGGACCCAGATGCCGTCGTCCGGCACCAGCGACAGTAGCTGGCTGCCGACCTGCACGTACTGGCCGACGCGGGCGCCGCGCTGGCCGACCAGGCCGCTGACCGGTGCGTGGATTTCGGTGCGGGCGAGGTTGATCTCGGCCTGGGCGATGTCGGCGCGGGCACTTTCGATCTGCGCCTGCAGGCGCTGCACGTCGGTACCCAGGGTTTCGCGTTGCACGCGCTGGGCCTGCAGGTCGGCCTGGGCCTTGGCCACCTGGGAGCGGGCGACGTTGGAGTCGGCGGCCAAGGTGGTCACACGCTCTTCCGACACGTAACCCGGCTTGCGCAGGGCCTGAGCGCGGCCGAGGTCGACTTCGGTGCGGCCAAGGGTGGCCTGGCTGGCGTTCACGTCAGCCGCGCTGGCGGCGATCATGCTGGTCTGGCCCTTGAGCTTGCTGCGCGCCTGCTCCAGTTCCGCTTCGCGGGTGGCCAGGGTGGCCTTGGCGCGGTCGAGTGCGAGCTGGAAGTCGGCAGCTTCGAGCTTCACCAGCAACTGGCCTTTTTCCACGTGCTGGTTGTCCTGCACCAGTACCTCGTCGACGCGGGCGCCGAGCTGGCTGGCAATGCGGGTGATCTCACCCTGCACATAGGCGTTGTCGGTGCTCTCGACGAAGCGGCCGATGAAGTACCAGCGCGCCAGGAAGGCGAGGGCGACCGCGGCGAGGATGACGAAGAACACGGACAGGCGGCGTTTCAATTGTGCGGGCATAGGTAAACGAGCGTTTGGTTGGCCAAAAAATGTTTGCCAATGTAACAGTGTTCCGTGGCGGCACGTAGCCGCTACACTTCGGAAACTTTGTTGCTTATAGGGAACAATCATGGGGCTGGATGATGCGCTGATCTTTACGCGCGTGGTGGAGCTGCACAGTTTCACCCAGGCAGCGCAGAGCCTTGGGATGCAGAAATCCACGGTGAGCCGGCGTATCGCGCTGCTGGAAGAGCGCCTGGGGGTGCGCCTGATCAACCGCACCACCCGCAAGTTGCGCCTGACCGAAGTGGGGCAGGCTTACTACGACCGCTGCCGGCAGATCATGCATGACTTCGCCGAGGCCGAGCAGGCGGTGATGCAGTTGCAGCAGGCGCCGTCGGGGTTGTTGCGGATCAGCGCGCCCATCGAGTTTGGCCAGATGTACCTGGCCAAGGTGGTGGGCGACTTCATGAACCTGTATCCACAGATCACCGCCGAGGTCGAGCTGACTTCGCGTACCGTCGATCCGTTGGAAGAGGGTGTGGACATCGTCATCATGGTCGGCCAGCCGGAGGATTCGACGCTGATCGCCCGGCGCATGCTGACCACCAACCGCTGCCTGTGCGCCAGTCCTGATTACCTGGCGTTGCACGGGCGCCCGGAAACCGTCGAGGAACTGGCCGGCCACCGTGCCGTGTTGCTGCAGGCCGATTCCCAGCGTTACTGGCCTCTGCGCGGGGAAACCGTGCCGTGCCACCGCGTGCTGTCCTGCAACAACATCACGTTTGCCCGCGAGGCCGTCCTGGCTGGGGTGGGGATTGCTTCGCTGCCGGAGCTGATCGTCGACGAACAATTGGCCAGCGGCCGCCTGGTGCGCGTGCTGCCGCAGGTCCAGCTGCCGGTGGGGGAACTGTACGCCGTGTACCCGTCGAGGCGCTTCCAGGCGATGAAAGTGAAGGCGTTCCTCGACTTCCTGATCAATAACCTGCCCATCGATCCCGGTCGCTGGCTGGAGCCGAAGGCGGCCCGCCTGATACCATCGCACCCATGAGCGCGCGCGCCGTCGCGCGCTGTCCGCTTCACACGAAGAATTGCTGCACACGAGAGCCTTCATGACCACAGTCCGCACCCGTATCGCGCCGTCTCCCACCGGCGACCCGCACGTCGGCACCGCGTATATCGCGCTGTTCAACCTCTGCTTCGCCCGCCAGCACGGCGGTCAGTTCATTCTGCGCATCGAGGACACCGACCAGGTGCGCTCGACCCGCGAATCGGAACAGCAGATCTTCGACGCGCTGCGCTGGCTGGGTATCGAGTGGGACGAGGGCCCGGACGTCGGCGGCCCGCACGGCCCGTACCGGCAGAGCGAGCGTGGCGCCATCTATAAGCAGTACAGCGACGAGCTGGTCGAGAAAGGCCACGCCTTCCCCTGCTTCTGTTCGTCCGAGCGCCTCGACGCGCTGCGCGCCGAACAGCAGGCGCGCAAGGAGACCCCGCGCTACGACGGCCACTGCATGCACCTTGCGAAAGAGGAGTCGGCCAAGCGCATCGCCGCCGGCGAATCCCACGTGGTGCGGATGAAGGTGCCGACCGAGGGCGTCTGCGTTGTGCCGGACATGCTCCGTGGCGACGTTGAAATCCCGTGGGACCGCATGGACATGCAGGTGCTGATGAAGGCCGACGGCCTGCCCACCTACTTCCTGGCCAACGTGGTCGACGACCACCTGATGGGCATCACCCACGTCCTGCGCGGCGAAGAGTGGCTGCCCTCGGCGCCGAAGCTGATCAAGCTGTACGAGTACTTCGGCTGGGAACAACCGGTGCTCTGCTACATGCCGCTGCTGCGCAACCCGGACAAGAGCAAGCTGTCCAAGCGCAAGAACCCCACCTCGATCACCTTCTACGAGCGCATGGGTCTGTTGCCTCAGGCGCTGTTGAACTACCTCGGCCGTATGGGCTGGTCCATGCCTGACGAGCGCGAGAAGTTCAGCCTGGCAGAGATGATCGAGCACTTCGACCTGTCCCGCGTGTCGCTGGGGGGCCCGATCTTCGACATCGAGAAGCTCTCCTGGCTGAACGGCCAGTGGATCCGCGAGCTGTCCGTCGAGGACTTCGCGAAGGAAGTGCAGAAGTGGGCGCTCAACCCCGAGTACCTGATGAAGATCGCCCCGCACGTACAAGGTCGCGTGGAGAATTTCAGCCAGATCGCTCCGCTGGCCGGCTTCTTCTTCAGCGGCGGCGTACAGCTGGACGCCAAGCTGTTCGAGCACAAGAAGCTCGACGCCACCCAGGTTCGCCAGGTGCTGCAGCTGGTGCTGTGGAAGCTCGAAGCGCTGCGTCAGTGGGAGAAGGATCGCATTACGGCGACCATTCAGGCCGTGGCCGAGCACCTGGGCCTCAAACCGCGTGACGTGATGCCGCTGATGTTCCCGGCAATCACCGGCCAGGCCAGCTCCGTGTCGGTGCTCGATGCCATGGAGATCCTAGGTGCCGATCTGTCGCGCTATCGTCTGCGCCAGGCCCTGGAGCTGCTGGGCGGTGCGTCGAAGAAAGAAGCCAAGGAGTGGGAAAAGATTCGCGACGCCATCGGCTCCTGAGTTCTTTCCTACACTGAAAAAGGCCGGGTGCTGCGAAGCCCCCGGCCTTTTTCATGACGGCGCCAGCGGTTGAAGACGAACCGGAGGAGGGCAGGTGAGGCGCGGACTTCGCCGGGCGGAACCTGGGGTGGTCACATAAGTGATTGTTCTGTGGGAGAAAAAAATAAGAAATCTGAAAAAATGTTGTTGACAGGGATTCGCCTCGCCCCTAAGATGCGCCCCGTTCCAGCGACGAACTGAACTAAC